>JASBTC010000116.1 GCA_030148625.1 Sphingobium sp. | reverse complement strand
GCACGAACTCGCGCAGGCGATCCCATTGATCGTCCCGAAGCACCTCGCCTTCCACACCAGCCTCCAAAAGCCAGCGTTGAATCAGAAATCCTGCACCCCGTGAATCCCTAAAATGTCACCACCACCTAGAGCGATTTGCAGGTCGATGGACCCATCGAACGACTCGAAAATCGCGGTAAAACAAAAAGCTAGATCAAGCTGCGTGATTCCGGAATCACGCAGCTTGATCTAGCATTGGGCAGGCGCCCATTGCGGCGCCTGCAATTGCGGCATAGCAATAGCGTGTTTCTGATTTTGAAAACGAGGGGAAGTTATGCGCGGCGCTCGACTGATTCACGGCTTGATCGCAATTGCCTGCGTGGCGGGGCTGCCGATGGCAGCGTTCGCCCAGTCGAGGCCCAGCGGATTGAAGGCGCGCGCCATCGCCGGCGTCGAAGCGCGCACCAAGCTGGCGCAGGTGGTCAATGATTCGGTGTTCAGCTTCGCTGAGCTCGGCCTGCACGAGACGGAGACCAGCCGTTACCTGACCGAGTTGCTCGAAAAGGAAGGCTTTACCGTCGAGCGCGGCGTTTCGGGGCTGCCGACGGGCTGGGTGGCGCGCTGGACGCATGGCAGCGGCGGCCCGGTGATCGCGATCGGCAGCGATATCGACGGTATCCCCAAGGCGTCACAAAAACCCGGCATTCCCTGGCATGATCCGATGGTGCCTGGCGGCCCCGGTCACGGCGAGGGCCATAATAGCGGCCAGGCCGTCAACATCGTCGCAGCATTGGCCGTCAAGGAGCTGATGCAGAAAGACAATATTCCGGGAACACTGGTGCTGTGGCCCGGCGTTGCCGAGGAACTGCTGGCCGGCAAGGCCTATTTTGTGCGCGACGGCGTCTTCAAGGATGTCGACGCAGTGCTCTTCACCCATGTCAGCAACAATCTCGGCACGGCCTATGGTCAGCCGGGCGGTACCGGGCTCGTCTCGGTCGAATATACGTTTTCCGGCGAAAGCGCGCATTCGGCGGGGGCTCCATGGCGCGGCAAGTCCGCGCTCGATGGCGTGATGCTGATGGGGACGGGCTGGGATTTCCGTCGCGAACATCTCCGCCCCGAACAGCGCTCGCATTATGTGATCACCGATGGCGGCGATCAGCCCAATGTGGTGCCGCAGCGTGCGTCGATCTGGTTCTATTTCCGCGAGATCGGTTTTGACGGGATCAAGAAGAATTTCGAGATCGGCAACACAATCGCCGAGGCTGCCGCGAAGATGACCGATACCACGGTCACGCGGCGGATCCTGGGCGCCGCCGCGCCGCGCCATTTCAACAAGCCGATGGCGGAAGCCGCCTATGCCAACATCAAGATGGTCGGCCTGCCGCAATGGAGCGCCGACGACCAGGCATTCGCCAAGGTGGTTCAAACCAATCTCAAGGCCGAGAAGGTGGAGGGGCTGGCCACGAAGATCGAGGAGTTGAAGCCACCCGTCGAAAATCCGCCGAGCGGCGGATCGGACGATATCGGCGATGTCGCCTGGACAGTGCCGACGATCACGATCGGCTATCCGTCGAACATCCCGGGTCTTCCGGGGCATAACTGGTCCAATGCGATCGCGATGGCGACGCCGATCGCCCATAAGGGCGTCGTCGCGGGCGCCAAGGTGATGGCGATGACGATGATCGACCTGCTGACCAAGCCCGAATTGCTGAAGGCGGCCAAAACCTATTTCACCGATGTCCAGACCAAGGACCAGAAATACGTCCCCATGATCGGCGCGGCCGACAAGCCGGCACTGGAGCTCAACACCGAGATCATGGCGCGCTTCAAGCCGGAACTCAGCAAATATTATTATCAGCCCGATCGTTATGGTAGCTATCTCGAACAGCTTGGTATCAAATGGCCGACGCTGACCAAGGCGGATGCCGCGAAAGGCACCGGCGACGGCGGGCAATAAGTCGGGTCGGAATGCGCCGGGCATGGCATTAAAGCCTGTCCGGCGTCCGGACATCGGGCGGAATGGGGGATGGATGGCGACCGTCGCAGCGCAGGCCGTGCGAGAACCGACCAGGAAGGAGATCCGGCTGGTCATCGCCGCCTCCACGCTCGGCACGATGTTCGAATGGTATGATTTCTTCATCTACGGCACGCTCGCCGCGATCATCGGCCGGACCTTCTTCCCCACCGGGAACCCGACGATCGAGTTGATTCTGTCGCTGCTCGGTTTCGCGATCGGGTTCGGATTCCGGCCGCTGGGTGCGATCCTGTTCGGCTATCTCGGCGACCGGCTGGGCCGCAAATATACTTTCCTCGTCACCATCACGCTGATGGGCCTGGCCACTGCCGCGATCGGATTCGTGCCGTCGGCCGCCAGTATCGGGCTGGCGGCGCCGATCATCCTGCTCAGCCTGCGCATTTTGCAGGGGCTGGCGCTGGGCGGCGAATATGGCGGGGCGGCGATCTATGTCGCCGAGCATGCGCCCGTTCGCAAGCGCGGCTTCTTCACCAGCTTCATCCAGGCCAGCGTCTCGGGTGGCTTCGCGCTCAGCCTGGCCGTTGTGCTGGGTACACAGGCAATCCTCGGCAAGGAGGCGTGGGAGGCCTGGGGCTGGCGGATTCCGTTCATAGTCTCGCTGCTGTTGCTTGGCATATCGCTATGGATGCGGCTGAAGCTTTCGGAGAGCCCGGTGTTCCAGGCGATGAAGGCGTCGGGGCAGGTTTCCGGCAACCCCCTGAAGGAGAGCTTCACCCATCCGGGCAATACCCGACGAATCCTGGTCGCCCTGTTCGGCCTTGCCGCCGGAGTCACGGTCATCTGGTATACTGCGCTGTTCCAGGTGCTTTATTTTGTCCAGAATGCCATGAGAGTCGACGATCGCACGGCGCAGATCATCGTCGGCGTCGGCGCGGCCTCGGGGCTGATCTGGTTCATATTGTTCGGCTGGCTGTCCGACAAAGTGGGGCGCAGGAAACCGATCATCATCGGCTATGCGTTGACGCTGTTGCTGCTCTTTCCATTGTTCAAGCTGATCGGCGGCGCGGCCAATCCGGAGATGGCGCAGACGGCGCGCGAGGCGCCCGTCGTCGTTGCAGGGCGTGACTGCGGCTATGATCCGTTCGCCAAGGTCCAGGCCGGCGAGTGCGGCCGGCTGCTCGACCATCTGTCGCGCAAGGGCGTCCATTATGTCACCGCCGAGGCGCCGAAAACCGGCGTGTCGATCGGCGGTTCGCCGGTCGTGGACACCAGCCCGGCGGGGCTCGACGTGGCGCTGGCCGGTGCCGGATACGGTTTCGACAAGAGCCGCCCGTCGAGCGCGAACATGGCGTTGATGATAATCGGCATCCTCGCGCTTTCGGCGCTATCAGGCATGACCTTCGGTCCGATGGCGGCGTGCATGGCGGAATTATTTCCGCCGCGGATCCGTTACAGTTCGATGTCAATCCCTTATCACATCGGAACTGGATATTTCGGCGGTTTCCTGCCGGTCATCAGTCAGTATATCGTTGCACGGACGGGCGATCCCTATGCCGGGCTCTGGTACACTTTCACGGTGGTGCTGGTTGCGTTCGTTGTTGCGATATTGTGGTTGCCGGAGACGACGCGCTTGAACCTCGACGATCCAAAGCGGGCCGGATAATGGTCGCGCCGATGACCGATATTCCCTCTCCGTTGCGCATCCGTCTCGATGGCGATGCGCTGACGCGCAACTGGCATTGGCTGAATGGCCGAAGCGGGCCGGCCGCCTGCGGCGCAGCATTGAAGGCGGACGGCTACGGCCTGGGCGCGCGCGAGGTCGCGAAGCGCTTGCTCGATGCCGGCTGCCGCGATTTCTTCGTGGCGACATGGGCCGAGGCGGAGGCGCTGCGACCGGTGATCGACGGTGCGGCGCTTTCGGTGTTCCACGGCGTTCGCGCCGGCGATATGGAGGCCGCGCTCGGCGCCTCGGCCCGTCCCGTACTCAACACGGTGGATCAGGTGCGGCGCTGGCGCGAGGCGGGTGGCGGCGCATGCGACGTCATGGTCGATACCGGCATGAACCGGCTCGGCCTGTCCACCGGAGAAGTCGCGGCCGGCGTGCTCGACGGGCTGGAGGTCGAGACGCTGATGACGCACCTCGCCAGCGCCGATCAGGACCTGCCGGTCAACGGTGCGCAACGCAACGCGCTGACAGCGTTGCGCGATGTGACGAGCGCCAGGCGGCTCAGCATAGCCAACAGTGCCGGCATCTGCCTGGGCGCCGAATATGCGCTGGACCTGACACGGCCGGGCATCGCGCTTTATGGCGGCGTGCCCCGGATCGAGGCGGCCAACGATATCCGCCAGGTCGCCATGATCGAGACCCAGATCCTGCAGCGCCGCCGGGTCGCGGCTGGGGATATGGTGGGCTATAACGGAACCTTCCGTGCGACGCGCGCGATGGAGCTGGCAACCCTCAATCTGGGCTATGCCGATGGCTATCTGCGCTGCTTCTCGGGCACCGGCTATGCAGTGGCGGGCGGGCATGAACTGCCGGTGATCGGGCGTGTCTCGATGGACCTGACCGTGATCTGCGTCGACACCTGTTCGGATCTGGCCGAAGGCGACTGGGTCGAGATCGGCTATGACCTGCCCGACGCGGCGATGCGCACGGGCCTGTCGCAATATGAACTGCTCACCGGGCTGGGGCAGCGTTACGATCGGGTCTGGTCGTCGTAGGAAAGCGGCGATCCGATCGGCAAATCCGATCGATGTGATGTCCCTGGCGCCGAACAAACCATGTCGGCGCCATTGCGAGCAGAGCGGACCGAAGGCGGCTATAGGCCAACCAATCCAGAGAAGGGCACGTCGCTGGATCGCTTCGTTGCTACACGTCTCGCAATGACGGCGCCGGGTGAAGGACCTCTACCGCTCAACGCACATGGCGATGCCCATGCCGCCGCCGATGCACAGGGTCGCTAGGCCCTTCTTCGCGTCGCGGCGCTCCATCTCGTAAAGCAGGGTCGTCAGCACGCGCGCGCCCGATGCGCCGATCGGATGGCCGATCGCGATCGCACCGCCATTGACGTTGACCTTGTCGGGATCGAGCCCGAGTTCCTTGCCGACCGCCAATGCCTGGGCGGCGAATGCCTCATTGGCTTCGATCAGGTCGAGATCGCCGACGCTCCAGCCCGCTTTTTCCAAAGCGCGCTTGGTGGCGGGGACGGGGCCGAGGCCCATCACTGCGGGATCGACGCCCGCCGAGGCCCAGCTGGCGATCCGCGCCAGGATCTTCGCGCCGCGCTTCTCGGCTTCCTCGCGCGTCATCAGCACCAGTGCGGCTGCCCCGTCGTTGAGGCCGCTGGCATTGGCCGCGGTGACCGAGCCGTCTTTCTTGAAAGCGGGTTTGAGCCCCGCCATCGCCTCGATCGTCGCGCCGTCGCGGATATATTCGTCCTTCTCGACGATCGTGTCGCCTTTGCGGCCCTTCACCGTGACCGGCGCGATCTCGTCGACGAAGCGCCCGGTGGCCCGTGCGGCGGAGGCCAGCGTTTGGGACCGGACAGCGAAGGCGTCCTGCTGTTCGCGGGTCACCTGGCATTGCTCGGCGACGTTCTCGGCGGTGATGCCCATATGATAATGGTTGAATGCATCGGTCAGCCCGTCGGTGATCATCGTGTCGACCAGCGAGACCGCGCCCATCTTCTGGCCCGCGCGCAGCGCCTGGGCGTGGTTGGACAGCGACATGCTCTCCTGTCCGCCGGCGACGACAATGCTCGCGTCGCCATTGGCGATCGCCTGCATGCCGAGCGCAACCGCGCGCAACCCCGATCCGCAGACCTGGTTGACGCCCCAGGCCGGCACTTCCTTGGGCACGCCGGCGGCCATCGATGCCTGTCGGGCCGGATTCTGTCCCTGCGCCGCGGTCAGCACCTGACCCATGATGACTTCGGAGACGTCGGCGGCGTCAACGCCGGCCTGCGCCAGTGCCGCTTCGATCGCGACCCGCCCCAGTTCGTGCGCCGGCACCGATCCGAATGCACCGAGAAAGCTGCCTACCGGCGTGCGCTTGGCGGCGGTGATCACGATGTCGGTCATGGGAAAGTCTCCGATGGAAGGGGTTCCCCGCAATCTATCAATTATTGTGCAGGTGCGAAAGCCACACGGCGAGGGGATCCCAAAGCTGCGCGCGGGCGCGGCCGCCGACGATCATGCCTACATGACCTGCGCCGAGCTCCAGCCGTTCGTCCAGTCCGGTCGCCGTCGCGGCGGGGACGATGCGATCGCTGAGGGATACGATGTCGAGCAGAGGGCAGGCGAGATTGGCCGGATCGATCGTCTGCCCGCCCACGCGCCAGCGCCCCGTGCCGGGCAGATCGGCGGCGAACAGATCTTCGAACGTTTCGCGCCCTGCCTCGAGCGTCAGCGGCGCGCCGCCATTGGCCCAGTCCTCGAGTGCGACAAAGGCCTGTGCTTCGGTCGAGTTCGGATCGAGTGCGCCGAACCGCTCATATTTTGAGACGGTGCGGCCGGGGTCGAGCCGCCAGAAAGCGGTCTGGAGAATCTCCATCGGCAGATAGCCGAGCGTGTCGCAGGTCGGTCGTGCGGTTTCCCAGAGCGAGATCATGTCGGCACGTGCGGTTTCCGGAAAACCGGAGAATCGCCACGGCGCGGCGATCAGTGCGAGGCCGGCGATCGGGTGCAGCGCCGCCGCTGCCGCCGCCATCGTTCCGCCAAGGCAATAGCCGACCAATGCCGTCCGGTCGCCGAGCGCATCGAGCAGCGGCACCAGCAGCGTTTCGACATGGCGGGCGATACCGAGATCGCGATCTTCGGCCGAAGGTGCACCCCAATCGAGCAGCAATGGCCTGACTCCCCGGCCGGCCATCCAGCGCAGCAGCGAATTGCGCGGCGTGAGATCGAGCACGAAGGGCGGATTGATGAGCGAGGGGACGAAAACCACAGGCAATCCCGTGCCGCCATAATCGCGCAGGCAGGCGCGGCCGGCGGTGGCGACGACGGGCATGGGCGGTCCGCGATCGGTGCGAGGGGCGTCCTGATACGCCCTTAATCCCTTGATCGCGGCCGCGGCGCGTTCGGGCGATGTTGCGGTTTCGCTGCGCAGCAATTCAAGGAACAGCGGCAAGGGACGTGGTCCGTGTTGCGGTGCGGCATCAAATGGTGCAGGGTAAGCCATTGTCTTGCGGGGGATGCTCCTGGTTATGAAGAAGAACGCAGCCGCCGACGGCATCGTCATCATCAAGAAATACGCAAATCGTCGGCTCTACAATACCGATACGTCGAGCTATATCACGCTCGAACATCTCGCGGCGATGGTCCGTGAGAACCGCGAGTTCAAGGTGCTCGATGCCAAGACCGAGGACGACATCACCCACAATGTCCTCACCCAGATCATCATGGAGGAAGAACAGCGGGGGCAGGCGATGCTGCCGGTCAACTTCCTGCGCCAGCTGATCTCGATGTACGGCGATTCGATGCAGGCGGTGGTGCCCGGCTATCTCGAAGCCTCGATGGATGCGTTCCGCCGCAACCAGGAACAGTTCCGCACCGCGGTGGAGGGGGCGTTCGGCGCCGGCCCGTTCGCCGAAATGGCGAAGCGCAACATGGCGATGTTCGAAGCCGCGGCGAGCGCGTTCAAGCCCGGCGCGGTCAAGCCGTCGGACAGCGGCGGCAAGGACGATGAAATCGACGCGTTGAAGGCGGAACTCGCCAGCCTGAAGGACAAGATCGAGAAGCTGGGCCAGTAGATCCGAGCGGTGAGCTAAACTCAATTCCGGTGTCATCCCCGCGAAAGCGGGGATCCCGCTTCTTCTTCTTTCCGATGCTTTACGAAAAGCGGGATTCCCGCTTTCGCGGGAATGATACGGTGTGTTGGCCAACGCACTCGGAACCCGCATACCCCGTCGCTCATTCTGTTCCGGTAACGATGGAGCAGGACATGGCCGCACGCGCTTATTGGCAGGGACAGATCCGGCTGGCCCTGGTCTCGATCCCGGTGGAGATCTATCCGGCGACAAAATCGACCGCCACGGTCGCTTTCCACCAGATCCACGAGCCGTCGGGCAAACGCATCAAATATGAGAAGGTCGTGCCC
>JASBTC010000112.1 GCA_030148625.1 Sphingobium sp. | reverse complement strand
CTTGCGGCGCTCCGCGCGGCGCATGCGCGCTTGCCGATCGTTGCGGCGGTGCGCGACGCGTCGATCCCGGTGGTGCGGGCTTTGCTGCAATCCGGCGTGAACGATGTCCTTGCGCTGCCGCTGACCGGCGCCGAGCTGCGTGCCGCGCTCGAACGGATCCGCAGCACCGTCGATGCCGGCCATCATGGGGGTGGGGCCGATGGCAGCGTCGTCTCGGTCATCAAGAGTGTCGGCGGCGTTGGCGCGACCATGCTCGCTACCCAGGCGGCAAGCCTCCATGCCAGCCAGGGGCATGGCGAAACCTGCCTGTTCGATTTCGACCTGCAGTTCGGCAATGCCGCGACCTATCTCGGCGTCCAGCCGCAGCTCGGTCTGGGCGACTTGCTGGAGGCCGGCGCGCGCGTCGACGGCGATCTGCTGCGTTCGGTGATGGCGCGAACTCCGACGGGGTTGAACCTCGTCGCCGCGCCGCCGGAGATCATGCCGCTCGAATCGGTGAGCGCCGATCAGATCTTCGACGTCGTCGATCTCGCCACGCGTAATTACGGCATGATCTTCGCGGATTTGCCGGGCAACTGGACCAACTGGTCGCTCTCGCTGATGGCGCGTTCGGACGTGATCCTGCTGGTGGTCGAACTCACCATCGCCAGCCTGCGCCAGGCGCAGCGCCAGCTTGCGCTGCTGCGCAACCAGGGCGTGCTCGACGGGCGGCTGCAGATCGTCGTCAATCGCGTGCAGAAGAAATTGTTCCGCACCATCGACCTCTCCGATGCGGAGCGTGCGCTCAATCACCCCGTCGCGTTCAGTATCGCCAATGATTTTCCACTGGTCAGCACCGCGCTCGATCAGGGCGTCCTGCTCGACGAGATCAAGCCGAAGAACCGTATCTCGCGCGACATCGGCGAGATTCTCGACGGCTGCCGCCAGCTTGTGCAGCAAGGGGGCGGCTAGGCCATGTGGCAGATCAAGAAGCCTGGCCCGCTGCAGGATCTGGTCACCGATCCAGGCCGGATATCGAAAATCGACGGCAAATCGTCGCGGACGTCCGGCGCGCTCGATGTCGACCGGCATACCGAACTGAAGGTCGAGCTTCACAAGAGATTGCTCGATCTGATCAACCTGTCGGCGCTCGACGGCATGTCGCGCGAGCAGGTCGAGGCGGAAGTTGGGGAGATCGTCCACGAACAGCTCGCGCTGCAAAAGCACGCGCTCAATCATGAGGAACGCAAGCGCCTCGTCGCCGACGTGCTCGACGAATTGCTCGGCCTCGGACCGCTGGAGCCCCTCCTCAAGGACAGCAGCGTCACCGATATTCTCGTCAACGGCCACAATATCGTGTTCGTCGAGCGGACCGGGCGGCTGGAGGAGACCTCGGTTCGCTTCAAGGATGAGAAGCATCTGTTGCGCATCATCCAGAAGATCGTCGCCGCGGTTGGCCGCCGGGTCGATGAATCGTCGCCGTTCGTCGATGCCCGCCTGGCCGACGGATCGCGCGTCAACGCCGTGGTGCCACCCCTGGCGGTGGACGGGTCGCTGCTCTCGATCCGCAAATTCGCGCGCATCCCGATCGACATGGCGAAGCTCATCGAATTCGGCAGCGTACCCGCCGAGATCGCCGAGGTGTTGAAAGCGGTGGTGGCGGCGCGGCGCAACGTGCTCATCTCCGGTGGTACCGGCTCGGGCAAGACGACGCTGCTCAACGCCATGTCCGCCTATATCGACACCGACGAGCGCATCGTGACGATCGAGGATTCGGCGGAGCTGCAATTGCAGCAGCGTCACGTCGCGCGGCTGGAGACCCGCCCGGCCAATATCGAAGGACGCGGCGAAGTCAGCCAGCGCGATCTGGTCAAGAATGCGCTGCGCATGCGACCCGATCGCATCATCGTGGGAGAGGTGCGCGCGGGCGAAGCGTTCGACATGCTTCAGGCGATGAACACCGGCCATGACGGATCGATGACCACCGTCCACGCCAATACGCCGCGCGATGCGCTGTCGCGTGTCGAGCAGATGATCGGCATGAGCGGGGTGGAGATCTCGCCGCGCTCGGCGCGCGCGCAGATCGCGTCCGCACTCAACGTGATCATCCAGATCGGCCGTCTGGCCGATGGCCGCCGGCGCCTGCTCAGCCTGTCCGAACTGACCGGCATGGAAGGCGAGGTGATCTCCATGCAGGAGATCTTCCGCTACAAGCTGATGGGCCGTGACGAGGACGGCAATGTGCTCGGCCGTTTCGAGGCGAGCGGCATCCGGCCGAAATTCATGAACGAGCTGGCCGATCGCGGCATCAGCCTGCCCGTCGAACTGTTCCGGCCGGACGTGGTGATCGGCACATGACCCCGACCGCGCTTCGCATTCTCGCATTGATCCTGCTCTTCGCGGCGACGATCCTCGCCGTGGAGGGTTCGATCAGCTGGCTGCGCAGTCGCCGCGGTACGGAGCGGAGGGTCAATAAGCGGCTGGCGATGATCGCCAGCGGTTTCGACCGATCGGAGATTCTGTCCCGTCTGCGCCGCGACACCTCCGACACGCTCAACATTCCCGGCACGCTCGGCACTGTCCTGCGCCGGATAGAACGGACGCTGCACGGGGCGGGCCTCGCGATACCCGCGCGCCGGCTGCTGCTGATGATGATCGGCGCGGTCATCCTGCTGTTCGTGCTGATCGCGGCACTTGCCGGTTTTGCCGGCTATCTGTTGACGTCCGGCACGTTCCTGATGATCGCGACCTTTGCCCTGGCCGCCGGCTTCGGCGTGCCGCTGATGATCCTGTCGCGGATCAGTGACCGCCGCCGCCGCCGCATCCAGGAACAATTCCCGACCGCGCTCGACGTGTTTGTCCGCGGCCTGCGTGCTGGTCACCCGATCGCGGCTGCGCTCGACCTGCTCACCGCCGAAATGCCCGATCCGATCGGCAGCGAATTCGGCATCGTCGTCGATGAAGTCACCTATGGCGCGGACCTTCGCGATGCCTTGCAGAACATGGCCGACCGCTGGGACATGGCGGACATGCACATGTTCGTCGTCTGCCTGGCCGTCCAGAGCGAAACAGGCGGCAATCTGGCCGAGATATTGGAGAATCTGTCACGCGTGATCCGCGAGCGCGCCAGCATGATGATGAAGGTCCGTGCGCTGAGTTCCGAAGGGCGGATGACCGCGATCATCCTCACCAGCCTGCCGGTGCTGGCATTTGTCGGTCTGTTTCTCGTCAATCCGGGCTTCTATCTGGATGTCGCCACCGACCCCGCCTTCATTATCGGCTTTAGCGGCCTCATCCTGCTCTATGCGATCGGCGCCTATTCGATCCGTCGCATGATCGATCTGAAGGTTTGACGCGATGTTCGAGCTTTCCTTCCTGTCGAATTCGCGGGGCATCCTCCTGACGGTCGTCTTCGTGTCGGTCGCCATATTGGTGCTGCTCGTCAGCAACATGATGGCGACACGCTCGGTTGTCCGGCGTCGCCTCGCCGATACCCAGCCGCTGGCCAGAAGCGGTGAGCACGGAGCCTCTCTGCGCACCCATGCCAACCGAAGCGCCTGGACCGCGCTGGTCGAAACAATCGAGAAGAACGGCATTTCGCTGGCGGACACCAATGAAGGGTTGCGCGGCAAGCTGATCGCGGCGGGCTATTCGTCACCACTGGCGCCTCGACTGTTCACCTTGATTCGCATGGCCGCCACATTGCTGCTGCCCGCCGCTTTCCTGGCGACACAGCTCCTTTCGGATCACCCCCTGTCGCTGACGAACCTCTATGTTTTCGGTGCGGCTCTGGCGTTGTTCGGCCTCTATGCCCCCAATCTCTGGCTTTCCGCCAAGGCCGACCGGCGGCAGCAGGAACTGGTCAATGGTTTCCCCGATGCGCTCGATCTGATGCTGGTCTGCGTCGAGGCCGGCCTGGGCGTCGAAGCGGCGTTCGATCGGGTCGGTCGCGAAATGGCGATCTCGCATCCTTTGGTCTCGCGGATGATGGGCGAAGTCGTGCTTCAGCTGCGCGCCGGGCAGAGCCGGGAAGAAGCGCTGCGTCGAATGGGGGAGAGTGTGAAGGTCGACGAGATCAGATCCTTTGCGACGCTGATCATCCAGTCCGACAAGCTCGGCTCGAGCATCGGCCAGACGCTGCGCATCTATGCCGGGGAGATGCGTGAGAAACGGCGGATGCGGGCCGAGGAAAAGGCGCATCGCCTGCCGGTGCTGCTCTCGATCCCGCTGGTCGTTTGCATGCTGCCGGTGATGATCGGCGTGCTGATGCTTCCGGCCGGCATCCGCGTGGTGCGCCTGTTGCTGCCGGCCCTGGGCGGAGGACAATGATGCAGCGGCGGCCCAAACGATCAACGATCCTCGTCCTGATGCTGCTGGCCAGCACGAGTTGCGCACGCGAGGCGCCGCGCCTTCAGGCCAGGCCGCTTCCCGTCGCGGAGGAGGGCGCGCCGCTCGCCCAGGGGCGTATGCTTGCCGGCCGTGGCGAACATGCGCTTGCGATCGACGCGTATCGCAAGGCGCTGCGCGCCAATCCCGACGATGTGCAGGCCTATCGTGGCCTCGCTGCCAGCTATGACGCGATCGGCCGCTTCGATCTCGGCGGGCGCTATCATGAACTGGCACTGGCGATCGCGCCGCGCGATCCGGCGCTTCGCGAGGATATGGCGTTGTCGCTGGAGCATCAGGATCGGCGCGCTGATGCCGATGTTCTGCGCCGGGAATTCGTCGTGCCGCCGCCGTCCGAAGCATCCGGGCCGGCCAAGTCGCCGGAGCCGATCGCCCGTGGACAGGTGGTGACGATGGACATCGTCACTGTGCCGGCGCCGCCCGCTCCGGCCCGGCTCGAACGCGTCTCCATGGCGGAAACAATGCTCGTGACCGATGGCCGGCCGGCACCCGCACGACCGGCACCCGCACGGTCCGCGGTCATAGGTCCGGTCCCCGCACGTTCGGCGACGGATTCGGTGGCGCAGGCACCGATCCGGACCGCGAGCATGCCTGCACCGCTGCGGGTGATGAACGCGGTCGGTCGTCGCGGTCAGGCCGCGCGCATGCGCGGCCATCTGCTCCGATCGGGCTGGGCTGCGGTCGAAACCGGCGACTATGCACAGCGCGTCGATCAATCCCGCCTGATCGCGCCGCCGGCGCTGCGCGGCGACGCGAAGAAAGTGCTGGCCGCCTTGCCGTTCAAGGTCCGGGTCTATACCTCGCCGCAGGCGGGCCGCATGATCCTCGTCCTTGGTGCCAACGCGGTGCGGTTCGACGAGACGTTGCGCGGAAACCGCAGGCTTTAGATGCGCTTCGGTACGATCATCGCTGCGGTGGCGATCATGATATCCACCAGCGCATATGCGGGTGAAACGATCGATCCGGCCGATATCGGTGCGGCGATCGCGGGCGGGCGGCTGGCGCAGGCCCGCGCGATGATCGTGCGCGCCGATCCAGCGGCGCCGGCGATGGTCGTGGCACTGCCGCTGCTCACCGCCGAACTGGCGCTGGCCGAACGGCATGACGAGATCGCCCATACCGCCTTCGGCGCGTTGCGCACCCAGACGCCCGACGATTGCCGCGTGAATGAAGGGTTCGGCATCGTCGCGCTCCGTCTCGGCCGGACGGCGGGCGCCCAGGACGCGCTGGAAAGCGCGACGCGGCTCTGCCCGGACAGGTGGCGGGCATGGAACGCGCTGGGTATCGCATATGATCGCGCCGGGCGTTGGGCGGACAGCGACCGGGCCTATCGCATGGCGCTGGCGGGAACCACCGACCGTGCCAGGGTACTCAACAATCTGGGCTATTCGATGATCCTCAGGCGCCGTCCCGCCGATGCGGTGCCGATCCTGCGCGAAGCGGTGCGGCTCGCGCCGCGGAACGAGCGCGCCGCCAACAATCTCGACATCGCACGCGCGGCGGCCGGCGAGGACCTGATCGCGCAGATCCCCGACAAGGGCAGCGCGCGCTGGGCGGATCGCGTCAACAATGCCGGCTATGCCGCGTTCCTGGTGGGTAACGCCCAGCATGCGGTCCGGTATCTGAGTGCGGCGGTCTCGGCCGCCGACGTCTATCCGGTGCGCGCGGCGGCGAATCTCGCGCTTGTCCAAGGCGTGCCATGACCGTGGCGACGGTGGTCCTCTATCTGTTCTACGCCGTGGTCGTCTGCGCGGCGCTGCAGGACCTCGCACAACTCCGGATCTCCAATCTCTTTCCCATCGCCGTGGTCGCGCTGTTCGGCGCCTGGCTCGCGAGCGTCGGCATCGAGTTCGATGTCTGGGAAAATGCGCTGGTTTTCGCGGTCACGCTGCTTGGCGGCGCGCTGCTCTTCTCGCGTGGCTGGCTGGGCGGGGGCGATGTGAAGCTGCTTGCTGCGATCGCCTTATGGTTCGACATCGCCGGCGGGCTCACCTTGATCGTCTATGTGGCGATCGGTGGCGGGCTGCTCGCGCTGGCCTTCCTCATTGCCCGGCGGCTGATCCCGGCGCCCAGGCATGGCGGCATACGTCCGCCCGCGCTTCGGCCGCGCGGCCCCATTCCCTATGGCCTGGCAATCGCGACCGGCGCCCTGCTGTGCGCGACCTGGCACGGGCCCAATCCGGCTCCGGCTCCGGTCAAACTGTCGGCGATGCATCCGGATTGAGCATATCCCGCTCCCGCAAGCGGGAGGGGATTGGATATGATCTATTCCGGAAGGACGCCAATCCGAAGGCCAATCCGTCCTCTGGTCAGTCCATCGTGTTGACGATCAGCTCGGCGCGCGATTTCACGCCGAGCTTCTGGAAGATGCTGTGGAGATGGACCTTCACCGTGCCTTCGGTCAGGCCGCAGCGCTGCGCGATCTCGCGGTTGCGCAAGCCGGTTCTGATCAGCCTCGTGATTTCGCGTTCGCGCTCGGTCAGTGCCCCGTCCTTGGCAGCCTTGCCGCCGCTGATCACCGAATAGAGCAGGGCTTTTTCACTGACGCGCGGATCGATCCAGGTCTCGCCGCGCAGCACCACATCGATGCAGTTGAGCAACTCGAACGGGTCGCCTTCCTTCAGCACGATCCCGTTCACGCCCAGCTTCAATGCCTCGACGGTCTTTTCCGGCGCGATCCCGACGGTCAGGAAGATCGCCGGCACGGTATTCTGCGCCTCCCTCACCGCCGCCAGGATGGCAAGGCCGCCGCCATCCTTCATGGTCACGTCGAGCACCAGCACGTCCGGCGTTTCGCTCTGGATCTTGTGGATCGCATCCTTGGCGGAGCGAGAACAGCAGATCACGTCGTGCTGATGGCTTCTCAGGAAATGCGCCAATCCATCCAGAAAGATCGGATGGTCGTCCGCGATCAATATCCTCGCCATTATTATCCTCGCCTTAGTGGAATGCGGATCGCCAGCAGAGAGCCCGAATTCACCTCTTCCGAATAGGCGACGCCGCCGAGCGACGTCAGTCGGCGCGAAAGCGATCGGGATGCGATCCTTGAGGTGTCGGGCGCTCTGCCGCGCCTTCGGTTTTCATTGCGCAGCGACAGGAACAAAGTGTCCTCGTCGATCGCGACGACCAATGTCAGCTTGCGCGCATCGGCATGCTGGACCGCGTTCGCCACCGCTTCGCGCGCCAGGAACTCGACTTCGACCGCCGTGTTGCTGTCGACGGGCAAGCTGCTCGATTGCGTCAGCAGCCGGCATTCGACGCCCCATTGGCGCGAGAGATAGGTGGTGCAGGCGGTCAGCTGGTCGACCAGTTCGACCTTCTGCTCCGATGCGCGATAGCTCTCGTCCAATATGTCGCGCAGCCGGGCCTGTTCCTCGACGATCACTGCCTGGAGCAAGGCCAGCTTGTCGCGGCGCTCCTCGGTCGCGATGTTCGCGCCCGCATCGATCAGCGAAGCGATCTGGAGCCGCAGCGCCGCCAGGGTCTGCAGCACGCTGTCGTGCAGATCGCGGCTCAGCGCGTGGCGCGCATCGACGAAGGCGCGGTTGCGCCAGGCATTGAGGAAGAAATAGCGTTCGAACACGCCTTCGGTCAGTTCCGCCGCACGTTCGGTTTCGATCAGTGCCGATTCCGACATCGGGCATGGGCCGATCACATAGATCCGCCCGACGAGCTCACCGGCGCGGACCGGGAAACTCCGGCCGCGGCCAGCGGAAAACGCTTCCACGATCTGCGCGGTGACCCCCGGCGCTTCGGCGACCAGCGGATGGCCACCGGCATCCCGGCTGAGCAGCGCGCTTGAATCATGATCGAACAGAAATGCGCCTTCCACCGCCTCGATATGAACCAGCCGGCCGGTCGTGCGCCCGACATGGGTGACACCGTTGGTCGTGCTCTGATCGTAGACCGCAAGATTGACGGGCTCGTCGTCGGACTCGCTCCAGAAGAAGCCGACGCGTTCGGCGCGGAAGAGGTCGCTGAGACGCTGGAGCAGATAATCCACCGGCAGCGACCGGAAATTGCTGCCCACCATCAGCAATTCCTCGCCCCAGCTTCGGATCGTGTTGCGATAGGCGCGGGCACTGGTGAGCGAGAGCGCGACGAAGCCCGCCAGGATCACGGTGGCGGCGCTGAAGCTGGGCAATGGCATATGCGGCTGCGGCGTGGGGAAGATCGGCGTTCCCGCCTCGCCGCGCAGGATGAAGGCGATGCCCAATGTGATCCCGGTCAGGAGCGCCAGTACGCCGCCGAAACGGGCCTGGATGGCGGCGAGTACCAGGATCGCGAACAGCAGGACCGGCAGGACATAGGGTTCGAAATAGACGATCATGAATCCGCAGAGCAGCACGTCGCCGACCAGGATCATCGGCCAGACATGGATGTTCGTCTTCCACGACAGAGCGGCGATGGCCGGACAGCCGATCGCCCATGCCAGATAGGCGACGAAGAACAGGCACTCGGTTTCGAGGGCTGCAAGCCCGCCGGGATGGATCGAGCGGCATTCCAGGAAGCAGGCGATCGCAACGCACAGTCGCGCGATCGTGACCGGCAGGCTCGGGCTGCGCCCCAGTGCCGTCGCGATCCGCTGCCTGCCGGACTCCAATTTGCTGCGCCACGTCACGCGGGTGCCCCCTTTCCCCGCTTCCCCCGGGACTCGCATCATATGCCACGAGTCTATCGAGCGCTATGTTCTAATCTGGCACGGTAATGGGTGAATATATATCTAAAGATATAGATGAAT
>JASBTC010000154.1 GCA_030148625.1 Sphingobium sp. | reverse complement strand
GCGACGATAATGGCGACGAGGACGCCGGGAATTCCGACAGTGAGGAAGGCGACTTGCCAGCCGACGAGATCGAAGGGCGCCGTGCCTGCTGGATAGGCGGCGTTCCAGGCCTGCGCGATGCCGCCGCCGATGAACATGCTGAGCCCCGCGCCGATGAACACGCCCGCCGAGTAGATCGCGAGAACGAGGGCACGCCGCCGCGGCGGAAACAGGTCGGCGAGCATTGAATAGGCCGCGGGCGAGGCGCTCGCCTCGCCGATGCCGACGCCGATACGCGCGACCGCAAGCTGCACGAAGGACGAGGATAACCCCGACAGGGCGGTCATCGCCGACCAGAGGGTGAGGCCGATGGCAATCAGTCGTCCACGGTACCAACTGTCTGCGAGGCGTCCGAGCGGGATGCCGAATACCGCATAGAAGACCGCGAAGGCGGTGCCGAAAAGGAAGCCGAGGTCGGCGTCGGTCAGCTGGAGATCATGCTTGATGTCCTCGGCAAGAATCGAGAGAATTTGCCGATCGACGAAATTGAGCACCATGACGATGACGAGCACCGCCAAAGCAAGGTTGGCCCGTCCCCGCGAAAGCGGCATCGCATCGTCGGCGTTCATCCTGTGTCCCCTCTACGGCCGCGAACGGTGTCGCTTCCGTCGTCGAAGCGTCAGTCGCATTGATCCAGCCCTAACCGCTACCGGCGAACCAAATTGTCGGGCAGGCGACAGTGGGATCAGGCGTAGCCGGCTTTCCATTCGAATGTGCGGCTCCAGATCGTCCGCTCGGCCTTGTTCGGATCGCGCTCGAGCCGCGAATTCCGGTCGATGGTCATCGTGTTGCGCGTCTCGCGGTCGTAAGCGTGTGACATCGCCATCCTGGCCGGCTAAACGCGCGACGAATGGCGGTTCTTTATTCCCCCGAGGATGCGGCGAGGCCGGTCATCTGGATGATGCTCCTCGACCTCCCGGCGGCCGAAGCAGTATTATACCGTCGCCTTCCCCCAGGCGCAGCCGGGCGAGCGCAAGCGCAGGATGCTGACCGCCGAAAATTTCGGCGTACCGCCGCTGAAGATCGCCGAAGCGCAAGCCGCAGCCGGCGCCTCCGTCCATGCCATATAAGCGGCGCGTTCGGCGGCGAGGATCACATCGAGCCGCGTGTGCATTTGAATGATCAGATCGTGAATGCCGTTCCCTGGATATTCGTGGGTTCGGGCAGCTCGCCGGGAGGAGTGTCCGCCTGCGCCTCGGCCAGCCGCCTGCCCTCGTCCGCTAAGAAAGCGAACAGGCGTTCGGGGTCGCTGGCACGAAGCGCAAGCGCCTGCGCCTCGACACCTTCGGCGACGATGATTTCGCGGCGCCGTTCGGCCAGCCCGTCGGCGATCGCCGATGCGACCGTTTCGGGCGCCATCCCGTTGTCGATATTGCCATCCGACCGCCCACGGATGCTGCCGTCGCCAGACACCGCGGCGGCGGCAATATTGGTTCGCGTCGAGCCGGGGAAAATGGTGCTGACATGGATGCCATAGGCGGTTTCGATCTCGCCGCGCAGCGCGTCGAAATAGCCGACACATGCATGTTTTGCCGCGCTGTAGCCTGATCGCAGAGGCGCACCGATCTTTCCGGCGATCGAGTTCACGACCGCGATATGTCCGCTCCGCCGTTCGATCATGTGGGGAAGCAGCAGCCGCGTCAGATGGACCGGTGCGAAGAAATCGACCTCCATCAGCTTGCGATAGACGGAGAACTGCGTGTCGATCGCGAGGCTGCGCTGCGTGATACCTGCATTGTTGACGAGGATGTCGATGCCGCCGGACCAGGCGATTGCGGCTTGGACGACGGCCGGCAGGCGGGTTTCGTCGGTCGCCTCGAACGGAAGCTGTAGCGGGTCCCCGCCAAGGCTGCGCGCGACCTCTTCCAGCGCATCATGATTGCGGCCGGAGAGGATCAGGCGAGCGCCTCTTCGTGCCATCTCGACCGCCAATGCCCGGCCGATACCAGACCCTGCCCCGGTGATCCATGCCGTACGTCCCGTAAATTCGGACATTCTATCCACTCCTCTTCCGGTCAAACCGCCTGTCGCCGTGTCGCGAGTACAAGACGAAACCCGGCCAAGACTGTCACCTGGAAGACAGTTTGACAAATCCGGCTGCCGCACGCCGACGGCGAGTCGTTCGAACGAGCTGCGCAACCGACTTCATGCGCAACCGCATGGCGTGGGTCAACAACGGGTCCGACAAGCGCTGGACGCCCTGGGCCGATGCATTGACCGACATCGCGCGGTGCGGCTGATGGGTCAGCCGCGGCCGACGAAGGGCATTTTCGTCGCCATGACCGTCAGGAACTGCACATTGGCGTCCAGCGGTAGCTGCGCCATATGCAGTACCGATTGCGCGACGATTTCCACATCGATCAAGGGTTCGGGCCGGATCTCGCCATTCGCCTGCGGTACGCCCGCGCCGATGGCGCGTGCGATGTCGCTCGCGGCATTGCCGATGTCGATCTGGCCGCAGGCGATGTCGAAGGCCCGTCCGTCAAGCGACAGCGTCTTGGTCAGACCGGTGATTGCATGTTTCGATGCCGTATAGGGGGCGCTCATCGGGCGCGGACTATGGGCAGAGATCGATCCGTTGTTGATGATCCGGCCGCCGCGCGGCGTCTGCCGCCGCATCAGCCCGAAGGCCTGGCGCGCGCAGAGGAAGGAACCAGTCAGGTTGACATCGATAACACGCCGCCAGGCGGCGACGTCGATGTCGTCGATGACGCCCGGCGGCGAAGCGATGCCGGCATTGTTGAACAGAAGGTCGATCCGTCCGAAGCGGGTTTCGATATCGGCGAACAGGGCCGCGACCGCGGCCTCGTCGACGACGTCGCACGGGATAGCGGTCGCCGATCCGTCCGCGTCTTCGATGGCCGAGAGGGTGGCAAATGCGCCCGCGCTCAGGCCGCCTGCGCGACCCGCCCGAGTCCGACGATATCGTCAATCACGATCGAGGCATATTCGGCGCGCACGAGGCCGTCTTTCTGCATACGCGAGAGCACCTTGTTCACCGACTGGCGCGAGGCGCCCACCATCGCGGCAAGATCCGACTGCGACATCATGACCTGCCGGAGCGAGGCATCGTCGGTCCGGAATCCATAGCAGCTGGCGGCTCCGATCAGGGCCGAAGCCACACGGCTCGACATTTCGTCGAGGCGCATCTGCGCGAGCGTCTTGCTGAGCGCCCGCATCCGCCGCGCCATCAGCCGCAGCAGGGCGTCATCGACCGAACGATAGCGGGCGCGGAGCGACGCGAGCGCTGCTGCGGGTAGGACGTCGAGTTCGACATCGCTGTGCGCCTCGGCGGTATGCGGCCTCGGCAACCCGTCGATCAGTGAACTCTCGCCGAAATAATCCCCTTCGAAGAAGAAGGAATAGAGAAGCTCGCGGCCGCTCTCGCGCAGGAGCCCCAGCCGCACGATCCCCGCACCGACACGGTACATTTCCCCGCCCTCCTCTTCCTGGAGATAGATGATCTGACCGGCGTCGAACCTGCGTCGCTTCATCGCGGCTTCGAGGTCGGCGCGCGCATCATCGGGCAGCCACTGGCCCAGATCAAAGGCGGCGTGCTGCCGGCGGTCCTCGCCATGCACCCGCAATTCGGTTTCCATCTTTTGCCTCTGCCTATCCAACCCCGCATCTCTCCAGACGTCCGGTGGCCAAACGCCCGCATTCAACTGGAAAAAATCACCTCCTCCTCCGCCTCTTGCGCCACACCGACGCCCCGGCGCAACGCCGCGAGCAGGTTTTGCCAAAATGCCGACGCGATCGCCGTTCCCGGAGCAAGCCGATCGAATCCGTGATAGGCGCCGGGCACGACATGAAGTTCGGTGGGCACCCCGGCCGCGCTCAACCGGCGGGCGAAGGTCGCATCCTCGTCGGCGAAAAGATCGATTTCGCCCACGCCAATGAAGGTCGGCGGCAGCCCGCCGAGATCGCCGATCCTTGCTGGCACGATGCCGTCCCGCGCTGCCGCGGATTCCTGCCCCAGCAGGGCAGCCCATCCGAAGCGATTGGATGCCGCCGTCCAGAGGATATGACCGGATGCGCCGGGGGCGCTGCCCGTACGGTCGTCGAGCATCGGATAGGTCAGCAGCAGATAGGCGACGGGATATTCGCCGCGCTCGCGCGCGAGGATGGCGAGCATCGCCGCATGTCCGCCACCGGCGCTCGCCCCGGCCACGGCGATCCGGTCCCGATCGACGCCGAGGCTTTCCGCATTGCGATGCAGCCAGCTAAGCGCCGCATAATTGTCGCGAAGCGCTCCGGGATAAGGGGTCTCGGGGGCGAGGCGGTAATCGACCGAGACGACGACGCCGCCGATCGCTTCGGCATAGGCCTGCGCCAGCACCGCTTCCTGCGCCGCGCTCCCCAACACGAAGCCGCCGCCATGCAGATGAAGCACCGCTGGGCGCCCGCCCCGACCGCGGCGCCCGTCGGTCACCAGGATCGCGACATCGGGATCGCCGTCGAGACCGGCAATGCAGCGCTCGACAGGTTGCGGTGCGGGCTCGGGCAGCAACTGATCCTGGCGGAGGGATCGTATCAGCGGCAGGGTCGCGGCGCTCACATCGATCGCCGGCACCTTTGCAAGAATGGGCCGGAGCGCCGGATCGACGCGGCCAAGGTCAATGTCGCTCTCAATGACGGACGGAAAATCATGTTCGCCGAACGGTGACGGAAGATCGTGCTCGCCGAACGGAGTCGCCGCCGTCATGGCCAGTATTTTCCGGTGGGGGAAGCCGGTTCGTGGCTTGGAATGAGCGCTGCCGCTGCGGCTGGCATGATATCCTCTCCTGCTTCCAATACCAGCAGGAACAATGCGAATATAGAATTATGCAGTCAATGTATTTTTTTAACCAGTGCAGCGGGGATCGCGGTCAAATGCCGACGGAAGTGGACGGAAAGAACGATTGATGAACAGCTACCCTCAATCCTCATCTTTGCGGCTAGGCCAAGGGCCCTGGTCAACTGCCTGAAATCGTGGGGCGCGTCGACGTGCTGCAATTCGCAGCGCGATGCCAATATCTGTCTGCCCTCACAATGTGAGCGACCAGCTTTGCCCGACAAGGTCATGGCCGAAGGAATGATGGGGCGCTTCGTCGACAAGTGTGAAGCCAGCGCGCCGGTAGATATTGCGCGCCGCGACCAGGATGGTGTTGGTCCATAGGTCCAGCCGCGCATATCCTGTTTCCCGGGCTCGCCGGATGCAGGCGTCGACCAGCATCCTGCCGACGCCCGCCCCCCGCGCATCCGGTTCCACATAAAGCAGTCTCAGCCTGGCGACCTCCGGCGTTTCGCCGCGAACCAGAAAGATTGAACCGACCATGAGGCCATCCATTTCCGCGATCCAGGCTGCCTCCCGGGAGGGATCGAAAGACTTGTGGAAATCGGCGAGAATCCCCGCCACGAGCGCCTCATAGTCCTGGTTCCAGCCATATTCCTCCGCGTAAAGGATCGCCTGCCTCTCCGTCACCCGCCCAAGATCGCCGGGTCTGAGATCGCGCAGTTGGACTGTCGGTTCGGTTCCGGCTTCGAAAATCGCCCTGATCTTTTCCGTCGCGGCGATCAGGCGTCGCCGCCGAAACGCCGGCAGCGCGGCCAGCAGACCCGCCACGGCCTCAACGGTGTTGGCTTCCAATGCCCCGAAAGCCGCTTTCCCCTCATCGGTGAGAGAAAGCAGCTGGTGGCGGCCATGGCTGGGATCGTCCCGCGTCTCAATCAGCCCGCGATCGGCAAAGC
>JASBTC010000073.1 GCA_030148625.1 Sphingobium sp. | reverse complement strand
GCCGAGGCGCTGGCCGAGGGCCGGGGCCGGGCGCAGGCCGCGTCGCTGCGCGCCACCAAGTCCGAGCTTCAGGCCAAGCGCCTGATCGGCACGGGTGAGGCGTGGGAGCTGGTCGGCGCCGCCCGGCTCGAGCGGGGCGAGGTGGTGCTGGTCGAGACCGGCGACCTGATCCCCGCCGATGGCGAGGTGATCGAGGGTGTGGCCTCGGTCAACGAGGCGGCGATCACCGGCGAAAGCGCGCCGGTGATCCGCGAGGCGGGCGGCGATCGCTCTGCCGTCACTGCGGGCACGCGCGTCATCTCCGACCGGATCAAGGTGCGCGTGACGCAGGAACCCGGTCAGGGCTTCCTCGATCGCATGATCGCGCTGGTCGAGGGTGCCGAGCGCCAGAAGACCCCGAACGAGATTGCCCTCACGATCCTGCTCGTCGGCCTGACGATCATCTTCCTGATCGCGGTCGCGACCATCCCCGGTTTCGCCAGCTATGCCGGCGGCAGCATCCCGGTCGCGATCCTCGCCGCGCTGCTGATCACCCTCATCCCCACCACCATCGCCGCGCTGCTGTCGGCGATCGGCATTGCGGGCATGGACCGGCTGGTGCGCTTCAACGTGCTCGCCAAATCGGGCCGCGCGGTCGAGGCGGCGGGCGATGTCGACGTGCTGCTGCTCGACAAGACGGGCACGATCACCATCGGCGATCGCCAGGCGAGCGAGTTCCGCCATCTCGCGGCGGTACAGGTCGACGACCTTGCCCGTGCCGCGCTGCTCGCAAGCCTTGCCGACGAGACGCCCGAGGGCCGTTCGATCGTGACGCTGGCGCGCGAGAAGTTCGGCATCTCGGTGCCGAACCTGCCCGCTGGCGCCGAAGTGATCCCCTTCACCGCCCAGACCCGCATCTCGGGCGTCCGGATCAGTGGTTCGACCATCCAGAAGGGCGCGGTCGATTCGGTGCTCAAGGCCAATCCGGGTTCGGGGGATACGCCCGCGGCCGGGGCATTGCGCCGCATCACCGACGAGATCGCGCGTTCGGGCGGCACGCCGCTCGCCGTCGCGAAGGACGGCAGGCTGCTTGGCGCGATTTTCCTCAAGGACATCGTCAAGGCGGGCATCCGCGAACGCTTCGTCGAACTGCGCCACATGGGCATCCGCACGGTGATGATCACCGGCGACAATCCGCTGACCGCGGCCTCGATCGCAGCCGAGGCCGGGGTCGATGATTTCCTTGCCCAGGCGACGCCCGAGGACAAGCTGGAGCTGATCCGCAAGGAACAGACCGGCGGCCGGCTGGTGGCGATGTGCGGTGACGGCACCAATGACGCGCCCGCGCTGGCGCAGGCCGATGTCGGCGTGGCGATGAACACCGGCACCCAGGCGGCGCGCGAGGCGGGCAATATGGTCGACCTCGACAGCGATCCGACCAAGCTGATCGAGGTCGTCGGGCTCGGCAAGCAATTGCTGATGACGCGCGGGGCGCTCACCACCTTCTCGGTCGCCAACGATGTCGCCAAATATTTCGCGATCATCCCCGCGATGTTCGTCATATTATATCCGGGCCTGGGCGTGCTCAACGTGATGGGGCTGGAGACGCCGCAATCGGCGATCCTGTCGGCGATCATCTTCAACGCGCTGATCATTCCGCTGCTCGTGCCGCTGGCGCTCAAGGGCGTGAAATACCGCCCGATCGGTGCCGGGCCGCTGCTGGCGCGCAATCTCGCCGTCTACGGCCTGGGCGGTCTCGTCGCCCCGTTCGTCGGCATCAAGATCATCGACCTCGCGGTCAACGGCCTCGGCCTGGCCTAAGCTTTTGTGATCGCGCTGCCATTCGAATGGCCGGTTTCCGACCATCCGCGCAGCGCTTCAGGAGACAGATTATGGGTTCCGATTTCACCTCCGCATTGCGTCCCGCAATCGCCATGACGCTGCTGTTCGCGGCCCTTCTGGGGCTTGCCTATCCGCTTGCCATTCTCGGCATCGGTCAGGCGGTGTTTCCCTCCCAGGCCAATGGCAGCCTGATGAGGGAGGGCGACAGAATCGTTGGATCGTCGGTCGTGGGACAGGCGTTCACCTCCGATCGCTATTTCCAGACGCGGCCGTCCGCCGCGGGCGCGAACGGCTATGACGGGCTGGCCTCGTCCGGTTCCAACCTGGGGCCGAATGCGCAGGCGCTGACCGATCGCGTGAAAGCCGATGTCGAAAAGCGTCGCGCCGAGGGGATTGCCGGCGATCTGCCGGCCGACCTTGCCACCGCATCCGGATCGGGGCTCGACCCGGACGTGTCGCCCGAGGGCGCGCTGGTGCAGGTCGCGCGGATCGCAAAGGTGCGCGGCCTGCCGGAGGGCAAGGTCCGCAGTCTGGTCACGGCGTCGGTCCGGCGCCCGATTCTCGGATTCCTTGGCGAAAACCGCGTCAATGTGCTGGCGCTAAATCGACAACTTGATCGAATGGGCGCAAGTTCGGGCAAGTGAGCGAACGACCCGACGATAAAGCCCGACCCAAGCCAGAGGCCTTTCTGCGCGAAGCGGCGCAGGAAGGCCGCGGTCGTCTGAAGGTGTTTCTCGGCGCGGCGCCGGGTGTCGGCAAGACCTGGGAGATGCTGTCCGACGGGGCAGGGCGCAAGCGTGCCGGAATCGACGTCGTTGTCGGCGTCGTCGAGACGCACGGCCGCGCCGAGACCGAGGCGCTGACCCAGGGGCACGAGATCATGCCCCGCAGCGAGATCGACTATCAGGGTCGCATCCTGACCGAGATGGATCTCGACGGATTGCTGGCGCGGCGCCCCCAGCTCGCATTGGTCGACGAACTCGCGCACAGCAATGCGCCGGGCAGCCGGCACCCCAAGCGCTATCAGGATGTCGAGGAACTGCTTGCGGCCGGAATCGACGTTTATTCGACCGTCAACATCCAGCATATCGAGAGCCTGAACGACGTCGTCGCGTCCTTCACCCGGGTCCGGGTCCGGGAGACGGTGCCCGATCGCATCCTCGAGTCCGCCGAGATCGAAGTGGTCGACATTCCGCCTGACGAATTGATCGAGCGGCTGAAGGACGGCAAGGTCTATATTCCGCACGAGGCCAGTCGCGCGCTCAACCATTTCTTCTCGAAATCGAACCTGTCGGCGCTTCGTGAGCTGGCGCTGCGCCGCGCCGCGCAGGCGGTCGATGCGCAGATGCTCGATTATGTCCGCGCCCATGCGCTTGCGGGCAGCTTCGCGGCGGGCGAAAGGGTGATCGTCGCGGTCAGCGAATTGCCGAGCGCCGCGGGCCTCGTCCGCGCCACAAAGCGGCTCGCCGATGCATTGCGGGCGCCATGGACCGCCGTCCATATTGAGACGCGCCGTTCGCAGGATCTGGGCGATGCCGATCGCCAGCGCCTCAACGAGGCGATGGCGCTGGCGGCTCAGCTCGGCGGCGCCACCGCGACCATCCCCGCGTCGAATGTCGTCGAAGGGTTGACCGCCTTTGCCGAGGAGGCGCGCGCCACCCAGATCGTGATCGGCAAGTCGTCGCGCTCCTGGTGGTTCGAGCTGCGTCATGGCTCGGTCGTCGATCGGCTGGTGCGCGGGCTGACCGACGTGGCCGTCCATGTCCTGCCTGCGGAACCCGCCGCGCCCGGGACGGCGACGCGGCCGCGCCGCAAAAGCGGGACCTGGGGGCATCCGCGCGACTATCTCTGGTCCGCCCTGATGGTCGCCGGCGTGACCGCCTTCGGCTGGACGCTTGGCGCGGTGCTCAATCTCGCCAATGTCGCGCTGCTCTATCTGCTGCCGGTGATGGTGGCGGCAAGCCTGTTCGGCCTGCGCGCGGGCCTGTTCGCGAGCATCATATCCTCCCTGGCCTATAATTATTTCTTCCTGCCGCCGACAGGCACTCTGTCGATCAACAATCCGGAGAATGTCGTCACCATCATCGTGCTGCTCTCGGTGGCATTCGTCACCAGCCAGTTCGCGGCGCGGGTGCGTATCCAGGCCGATCTTGCCGCATCGAGCGCCCGGCAGAACGCGGCGCTTGCCGGTTTCTCCCGCCAGCTCACGACGACCGCCAATGACGAGGAACTGATGCAGGCGATCTCCGCCGAGCTCGCACGCGTCTTCGATTCTCGCAGCTGCGTGCTTCTCCCTTCGGCGGACGGGCCCCAGCTGCGCGCCGCCTATCCGCCCGAAGACCGGTTGGATCATATCGAGCGGGCGGCCGCGCAATGGGTGCTGGACAAGGGGCAGCCGGCCGGGCGTGGCTCCGACACGCTGACCGCGTCCGACTGGCTGTTCTACCCCTTGCGAACCGCGCGGGGCGTGCTGGGCGTGGTCGGCCTCGCGCGCGAGGATGGCCGCGACCCTGTCCGGCCCGATCAGGTGCCGCTGCTGCTCAGCCTGATCGACCAGGCCGCGCTGGTGCTCGAACGCATGCAGCTCGAAGAGGAGATGCGCGACGTTGCCGAGCTGAAGGAGCGCGATCGCCTTCGCGCCGCCTTGCTGTCGTCGGTCAGCCATGACCTGCGCACGCCGCTGACATCGATCCTCGCCGCCGCGGGGGAGATGCGGCGCAATCCTTCGCCGGCGCTGATCGATACGCTGGAGGGTGAAGCCCAACGGCTCAACCGCTTCGTCGCCAACCTGCTCGACATGGCCAGGGTGGAGGCGGGCGTGATGCGGCTGCGCGTCGAACCCACCGATCTTACCGACGCGATCGCGAGCGCGGTGCACGATACCCGTCGGATGCTGGAGGGGCATGACATCCGTCTGACGGTATCGCCCAGCCTTCCGCTCGTGCTGGTCGATGCGCAGCTTTTCCATCATTGCCTGATCAACCTGCTCGACAATGCCGGGCGTTATGCCGATCCGGGAACGCCGATCGCATTTGTCGCGGAGCGCACGATGGACGAAATGATATTGTCGATCCTCGATGAAGGACCTGGGCTGCCGCCGGGGCGGGAGCGGGACGTGTTCGAGACCTTCATGCGCATCGAGGGATCGGACCGCGCCAAGGGCGGCACCGGCCTGGGCCTGGCCATCGTGAAGGGCTTTGCCGAGGCGATGGGGCTCAGCGTCGAGGCCGCCAATCGCGGCGAACCGCGCGGCGCGCGCTTTAGCATTCATTTTCCGGACAAGATTCTTGTCCGGGACTTCGATCAGGAGAAGATTGCGTGAGCAATATGCCCCGGGTGCTCGTCATCGACGACGAACCCCATATTCGACGATTGTTGCGGACCGCCCTCGCGCGCGGCCCCTATGACGTCACCGAAGCCGAAACCGCGGCCGAAGCGCTGGAGATCCTCTCGCGGATCGATCCCGACGTCGTGTTGCTCGACCTCGGCCTGCCCGATCGCGACGGCCTCGAGCTGGTGCCGGTCATCCGCATGCGCACGACCGCGACATTGCTGGTGGTGTCGGCCCGGGATGCGACGGAGCAGAAGGTGACCGCGCTCGATCTCGGCGCCGACGACTATGTCACCAAGCCGTTCGACACCGATGAATTGCTCGCCCGCGTGCGCACCGCGCTCCGCCACCGCATGCACAGCCAGGGCATCGGTGCGACCGTGATCGCGGATGATGTCGAGATCGACCTCGTCAATCGCCGGGTTCTCAAAGGCGGGAACGACGTCCGCCTGACTCCCAAGGAATATGGCGTCGTCGCCGAGCTGGCGAAGTTCCCCGGGCGCGTCATCACCCATCAGCAGCTTTTGAGCAGCGTGTGGCCGAACGATTACGAACGGCATATCGAATATCTACGGGTGGTGATCCGCAATATCCGGCAGAAGATCGAAACCGATCTCAGCCGCCCTACCGTCATCGTCAACGAGCTGGGCGTGGGTTACCGGCTGAAGGCATCGGACGCAGGACTGTCCTGAGCGCCCGGAATCCGATCGAGGGTCAGATCTCGACCTGGCTGCCCAGCTCGACGACCCGGTTCGTCGGCAGCCGGAAAAACTCCATCGCGGTCTGGGAATTGCGCAGCATCCAGGCGAACAGGCGCTCACGCCACAGCGCCATGCCGGGACGCGCGGAGGGAATCAGCGTCTGCCGGCCCAGGAAGAAGCTCGTATCCATCGTCTTGAACGGCTCGCCGCAAACCTTGATGTCGGCCAGGTCGCGGGGAACGTCGATCTCCTGCATGAAGCCGTAATGGAGCGTGACCCGGTAAAAGGCGTGACCCAGTTCCAGCGTCTCGATCCGCGCCGGGCCCTCGACATGCGGGACATCGTCGATCGATACCGTCAGCAGGACGATCCGTTCGTGGAGCACCTTGTTGTGCTTCATATTGTGGAGAAGGGCGGGGGGCACCCCGTCGGCCGTCGACGACATGAAGATCGCGGTGCCCGGCACTCTTTTCATCGATGCCGTCGATGAACTGATGAACAGGTCGATCGGCATCGCATCTTCGCGCAGCCGATCGTGCATCAGCCTGCGGCCGGTCCGCCACGTCGTCAGCAGGATGAAGGCGATGAGCGCGACCAGCAACGGGAACCAGCCGCCATCGGGAATCTTCGTCATGTTCGAGGCGAGATAGGCGCCGTCGATCAGGAGGAAGATGCCGGTGACCAGTGCGGCCAGCCAGCGGTTCCAGCGCCAGACCGTGAAGGTCAGCGCGCCGAGCATGCATGCCGAGATGAACATCGTACCGGTCACCGCAATGCCATAGGCGGCCGCGAGATTGCTCGAGCTGCGGAAACCGAGGGTCAGCATGACGACCAGCAGCAGCAGCAGCCAGGTCACTGACGGGATATAGATCTGCCCGGCGGTTTCGGCGCTGGTGTGGGTGATCCGGATCCGCGGCAGGAAGCCGAGCTGAACCGCCTGTCGGGTCACCGAATAGGCCCCGGTGATCACGGCCTGGCTGGCAATGATCGTCGCCATCGTCGCCAATATCACGAGCGGCAGCCTCGCTTCGTCCGGCGCCAGCATGAAGAAGGGATTCTCCGCGGCGTCGGGTCGATCGAGCAGGAGTGCCGCCTGTCCCATATAGTTGAGCATCAGGCAGGGGAAGACGAGGTAAAGCCACGAGATGGCGATCGGCCTGCGGCCGAAATGCCCCATATCGGCATAGAGCGCTTCGGCGCCGGTGACGGCGAGCACGACCGACCCGAGCGCCAGGAAGGCCAGTTTCGGGTCGAGCGCGAAGAAATTATACGCCCACCACGGATCGAGCGCGCCGATGATCTCGGGATGGCGCGCGATGCCGACGCCGCCCAGGCCCGCAATGACCACGAAGTAGATCAGCATGACGGGGCCGAAGACGATCCCGACCCGTGCGGTGCCGTGCGACTGGATCGCGAACAGCCCGATCAGGATTGCGACCGCGATCGGAAGCACCAGCGGTTCCATCCCGCTCTGCACCACCGTCAGTCCCTCGACGGCTGACAGCACCGAGATCGCCGGCGTGATGATCGCATCGCCATAGAATAGCGCCGTCGCGAGCACGCCGAGCATGACGATGCCCGCGCTCCATTTCCGGCCCTCGGTCTTGCGGGCGATCAGCGCGAGAAGCGCCAGGCTGCCGCCTTCTCCGCGATTGTCGGCGCGAAGCACGATCCAGACATATTTGACGGTGACGATCATCATCATCGTCCAGAAGACGAGGCTGAGCACGCCGTAGATATGCGGCTGATCGACGCTCAGCGGATGGTGGCCGACAAAGCTCTCCTTCAGCGAATAGAGCGGCGATGTGCCGATGTCGCCAAAGACGACGCCGATGGCTCCGAGCGCGAGCGCGCCTTGCCGCTTTGCCGATCCGGATCGGGTGCCCGGCTGGTGCCGGTCGGGCGATGGGGTCTCGTTCATGAGCTGTCTTGGCACCTGTTCGGCGAGACAAGGCGCTCCGCCGTCATGCTCTTGCACGCGGCGGGCATATGTTTTCCAGATGTGAACGGCCATCCGGACATATGTTTCACATATGTTTTTCGTCGCCGGTCCGAACCGGCGCTTCGTCAGCGGCGCGGCTGCCAGCGCTCGGACAGCTCGACCGCGTCGAACAGATGTTTCCCCAATATCGTCATCACGCTGCCCGTGCTGGCACAGGCGAAACCGAGCATCGCGAGCAGATATTCCAGCGCCGAACCGGCGCCGCGGGCACCCGGCCGGGCCAGATGGCCGAGCCTGTAGACCGCCGACACTGCCAGGGCGATCAGGATCAGGCCGCCGAGTCGGAGGAGGATATCCGTCGATCGGCCATTGCCGTCCGGAGAACCGATTTGCCGGCCGGGTCGCGAATTCTCGATCCGGGACTGGGGCAGGGGATTGTCCGCCGGCCAAGCGTGCGCCGAAACAGAGCCGACACCTGCCAGGCTTGCCGCGTCGAGGGAGTGTCGTGGGGGAGAATAGCGCATCTGCCGACCTTTCCGGGTACGGCGAATCTACGGAGCGGCGCATATGAATTCGAGATCGACGAAAGCGGTCGAACATAGGTTTCGCATAATTTTCCGGGACACCAGAACAGGCCTTTTCCCGTTCTAGCAAATGTCCTCGGGAATGACGGTGGCCACCGCCCGCGCCAGATCTTCCTGGCGGAATGGTTTTCCCAGCTTGTGCAGGATCCCGCTCGCCCCGCCGGGAAGCTCGCCATAGCCGGTTGCGAGAATGAAGGGCACGGCCGGACGCTCTGCCTGCGCGATTTCGGCGAACTGCATGCCGGTCATGTGCGGCATCGCCTGATCGGTGATGACCAGATCGATGTCGGGTTCGCGCCGGAAGACCTCGAGAGCCTCCTGGCCCGAACACGCCTCGAAAACCGTGTGGCCGAGTTCCTCGAGCAGCGCGACCGTGTTCATCAGCACCAGTCCGTCGTCGTCGACCGCGAGCACGGTCAGCGGCCGGACATGGCGCGGCGCGTCGAGGGCGCTCAGCATGGCGACCTTGTTTTCGTTCGGTTCGGCCGCCGGCAGCCACAGCGCCGCCGTCGTTCCGCGGCCCGGTTCGCTTTCGAGCACGAGCCGCCCGCCCAGCTGCTCGGCAAGGCCGTGCACCATCGACAGGCCGAGCCCGGTGCCCTTGCCGACACCCTTGGTGGTGAAGAAGGGTTCCATGGCGCGGGACAGCGTCCCGGCATCCATTCCCGCGCCGCTGTCGACGACGCACAGCGCCACATAGCGGCCCGGATCGAGGCCATGGCTGCCGCCGTTCAGCACCGAATGCTCCTGCGCAACGATCGCGATCGAACCGCCGTCCGGCATCGCGTCACGGGCATTCACCACCAGATTGAGCAAT
>JASBTC010000062.1 GCA_030148625.1 Sphingobium sp. | reverse complement strand
ATCTCACTTCCTGGACACCGCCGCAAAAAGGGGAAGTGAGATCCCGGCTTTCGCCGGGATGACGACAAAAAGGAGAGATGCGGGAGATTTTCCTTCCATCTCAACGAATATGCGCGCGGCTCTTCATCAGCGGCTGGATGCGTGTGCCGAAATTCTCGACGCCCTCGATGAAGTCGTCGAAAGTCAGCAGCACACCCCCGGTATTGGGAACGGCCGCCATCTCGTCGAGCATGCGGGCGACGCTCGCATAGGATCCGACCAACGTCCCCATGTTGAGATTGACCGCCGATTCCCGATCGGCGAGCTGGCGGACATTGGTGGTGGTCGACGTCTTGTCCGCCGAACCCTGTTCGCCCAGCCAGGCGACCGCGTCCTCGTCGACGCCTTCGCGATAGTGAATCCATTTCTCCATCGCGGCTTCGTCGGTCTCGTCGGCGATCACCATGATCAGCACGAAGGTCTTGACGTCGCGGCCCGTCTTGGCGGTCGCGGCGGCGAGGCGGTCGTTGTTGAAGGCGAAGGCGGTCGGCGTGTTGACGCCCTTGCCCAGGCAAAAGGCATAGTCCGCCCATTGCGCGGAAAAGGCGAGGCCGTCGTCCGATGAGCCCGCGCAGATGATCTTCATATCCCCCGTCGGCACCGGCCGGACGAGGCAGTCGTCCATCTGGTAATAATCGCCCTTGAAGTCGCTGCGCCCCGTCTCCCACAGCTCGCGCAGAATGCGAGCATATTCGGACAACATCGTGTATCGATTGCGGAAATGTTCGTCGCCGGGCCACAGGCCCATCTGGCTATATTCGGGCCGCTGCCAGCCGGTGATGAGATTGAGGCCGAAGCGCCCGTTGCTGATCGAATCGATCGTGTTGCACATCCGCGCGGCAAAGGCGGGCGGGATGATCAGCGTGGGGCAGGTCGCATAGATCTTGATCTTCTCGGTGACCGCGGCGAGCCCGGCCATCAGCGTGAAGCTTTCCAGCCCATATTCCCAGAATTCGGTCTTGCCGCCGAAACCGCGCAGCTTGATCATCGACAGCAGGAAATCGAGCCCGTGCTTCTCTGCGCTGAGCGCGATCCGTTTGTTGAGATCGAAGCTCGGCATATATTGCGGCGAATTCTCCGAAATCAGCCAGCCATTGTTGTTGATGGGCACGAAGACGCCGATTTCCATTGATAATCCCCCGAGGTTCAGGCGACCCCTATCGCCACGATCTGATTGAGGAAGCCTAACACGAGATCGTTAAAGCCATCCGGTTCGGTCACGTTACAGCCATGGCCGCCGCGCGGCATCGCAGAGAAGGCGGCGCCTTTCACCCCGGCGGCCAGCCGCGCCCCGGCGGGGAAGGGGACGAGCATGTCGTCTTCGGCCGAGATCACCAGCAGCGGCACATCGATATCGCCCAGCCGGTCGGCGATATCGAAGGCGCCGAGCGCGGCGATACGACGCTCGACCGTCTCGCGTCCCGGAAAGCTCGCAATATGATGCGCGGCTTCGTCATCGAGCCGGGCGAGATGCGCGCTGATCCAGGGCGCAGGATAAAGGAACAGCGGCTGCGCGCGGACATAGGCCGCGACGCCGCTGTCCCTGAGCAGCGCCAGCCGCGTTTCGAAGCAGCGCAGGAAATGAGGATCGGGGCTCGCCCAGCCATTGACGACGATCAGCCGGCCGATCCGCTCGGGCGCTCTCAGCGCCATCGCCAGCCCGGCGATCCCACCCGCCGCATGGCCGATCACATCGGCGCGCGTGATGCCCAGCCCGTCGAGCACCGCCACCATATCGTCGGCCATCGCCTCGACCGAGGCATCGGGCAGCACGCGGTCGCTCCGCGCGGTGCCGCGATGGTCGTAGAGGATCACGCGCCGGGTCTTCGCGAAGCTTTCGAGCTGCGGCGTCCAATAGGCGCCCGATCCGCCCAGCCCCGGCGACAGCAGCAGCGGTGGCGCATTGGCCGGGCCATGCTGCTCGACATGAAGGCCGGCAATCGTCACCACATCCGTCACGCGTCGATATGCGCCACGCTGGCGATCTCGACCAGGCAATCGGGCTTCACCAGCTCGCATTTGACGCAGTAGCGCGCCGGCTTGTCGCCCGGGAAATATTCCGCATAGACCGTATTGAAGGCGGCATAATCGGCCAGATCCTTCAGGAAGATATGGTTCATCGCGATATCCGCCATGGTCGCGCCGGCGGCTTCCAATGTGGTCTTGATCGTCTCCAGCACATGGCGGGTCTGCGCCGCCGCGTCACCGACATGAAGCACGATGCCGCCTTCGCCGAGTGCGAGCACGCCCGAGACATAGACGGTGTTGCCGGCCTTGGCGGCGGCCGAATAGGGCGCGATGGGTTTCGGGAATTGCGGCGGATTGATCGGTTCGAACGGCATGCTCTACTCCCTGAGTGCCTGGCTGGGCGACTGGCCGAATGCGCCGCAGAAATCGGCGACGGTCGAGACCCAGCCGAAGAATTTCTCGACATTGTAGAGTGTCGCCTGCTGCATCGCCTCAGGCCCCAGATGATGCGTCGCATCCTCGAGCATCACGCCGAAATATTCGAGGTGGAAGCCGTCGCGCAGCGTGCTTTCGACGCAGACATTGGATGCGATGCCGACAAAGACGATGTTGCGGATGCCGCGTGCGCGCAGCGTGGAATCGAGCTGCGAGTTGAAAAACGCCGAATAGCGCGTCTTGTGAAGCGAAATGTCGCCCGGCCGGGGCTTGAGCGCATCGACCAGTTCATAATCCCAGCCACCGCGCGCCAGCAATTGCCCGGACAATTCGGGCCGCGCGCGCATCGTCTTCAAGGCATTGGATTTGTGCCAATTGGGGGAGCCGGGGCCGCCCGCCTCGGCATAATCGGGATCCCAGCCATTCTGGAGGAAGATCACCTGCACGCCCGCATTCCGGGCGGTGTCGAGCACCGTCGCGATCTTGCCGATCACCCCGGCAGCGCCCGAAATGTCGAAGCCCGCCAGGTCGACATAGCCGCCGGGCGAGGCATAGGCATTCTGCATGTCGATGACGACGACCGCGGTTTCGGCGGGCGAGAGCCGTAATGCTTCCGGCCGCGCGGGCAGGGTGAGCGCTGTGGCGTCTCCCTTCCTGGCCGTTTCGACAACCGTCACGCATCACTCCCTGTTGCCTGTCTGAAGTCTCCGTCGCCGCGCGAGCCGCGTCAATCCCCGAGTCGGGCCGCGATATCGTCGAGCAGACGCGATGCGCCGATGCGGAAGAGGGCGGGGGAGAGCCAGGCTTCACCCAGCATCGCGCGGACAAGCGCGATCCATTCCAGCGCCTGGTTTGCCGTGGCGATACCGCCCGCCGCCTTGAATCCGACGCTCTCGCCGGTTGCGCGATGCCAGTCGCCAATCACGGAGAGCATCGCCGCACCCGCCGGCAGCGTGGCATTGACGGCTTCGAAGCCTGTCGATGTTTTGATGAAATCGGCACCCGCCGCGATGCAGACAAAGGCGGCGCGCGCGATCATCGTCGCGTCGGTGAGTTCGCCGGTGGCCAGGATCGCCTTCATATGGGCGGGGCCGCAGGCGGCGCGGAACGCCGCCACCTCGGCGTGAAGCGCCTGCCAGTCGCCGGTCAGCGCATGGCCGCGCCGGATGACGATATCGATTTCGGTGGCGCCGCTCGCCACCGCGGCCTCGATCTCGGCGATGCGCGTCGCGAGCGGTGACAGGCCGTGGGGAAAGCCCGCCGCGACCGATGCGATCGCAATGCCGCTGCCGGCAAGTGCGTCGACGGCTGTGGGCACCATCACGGGATGGACGCAGACCGCGGCGACGTGTGTCGCGATGGCGCGTTCGCAGAGCGCGCGGACGCGCGGTTCGGTATCGTCGCCACGCAGCGTGGTGAGGTCGATGCACGAGACCGCCAGGCGCAGATCGGCGTCCGCATCCGATGCTGGCCGAATTGCCGCGACCGCCGTTTCGACCGCGACGGGCTCAACCCGGATCGCGGCGACGGCGGCGGCGTCGAACGGCCGCGTCACGCGAATCACGGCGTGATCAGCATGCCCGCCAGCGCCGCGCTCATCAGATTGGCGAGGCTGCCCGCGATCAGCGCCTTGATGCCGAGCCGGGCGATCATCGGGCGCTGATTGGGGGCAAGATTGCCGGTGACCGCCATCTGGATCGCGATCGAGCTGAAATTCGCGAAACCACACAGGGCGAAGGTGACGATCGCGACGGTCAGCGGCGAGAGCTGTGCCTGGGTGGCGCCGAGATGGATGAAAGCGACGAATTCGTTGAGCACGATCTTTTCGCCGAACAGGCCGCCGGCGGCGAGCGCTTCGTGCCATGGCACGTTGAGCAGGAACATGACGGGGGCGAAGATATAGCCGAGCAGCATCTGGAAGCTGAGTTCGGGATGGCCGAACAGGCCGCCGATCCCGCCCAATATGCCGTTGGCGAGCGCGACCAGCGCGACGAAGGCGAGCACCATCGCACCCACCGCGACCGCCAGCTTGACGCCGGTCTGCGCGCCCTGTGCCGCGGCCATGATGATGTTGGCGGGGCGTTCCTCGTCATGGATCGAATCGACGAAATCGATCGGCTCGATATCGGCGTCGGCCGGATTGTCGGGCATGATGATCTTGGCCATCAGGATTCCGCCGGGCGCCGACATGAAGCTGGCGGCGAGCAGATAGTCGATCCGGATCCCCATCGCGGCATAGGCGGCCAGGATCGTGCCGGCGACGCCGGCCATGCCCGATGCCATGACGGTGAAGAGCTGGGCGGGGGTGAGGCTCGCCAGATAGGGGCGGATGACGAGCGGGGATTCGCTCTGGCCGACGAAGATGTTGGCGGCCGCGCAGAGCGATTCGACCTTGGAGATGCCGATCACCTTGCGGATACCGCCGCCGATCCACTTCACGACGAACTGCATGACATTTAGATAATAAAGGATCGAGATCAGGGCCGCGAAGAAGATGATCACCGGCAGCGCCGCGATCGCGAAGCTGTTGCCGCCGATTTCCGGGGAGGCGAGCGGGCCGAAGATGAAATTGGTGCCTTCCCTGGAATAGCCCAGCAGATGCGACACGCCGTTCGACAATGCGCTGATCAGTGCGCGGCCGGCCGGCACATAGAGCACGAGCACCGCGATCGCCGCCTGGAGTACAAAGGCTGCGCCGACCACGCGCAGGCGGATATGGCGGCGGTTCGAGGACAATGCGACGGCAATGGCAAGGATGACGGCGATGCCGGCAATGCCGATCAGGAATCTGGTCATGCGGTGAAATGGTCCCCCAAGGCGGGCATATATGCCCTGCATCTCTCCGCTGTTGTTTGCCGATATGCGAAGAAACGCAAGGGCTTCGACGGCGGGTGCGATCGGTACGCTGCCGTCCCAATCCGGCACGCCATGCAGTTAACCTCATTTAACGCTTTTCAAAGGTAAACACTTCGTTAACTTTCGCGGCATGGAACCCGCGATCGCATTCGCCAACGACGTTGCCGGCCACCCGATCCGCCGCGGTTTTCCGCCGCCCGCGATCATCGCGCCGTCGCGCATCGGCGACGATATCCGGCTGTTCCTGATGACCTATGCCGCCGGGTTCGTGGTGATCTACGGGTTGATCGCCTAGGGCCTGATCCATCAGGATCGAAACCCTCCGCCCGTCATTCCGGCTTTCGCGGGAATGACGATTGATGTGAACGCGCCGGGGCCCCTCAGATCGCTTCACCCGCGGCGCGGGCGCGCTCGGTGCGGCTGGCTTCGGCGGCGGGCAGCAGGCGATAAGCCATGATCGCGGCGACCAGCCCGAGCGGTACGGTGGCCAGCAGTGAGAGCATGCCGACCGCCAGATCCCCGGTGAGCGTCGAGACATAGCCGGCGAGATAGGGGCCGAGCCCCAGGCCGAGCAAT
>JASBTC010000043.1 GCA_030148625.1 Sphingobium sp. | reverse complement strand
AGACGCCGCGCTGGGCGACCTTGATCGGATCGGTTTGGCCGAACAGCACGGGGTTGCCCTGCGCGTCGAAGACCTTGCGTTCGTAGAAGCCGGATTTCTTGTCGTAGTTGAGACGCACACCCGGCTGGATGGTGAAGGCGTCGGTCACTTTCCAGCTCACCTGGCCGAACAACGCGACACTGGTGCTCTTCAGCCATTGCGTGTTGAGCGCGGTGAGGCCGTTCAGAACGCTGGGGTCATTGGCCAGGTTGCCGGTCAGATTCCACTTGCTCGACGCCGCGCCCTGCTGCTCGGTACCCTGCGTGTCGATCCGCTGCTTGAAGGCGAAAGCGCCGACGACGAAGTCGATCTTGTCGCCAGAATAATTGTAGCGCAGCTCCTGCGAATACTGGTCCTGCTGCGACGGATTCTGCGATTTGGAGACGATCGGCAGGCCGGTGAAATCGCGGTCGTTCTCCGGCTTCCAGTCCCAGAAGCGCCAGGCAGTGACGGAGGTGAAGGTGCCGGGGCCGACATCCCACTTCACTTTCAGCGACGCGCCGCCGATCTTGTTGCCGGCGTTGAGGCTGGCATCGATATCGGTGAGGCGGTCGAACGGATTCTTGCTGACGACATTATAGCCCTGGAGCGCGGCGAGCGCGTCATATTGGCGGTTCAGCGCACGCTGGGTCCGGCCGGTGCGGACATAGACCGTGCCGCAGCATTCGGGCTGCTGATTGCTATAGTCGCCCGCGAGCGTGATGCTGAGGTCTTCGCTCGGCTTGAACAGCAGCTGGCCGCGAATGCCCAGATTGTCCTGCTCGTTGATCCAGCGGTCGCTGGTCGTGTTGAAGATCGTGCCGCGGCGGCTGGTGGTGGCGACCGCGATGCGCGCCGCGACCGTGTCGGACAGCGGGCCGGAAATGGCTGCCTTGGCTTGTTTGAACCGGAGATTGCCGAAGCTCACTTCGGCCTTGCCCTCGAAATCGAAGGTCGGCTGGTTGGTCGTGATGTTGATCGCGCCGGCGGTGGTGTTCTTGCCGTAAAGCGTGCCCTGCGGCCCGCGCAGCACTTCAACCTGCTGCACGTCGAGGAAGTCGAACACCGCGGCGGCGACGCGCGCATTGTAGACATCGTCGACATAGATGCCGACGCCCTGTTCGAAACCGTCGCTGGTCAGGCCGAACGGCACGCCGAGGCCGCGGATGTTGACCGCCGTATTGCGCGGATTCGACGAATAGACCTGCAATGTCGGCGTGAGCTGCTGGAGCTTGTTGATGTTGAAATTGCCGGAGGATTCGATGCTGTCGGCATTGATCACCGAGATCGCCAACGGCACGTCCTGCGCGGTCTCCGCGCGACGGCGCGCGGTGACGATGATCTCGCCCTGGCCCGGGGCACCGTCGGCGGCCTGCGGGTCTTCCGTCTGAACGGGCGCAGCTTCCTGCGCGGACGCGGCAATGGGCAACGCCAGCGAGACGAAAGCCGTCCCGGCGAAAAGCAGATGTCGAATGGTCACGCAGTAGCCTCCCTTTGATTCGGGTTGTTCTCTACCGATTCGATTGAAAACTATGGAACATAGATTTTCTTGTCTATCAATCTGGTTGCCTTTGTTGTCCCGTCCGAACGCCCGGAATCCGCGCCGAACCGAAAATCGGCAGGGCATGCGCTCGACTTTGCCCGCCCGGCCGCGCTAGGGTCGGAGCAAAGGGGAGCAGTTGATGAGCAAGTTACTCAGAAGAAAGACGATTCTGGTCGGTGACGAGCAGCCGGCGGATCAGCGCATGGCGCGCACATTGTCCTGGCCGCATCTGGTGGCCTTGGGTGTCGGCGCAATCGTCGGCACCGGTATCCTCACCCTGATCGGCGTCGGCGCGGACCGTGCGGGGCCCGCCGTGCTCATCTCCTTCGCGGTCGCCGGGCTGATCTGTGCCTGCGCCGCGCTCGCTTATGCCGAGATGTCGACGATGATGCCGGCATCGGGCAGCGCCTATACATACAGCTATGCCGTGCTGGGTGAGGTCTTCGCCTGGATCATCGGCTGGAGCCTGATCCTCGAATATTCGCTGGTGGTCTCGACCGTCGCGGTCGGCTGGTCGGGCTATGCCGCGCCCTTGCTGCATGACTGGCTCGGCTATCCGCTCGAACTCGCCAAGGGGCCCGAGCTTGGCGGCATCATCAATCTGCCCGCCATCTTCATCATCGCGGTCGTTGCCGGCCTATTGTCGATCGGTACCAGGGAAAGCGCGACGCTCAATGCGGTGCTGGTGCTCGTCAAGATCGCGACGCTCACTTTGTTCGTCGCGGTCGCGCTGCCGCATTTCGATGCGACCAATCTCGAACCCTTCATGCCCTTCGGCTTCGGCAAGACCATGGCGCCCGACGGCGTCGAGCGTGGGGTGATGGCGGCCGCCGCGATCATCTTCTTCGCTTTCTACGGCTTCGATGCGATCTCGACCGCGGCGGAGGAAACCAAGAACCCCGAACGCAATCTGCCGATCGGCATCGTCGGATCGATGCTCGTGTGCACGATCATCTATATGGTCGTCGCAGCCGCCGCCGTCGGCGCGCTGCCCTTCACCCATTTCGCCGACAGTCCCGAGCCGCTCGCGCTGATCCTGCGCGATCTCCAGCAGCCCGGCATCGCCACCATCATCGCCGCCGCCGCGGTGATCGCGCTGCCGACGGTGATCCTCGCCTTCCTCTACGGGCAGAGCCGCATCTTCCTGGTGATGGCGCGCGACGGTTTCCTGCCGCCCGCACTCGCCAGGATCTCGGGCCGGGGCGCGCCCGTCCGCATCACCATCATGACCGCGATCCTCGTCTCGATCATCGCCGGCGTCCTGCCGATCGACGAGATCGCAGCTCTCGCCAATGCCGGCACGCTTGCCGCCTTCGCCGCCGTCGCGCTCTGCATGCTCATCCTGCGCCGCCGTGCGCCCGATGCGCCGCGGCCCTTCCGCACACCCGGCGCCCTTGTCGTCGGCCTCATCGCCATCCTCGGCTGCGCCTATCTCTTCTGGAGCCTCCCCAGCAAAACCCAGCTCTATTTCCTCATCTGGAACGGCTTCGGTCTCATCGTCTATTTCGGATATGGCATGCGCAAAAGCCTCGCAAAATAAGGGGTGCTTATGGGAAGGATGCTCTGTCTCGCGGCGCTGATCGCCGCGAGTTCGACCGGTGCCTTTGCCAAGACCATCACGGTCGAGGCGGGGCCTGACGCGCAGGAACGGCTGCAGACCGCGCTGATCGAGGCGACGCCCGGCGATATCGTGCAGATCGGCGAGGGCCGGTTCGAGCTGACCGACGGCCTGTCGCTCGACGTTCCGCGCGTCACCGTGCGGGGCACCGGCATCGACGGCAGCGTCCTCAGCTTCAAGGGGCAGCAGGGGGCGGGCGAGGGGCTGCTCGTCACGTCGGACGATGTCGTGCTGCGCGATTTCGCGGTCGAGGACAGCAAGGGTGACGGCATCAAGTCCAAGGGTGCCGACCGCATCGTCTATCACAATATCCGCGTGGAATGGACCGGCGGGCCGAAGCCGACCAACGGCGCCTATGGCATCTATCCCGTCGAATCGCAGGATGTGCTGATCGATACGGTCCTGGTGCGCGGTGCGTCCGATGCGGGCATCTATGTCGGCCAGTCGCGCCGGATCGTCGTCCGCAACTCCCGCGCCGAGCGTAACGTGGCGGGCATCGAGATCGAGAATAGCTTCGAAGCCGACGTCCACGATAATATCGCGCAATATAATACGGGTGGCATCCTGATCTTCGACCTGCCCAATCTGCCCCAGATGGGCGGGCATTCGATCCGCGTGTTCGACAATATCGTCGCCGACAACGACACCCCGAATTTCGCGCCCAAGGGCAATATCGTCGCCACCGTGCCGATGGGGACGGGGGTGATGATCATGGCCAATCGCGACGTCCATGTCTTCAACAACGCGATGGAGCAGAACGCCACGGCCAATGTCATGATCGTCGCGTATAAACAGGCATTCGACGATCCCAAATATGAGCCGCGCGTGCGCAATGTCGTGGTGCGCGACAATGTCCATGGGCGCGCGGGCTTCGCCCCCGATTTTCCGGGCGGCAAGGAATTGGCGGCAGCGATGGGCGGATCGCTGCTGCCGATCTTCTGGGACGGCGTCGGCGGCGCGGACGCGAATATCCGCGTGACCGATCAGGTCGGCGTGCTCAGCCTCAATCTGGCCAAACCGACTTCGCCAGTGACCGAGGCCAAGCCGGCGCCTGCTGACCTCTCGAGCGGGGAGGTGATTGCGGAACCTAAGCCGGTCGTGCTGCCGGCAGCGATGGAGGCGGCGATCAGGTGACTTCAAAGGGCGCCTGTCCCGTTAAACGTCACCCCAGCGAAAGCTGGGATCCATACGATCCTCCAAACGCGCGGAGGGCGGTCGGCATTGCATGGGCTCCAGCTCTCGCTGGAGCGACAGGGAAAGGTTGATGATCCGGCGTGTCGCCTTGGCCATCGCGTGGCTGCTCGTTACCAGTGCGGCACCCGCACCCGTCGCACTCGACCTCATCCTCGGCGATACGCTGCCGCCCAGGCTCTCCGATTTCAGACTGTTCACCGACGCGCGCGGCATCGAACCCAATGCCGGCGTCGAGCCCTATAGCCTCAACACCCCGCTCTTCTCCGATTATGCGGAGAAGTTCCGCTATCTCTACCTGCCGCCCGGCACCAGGACGCGCCCCAATGGCGACGGCCTGCCCGATTTTCCGGTGGGCACGGTGCTGGTCAAGAGCTTCGGCTATCCCGCCGATATGCGGCATCCCGATCGCGATATCCGCATCATCGAGACCCGTCTATTGATCCGCCGCGCAACCGGCTGGGTGGCACTGCCCTATGTCTGGAATGCCGAACTGGGCGATGCCGAACTGAAGCGCGGCGGCCGGCGATTGCCGGTCGGCTGGATCGACGCCAAGGGGCAGAGCCGCAGCATCAGCTATGCCGTGCCCAATCAGAATCAATGCAAGGAATGCCATGGCCTGTCGGGTGAGATCACGCCGATCGGGCCCAAGGCGCGCAACATGCGCGGTCGGCCGGGCGCGACATTGCCTGTCTGGGATGATCCGGCCACCGGATCGCTCGACGGACGCGCACGTGCCTATCTCGACGTCAATTGCGGTCATTGTCACAACCCCAGGGGCGCGGCGAGCAATTCGGGGCTGTTCCTCACCTGGGAGGAGCGCGATCGCGTCGCGCTGGGCATCGGCAAGCGCCCCGTCGCCGCCGGCCGCGGCAGTGGTGGGCTGGATTTCGATATCGCGCCCGGCCATCCCGAACGCTCGATCCTGACATTCCGCATGAAGACCACCGAGCCGGGGCTCGCCATGCCCGAGCTTGGCCGCGCCACCGTCCATGACGAGGCGGTCGCGCTTCTCGAGGACTGGATTCGTGCGACGAATTGAGAGGCTTTGAGAAAGCCGGTACCAGCCCGCTCCCCCGCCCAACCACCCGACAGGATCATGCTGGATCGGGAGGTTGGGCGGGGGAGTGGGCTGGCACCGCCTAAGAAAGCGCTCTTCCGCGCTTTCTTAAACGGACTTTGCCCGCAAGGGTCTTGCCCATCGCGCGGCGGCAGTGTTGATGGGC
>JASBTC010000031.1 GCA_030148625.1 Sphingobium sp. | reverse complement strand
CGTGTCCACTTCGCGCTGCAGGATATTATACTCGATGCTGCGACCACGCAGGTTGATCACCGAGCCCTTCAGTGCGGCAACACGCCCCTGCAGCGTCTGCTCCGCCGCCGCTGCTGCCTGATATTCGGCGCGCAGCGTATTGGAGCGGCCGCTTGCGGTCTGCGCGGCTTCCGAACGGATCTGGCGATTGAGCTCATCGATCCGCGACCGCAGGCTGACCATATCCGGATAGTCCGGCTTCATCGTGGTCAGCTTTTCGCGATATTCCGCCTCAAGCGCAACGCGCTGCTGCCGGATCATCTGCGTGCTTGCATTGACCTCCGCGGTCGTGCCGACCGCATTGGTCTGACGATAGGCCTGCTCGGCCGCGATCCTTTTGGTCTGCGCCTCCGCCAGCGCCTGGTTCAGCGCCACCAGCGAGGCACCCTGCAGAGAATTGACGTCGCCGCTGACCTGATCCTTCTGTTGGTTAACCGTATTGATGATGCCCTGCGCCTGCGCATATTCGACGAGCTGCCGTTCGGATTTCTCCAATTCACCCTTCACCTTCGCGATCTGCTGCTGAAGGAAATTGCGCGCATAGGATGAAGCATCGTAGCGCCGCTCCAGATTGGTCGCGATGAAGCTGTCCGCGAATTTGTTCGTGATCTGCGCGGCAAGCGCAGGGGAAGTCGCGGAATAGCTGATCTTGATCAGCTGCCCCGACGGGGCGGGCTGCACCGAAAAACCTTCGCTCAGCTTGCCCACCGCGAGCTTGGTGCGCTGTTCGCGGTCGCCGGTGACCGGCACGAACTCGGCATTGGATGCCAAATTCAAATCCTGGGCGACGCGTTGAGCAAGGCTGCGACTCTGCAGCAGGCCGACCTGCGTCGCCAGATAGTCCCCATTCTTTGTGGCCTGGGCCTGCCCCTTCGAATCCTCCAGGATCTCGACCGTCGGGGGATTGATCTCGAGCGTCGCGGTGCCGCGATAAAGCGGCGTCGTGAACAGCGTGAGCAGCACCGCGCCAACCAGGCCGATCGCGATCGCGCCGACGATCAGCCAGCGCCATTCCATGATGATACGCAGGATCGCGGCAAGATTGATGTCGCCACCATCCGAGCCGCCATAGCTGCGCTGGCCCTTGTCGAACGGCAGCGCGACGGCGCCCCCGGTCCGACGGACGATCTGCCGGACGCGATAGTCCGATCGATCGATGTCCTGGTTGGTCATGTCTGGCGGAAACCCCTTTTGGCCGGTCTGGTCGGATCAGATCGGCAGGAAAGTGAAGAAAGGCACGGTTTGCAGCAGCTGCTTCTGCGCGGCCTTGATCGCGGATCCGTCGACCATGATGATATCGCCGGCATAGACCGCCGGATCATCCATCTGTCCGCGGCGGATGCTGACGAGGTCGAATGCCGCCGCGACCCGCTTGCCCTTGATCTGGCGGAAGATCGCGACCCGCTTGGGATTGGCATTCTCATCGGCGCCACGCGCCATCGCCACTGCCTGCAGCAGGGTCATCGGGCCGTCGACCTGGAAGATACCCGGCTGGCGGACCGATCCGTCGACGGTCACGTTGCGGCGGGTCGACGATTTGATGCCGACGCTGACGTCGGGCGATTGCAGATATTTCTCGCCGAATTTCTCGGTCAGCACGGCATCGAGTTCGGCAGTCGTCATGTCGACGGCCTTGAGCTCGCCCAGCAGCGGCAGCGAAATGCGGCCGGTGAGGTCGACCTGATATTCGCCGGACAGGTCCGCCATCTTGAAGACGGTGATCTTCAGCGTGTCCATCGGCGCGATCTTGTAGCCGTCCTCCAGCGCGAAAGTGACGGGTTCGTCCGGCTTTCCGAAATCCTGCACATCATAGGGGATCGGCCCGCCACGCGTGCCCGCGCAGCCGGCGAGCAGGAGCAGCAAGGTCGAAATCAGGACGAAACAGGCCGCAAAACGAACGGCAGATCGGTCGGCTTTGACGAATTCCATAACGCGATCATCCTCCGGCGCATCGGACTTGCCCGGGTCGATAACGACCCGGGGCATGGTACGGGTCCGTAACGTCGGTCACGGACAATGTTTCCAATCTTACGCTTCGGCCGTTAACGAAACTTTCCTCGAGCCCTCAGAAAGGCTGGCTTTGCTGGTTTTCAGAAACCATCTCCGATCATCCTCCACGGCCAGGGCAGTCAACATGCCGGTGCGATAGGCACCCGTATCGATCCCGATCCGGTTTGGCTGTTCATCGACGTCATCGACGACCGTATGGCCATGAATCACGACAAATCCGTGATCGGTCCGGTCGGTCAGGAACGGCTCGCGAATCCAGTGAAGATCCGCCGGAACCTGATCGCCCAGCGGCACGCCCGGCCGGATTCCGGCATGAACGCACAGATAATCGCCGAAGCGGAAGGTGTCGCCGAAGCTCCTCAGGAACGTCCGGTGCATGCGCGGGATCTTTGCCCGCATCCGTTCGATCGCGGCGTCGGGATCGATCTGCGCCAGCGTGTCGGGGTCCAGCCCATAGCTCGCGACACAGGTGTCGCCGCCGAATTTCAGCCAGTCCGCCAGGATCTCGCCTTCCCCTTCGAGAATGCGCAGCAGCGCTTCTTCATGGTTACCGCGCAGGAAAACCGGAAACAGACCCAATGGCGCATAGGTGCGCAGCCGCTCGACGACGCCCGCCGAATCCGGGCCCCGGTCGATGAGATCGCCGAGAAAGACCATGAATGTCTTTCGCGGCGCCCTTCCCGCCAGATCCTCGGCAACCGCGTTCAACAGCTCGTCCAGAAGGTCGAGCCGTCCATGGATATCGCCGATCGCGTACAACCGGCAGTCGGACTTGCCCTGGCATCGGCGCTGCGCGCCGCTCCGCCGGAACAAACCCGTTCGAAAGAGATCCGACATGGCCGACCCCTTTTTACTCAATAGATCGTTGTTCATACTCATTGACCGAAAAGCGTTCTCAACCTGTGAACGTGTCGATTGAAAAAGGCGACGCGATTTGTGCGACGCAGCGACGATTTAGAGGATTTGAGCGACGAACAGCACCGTCAACGGGGCGAACGCCGCGCACAGCGCGTGCTGAATCATATGAACGATCCGCGGCGCCCATGGATCCGCCCCCTGAGTGGGGGGCGGATGATGCCGCGGCAGGCTGGCGACGATCAGGCTGGCCTCAAGCGAGAGGCTCTGGCGAGAGGTGTTGATGAGCTGCCCCAGTTCCGCCGCCACCCGGCCTTCGCCATCGTGACGATAGGCAAGCAGATTATGGTAAATGAGCCGAAGGCTCCGCTCGAGATCGACCTCCCCACCGCGCGCGTTGCGCAATATCGCGCGCGGCACCCGGAACGGGCCTTGCACGCTCCACCAGCCAAGCAGCCCGGTGATCAGGCTGGCGCGTAGCGCTTCCTTGCGCGCGCAATTGGGGCAGAAATTGCCGACATCGTGCAGCCGCCAGCTATAGACGAGTGCCGATATGATGATCGGAAAGCGGATATGGCGCGGCTGCAAGGCAAGATCGCCGCACCGGTCGCAACGCAGCGGCGCCACCGCCACATGGTTTTCGCCCAGTTCCTCCTGTTCCGGCGCGTGCCAGCTTTCCTGGACGGCTTCGCCGGCGGTGAGCGCCCGATAGGCCTCTGTGATCTGCTGGAACCGGGCATGCGCGCGCGCGGCGGGATTGACGTCGGGGTGCCATTTCTTGATCAGCCGCACATAGGCCGACCGGATCAGTTCGGGCGACGCGCCACGCTTCAGGCCGAGCGCCCGATAATGATCCTGATCTGCGACGGGCGCGTCAGGCGGCATCGGCCAGCCCCTGCATTGTCAACGGCATCCGTCGGTTAACCGACATTCTTAGTGAAAACCGTCGACATCGAAGGCCAGGCTGTACACACGTCGCATGACGATCACTCCTACGCGCGATCCCGCTAACAGAATCTAACCAATATGCCGGATTCGCGGAAGACCGGAAGGATCGCGGTCATTCCTTACCGGTTCGCGCTGGCGCCTTCAGCACCATCGGCAATCCGGCCACTATCAGCACCGCTTCCCCGACACAGGCGGCGACAGCCTGATTGATCGTGCCGGCGACATCCCGAAATCGCCGCGCCAGGACATTGTCGGGCACGATGCCGAGCCCCACCTCGTTCGAAACGAGAATGATCGGCCCGCGCGCGACTGCGATCGCCTGCACCAGCCGCTGCGTCTCGACGGCAATGTCGCGATCGGCGAGCATCAGATTCGACGCCCAGAGCGTCAGGCAATCGACGAGCAGGACCGCCTCCGGCCCGGTCTCCGCCGCGATCGCCGCCGCGAGATCGAGCGGCGCCTCGACCGTGCGCCAGCGGCCGCCGCGATCGGCGCGATCGGCGCGATCGGCGCGATGGCGGTCGATGCGATCCTTCATCTCGTCGTCGAACGCCTGCGCGGTGGCGACGAACACCAGGTCGCCCGGCATCGCCTCCGCCCGCGCCTGTGCGTAGCGGCTCTTGCCCGATCGCGCGCCACCCAGCACGAACAGAGTCCTTGGGGTCATGCGCGTGCACCGGAAAGCGCGATCAGCGCGTCAATGTCCAGATGATGTTCCAATGCGTCGGCGATTTCATCGAGCGCCGCGTCGATCGAGGCGCGATAGTCGCGGCCACCGCCTTCGACACCGATCCTCCCCAGCAGCGCGCGGCGCTGATCCGCGTCCGCGAGCAACCCATGGACATAGCTGCCCAGCACCGTCCCATCGCGGCCGATCGCACCGTCATGCCGGCCATCATCGAAGATCGCGAAGGGGTGTGCGGTGTCCGGACCCTGCGTCTCACCCATATGCATCTCATACCCCTCGAACCGCGCGCCGAGCGCATGGCCCATCACCGAACGCAGTGCCTTGGTCGCCGCGAGCGTGGTTTCGACATCGAGCAGGCCCAGGCCGTCGACCGACGCTGGCGGCCCTTCCAGCCCATCGGGGTCGGCGATCCGCTTGCCGAGCATCTGATAGCCGCCGCACAGGCCCAGAATCGCGCCGCCGCGGCGATGATGCGCGCGGATGTCGATATCCCAGCCTTCGGCGCGCAATGCGGCGAGATCTGCGATCGTCGCCTTCGATCCCGGCAGAACGATCAGCGCGGCATCGGCGGGGATCGGCTGACCCGGCGGCACCATGACCAGTTCGACATCGGGTTCGAGCTTGAGCGGATCGAGATCGTCGAAATTCGAGATGCGCGGCAGGATCGGGCAGGCAATGCGTTTGCGCCCCTCGACGCGCGACGTCGCCTTTTCGAGTATCACCGCATCCTCGCTGGGCAGGCGTGCGGTGGCGGACAGCCACGGCACCACACCGAAGCCGCGCCAGCCGGACAGCGTCTCGATCTGGCGATAACCGTCCTCGAACAAGGCCGGATCGCCGCGAAACTTGTTGATGATGAAGCCCCGGATCATCGCGGCGTCGGCCGGATCGATCACCGCCCTGGTGCCGACGATCGCCGCGATCACGCCGCCACGGTCGATATCGCCGATCAGCACGACCGGAACGCCGGCCGCGCGCGCAAAGCCCATATTGGCGATGTCGCCCGCGCGCAGGTTGATCTCGGCGGGCGACCCCGCCCCTTCGACCATGATGATATCGCATTCGGCCCGCAGCCGGTGATAGCTTTCGAGCACTTCGGAAAGCAGCGCGCCGCGCGCTTCGCGGAAATTGCCCGCCCCCAGAATGCCGCGAACCTTGCCGTGGACGATCAGCTGCGAGCTGTGATCGGCTTGCGGTTTCAGCAGCACGGGGTTCATGTCGGTGTGCGGCGGAACGCGCGACGCGATCGCCTGTAGCGCCTGTGCCCGCCCGATCTCGCCGCCATCGGTCGTCACCGCGGCGTTGTTCGACATGTTCTGCGGCTTGAACGGGCGAACCCGTAGCCCACGATTGGCGAGCGCGCGGCAGACCCCGGCGACGAGCACCGACTTGCCGACATCGGAGCCGGTTCCCTGGAACATCACAGCAGCCATGCGACACCTCCTGCGATGGCCCAGAGGCACAGGCAAGCGCGGATATAGATGGCGAGCGCGCGGCGGATATCATCGGCACCGGCAGCGCGTGCACCCTCGCCGATCCAGGGCTTGTCATGGACCACGCCATCATAAGCGATCGGCCCTGCAAGCCCGATGCCGAGCGCCCCCGCCATCGCGGCTTCGGGCCAGCCGGCATTGGGGGAGGCATGTTTGCCCGCATCGCGCAGCATCATGCGCCAGCCACCGCCACCGCCCAGGCAGACGAGCATGCCCGCGATCCTGGCGGGGATCAGGTTCATCAGATCGTCGGTGCGCGCCGCCGCCCAACCAAAGGCGCGCCAGCGCTCCTCGCGATGGCCGATCAGGCTGTCGGCGGTGTTGATCGCCTTATAGGCCCAGATGCCGGGCAGGCCGAGCAGCAGCAGCCAGAACAGCGGCGCCACGACGCCGTCGCAGAAACTCTCGGCAAGGCTTTCGATCGCCGCGCGCGCAACGCCGCCTTCGTCGAGTTCAGCGGTATCGCGCCCGACGATCATGCCGACCGCGTTCCGCGCAACGGGCAGGTCGCCGGCGTCGAGCGCCGTCGCGACCGGCCGGACATGATCGTAAAGGCTGCGCTGCGCGAGACCGGGTGCCGCAAGCAGCGCGACCGCCCACCAGCCCCAGGGTCCGAACGCGGCGAGCAGGAGAGTGTGCAGCCCCGCCACCACGCCGACCGCGATCAGCAGCAACAGCCCGACCGTCACGATTCCCATCGCCCGACGGAATGCCCGGCTGCGCGACGGCTGGTTCCAGCGTTGCTCCGCCCCGGCGATGATGCGTGCGAAGAGACCGACGGGATGGCCGATCCGCCGATAGAGCGGCTGCGGCCAGCCGATCGCTGCCTCGATCGTCAGCGCCACCAGCGCGACCGGCTCAGCCATGGCGCAGCGCCCGATCCAGTCGATCGAGCGCGGCATCGCTGCCGGGCAGGCCGATGCGGAGCCAATGCGGGTCATAGTCGAATGGCCGCGTCAGGATGGCGCGACGCGCCAGCCGGTCGAACAAAGCCGCCGCCGCATCGGTTTCGATCAGGCGGAACAAGGGACAGTGGCCCCGCGCGACCAGGCCATGGCCGGCCAGCATGGCATCGAGCGCCGCCGCATCGTCGATCAGCCGTTGCCGCATAACCGCCGCCCAATCCAGATCGCGATAGGCCGCGATGCCGATATCGAGCGCGCCCGTCGAGATCGGCCAGCTGCCGAGCTTTGCCCGGAAACGTCCGATCAGCGACCGGGGGCCCAGGACGAAACCCAGCCGCACCCCCGCCAGACCGAAGAATTTGCCGAACGAACGGAAAATGACGAGCCGCCGATCGTCGGCGACCAGGCCGGCGACACTGATTTCGGGCAGACTATCGGCAAAGGCTTCGTCGACGATGAGCCAGCGCGCGCCGGCCGACAGCCGATCGAGCATATCGGCCGAGGCGATCCTGCCGTCCGGATTGTTCGGATTGGCCAGGATCATATGCGCCGCCGATAGCGTATCGAGCGCCTCGAATGGGATTTCCGCACTGTCGGCGAACATCTCGCCATGCGTCCTATAGCCGGGCGCGACATGCGCCGCATCCCCCGGCAGCAGGTCGCCGAGCAATCTCAGGCCGATCTCGGTGCCGGGCACGGCGCAGAGATGAGCGGAATCCACGCCGAACCAGGCGGCGGCAACGGCCTCCAGCTCGATCAGCCGATGCGCGTCGGGCAGGGCGCGCCAATCGATCGTCAGCCCGTTTGCGCCCGGCCAGCCATGGGGATTGATCCCGGTCGAAAGATCGAGCCATGGTTCCACCCCATCGCCATAGGCCGCGCGCGCGTCGCTCATCCGGCCGCCATGAAAGGTCCAGCGGCCGGTCATGCGATGCGGGTCGCGATCAGCAGCGCGAGCAGCAATCCCGTCTCGACCAGCTCGATGCCCGCGCCATGCCCGTCGCCCGAGATTCCACCCAACGTCCGGTGGATCCGCCAGCCCCACATCGCGATCAACGGCAACGCGATCAGCAAGGCGGGCACCAGCCATGCCGCACCGATCAGTACGAACAGCCAGATGATCAGATCCCCAGGCCGCACCGCCGACCGGAAGCGCGCGGCAAGCCCCTGATGAAGCGGCGGCAGCCACAAAGTCCAGGCAAGTGGCCCGATCCGCGCTGCGAAGGGCAGCAGGATCAAGGGCAGCAGCAGGCGCGCATCGACCAGTGCGTGGAGCAGGATCAGCTTGGCGATCAGTTGCAGGACGATCGCGACCACGCCGAAGCTGCCGACATGCGGATCGGCAAGCACGGCCAGCAGCTTTTCGCGATCCTTGTGCATCGCGCCGCTCGCATCGGCGAGATCGGACAGGCCGTCGAGATGGAGCGCGCCGGTCACTGCCACCCAGACGGCGAGCGCCAGCAGCGCGCCGATCCAGGGATCGACCAGACTCCCTGCCCAGGCCCCGCCCGCGACCAGAGCGCCGACAACGATACCGACCGCGGGAAACCAGCGCATTGATGCAGCGAACGCCGCTTCGTCCGCATCGATGCGCGGCGTCGGCAACCGCGTCAGGAATTGCAGGGCGAGGATGAAGCCCTTCACGGCCAGAGTCCGACGATCTGGGCGGAGCGCCGCTCGCCCGGCCAGACCTGCAGCGACAGCAACGACGCATAAGGCAGGTCGAATGCCCAGATCTGGCGCTGATCGAACCCGCACAGCACGGCGAGCGCCGCGCGCATTGCGCCGCCATGGCTGACCACCAGCGTATCGCGCGCCGGCAGCGTGTCGATCGCGGCGGACACGCGCGCAACCAGCGCCGACCAGCGCTCGCCGCCCGGTGGCGGATTGCCGTCCGGATCGTCCCAGAACCGGCCGAAAGCGGTCTGGTCGATCTCGCTTGCCGCCTTGCCGTCCCAGTCCCCGAAGTCGAGTTCGCGCCAGCGCGGATCGATGACGAGCGGCAAGGCCAGCACCTCCCCCAGCGCTTCGCCCGCAAGCTGCGCACGCGAAAGATCGGAGGCGATGAGCGTGTCGACCGCGAGCATGCCCGCCTGATCGACGCATGCGGCGATGCCTTCGCGCGTCGGCGGACTATCGGTGCGCCCCATCATCCGCCCCGTCGTCTCGGGCGCACCATGGCGGAGAAGATGGAGCAGAAAGCCGCTCATCCCGCGTCCGACACCCCCGCTTCGGCAAATGTCGCCATGTCATTATGCGCGGCAAGGGCGGAGCGGATCACCGCAACGGCGACCGCCGCACCACTGCCTTCGCCGAGCCGCATGTCGAGCGCGAGCAGGGGATCGAGCCCCATCCTGTCGAGCAGCCGGGCATGGCCCGGTTCCGCCGAGCGATGCCCAGCCATGCAATGATCGGTGATCGCGGGGCATGTCGCAACGATCGGCGCCAGCGCGGCGCAACTGATGAAGCCATCAAGGACGACCGGCACGCGCAGATGCCGCGCCGCCACGACCGCGCCGGCAATCGCGGCGATCTCGCGTCCGCCCAGCCGTCGCAATGTTTCGAACGGCGTGTTCGGCGCATCGCGATGGAATGCGATTGCACGTTCGACGACGGCAATTTTGCGCGCGATGCCGGCGGTGTCGACACCGGTCCCCGGCCCAACCCAGTCTGCGGCCGAACCGCCGAGCGATCGGGCGCATAGTGCGGCCGCTGCGGTCGAATTGCCGATCCCCATCTCACCGACGACGAGCAGGTCCAGCCCGGCTTCGACCATCGCGGCGCCCGCCGACAGCGCGGCAAAGCACTCCAGCTCGGTCATCGCCGGCGCGGTGGTGAAATCGGCGGTCGGTCGGTCGAGATCGAGCGCGACCACCTTCAGTTCCAGCCCGGCGGCTGATGCGAGCGCATTGATCGCCGCCCCGCCCGCCTCGAAATTGGCGACCATCTGGACGGTCACTTCCGGCGGAAAGGCGCTGACGCCATGCACGGTCACGCCATGATTGCCCGCGAAGATCGCGACACGCGCGCGATCGATCGTGGGCAGCGCCCGTCCCTGCCAGCCGGCGAGGAAGATCGCGATATCCTCCAGCCGGCCGAGCGAACCGGCGGGCTTGGTCAATTGCGTCTGACGGTCGCGCGCCGCCGCAACCGCATCGCCATCGCTGCCGGGCAGCGCGCCCAGCGCGGCTTCGAACGCCGCGACCGTCGCGAAACCGGTCATTCCGCCACCACGAAGCCGGCGGGCGGCGTCCGCGTGATGAAATGGCCCTTCACCCCCTGCGGCCATGACGCGAACGGCACCCGGCCGTGATCGCTTTCGGCGTAATGAACGGCATAGTCGAGGATGGCGCGGGCGGCATCCTCATCGGGCGTAAAGCGGCCCATGACATAACCGACCTTGTCGGGTGCGCGGAGATGGACGGTGCAGAAATCGCCGCATGCGAACAGGCACGGCATGTCCTGCACCGCGATCCCGTCATAACGAGGATCGGACGCCTTCACCGCACGCAACGCTTCAGCCAAACGCGCGCCGCCGCGCCGCCCCTCGCCATCCTCACGCGCGTCGCGTGCGTGGCGGCAGGTGCTGCAGGCGACCACAGCCGGCCCGTCCTCTACACGCCGGAGCATCGTTTCACCTCCTGGCGCACCAGATCGTGCGCCGTCTGCCGATCGGACCGCAGCGTTTCGACCACATGCCGGAGACGGTCATTCTCCGCCTCCAGCGCGGCAACCCGGCGCAGCAACGCCGCGTCGGGCACATGACGGGTCATGCGGCGGCGGCCCGACCGCGCGCGGCGGGCACGCCCAGCGCGACAAGGCCGTGATACAGCGCGAACAGGCCGATCAGGATCGCACCGTTGCGCAGGAACTGGCGCGCGAGGATATCCGGATCGAGCGTCGTCGCCACGCCGCCCAGCCAGAAGGAGAAGGCCAGGATCACCAGCTTGAAGGCGACGAAGCCCACGCCATAGGCCATGGCCAGCCTCAGCGCGGTGGATCGGCCACCCAGGCGATCGAGCGCGGCATAGGCGGCGGCGGCCGAGCCCAGCGCGGCGACCGCCAGGCCGATCGCC
>JASBTC010000024.1 GCA_030148625.1 Sphingobium sp. | reverse complement strand
CACGCGACTATGTCGCGCGGTCCCCCTCCCCACGCTACGCGCAGGGAGGAGAGAATCGCCCATACAAAGTGCGTACATATGAATTCCCGCCCGCGCGGGAATGACGTGAGTTTTCAGGCGGCCAACCCCAGCATTTCCAGCTCGTGCAGCTGCTCCGGCGTCAGGGTCGGCCGCGCCGCGTGCTCGAACACCGCGGCATAGGCTTCGGCTGGCGCATTCGCCTTCATTCCGCCGAGCAGCGCCGCGCGTTCCGCCGGATTGGTGGCGGGAATCATGAGCTGCATGAACCCCATCGCGGTTTCGGGCGGCAGGCTGCCGACGATCGCGGCTTCGATTTCGGCAAGCTCGGTATCGGTGAACAATGCGCAGAGCTGCGGCCAGACCGATTCTTCCTCTTCGGCCATATGGACGAGATCGTCGGCGACGAAGCGCGAGAACATCAGGTGCAGCGTCCGCCCATATGCGTCGGCGAGCCGCGGCTCCACCGCCGCTTCCAGCGCATCGATCGCGGCCTCGATCTCTACGAAGCGCGCGCGATGATGCTTGTGGTCGCGCTCGAGGTCCGATGCGGTGCCCGGCGCGCGCTGCTCGAGTGCCGCGTGGATGAACAGCTCCTCGTCGGCCAGATGCGTCTCGCTCAGCGCCAGATGCATGCGAAGATCGGCGATCAGCGCGGCGGTGTCGCGCGTGAAATCGGTGGTGGCGAGGCGCTGGAGCAGCGCGCAATGTCCGCGCCGCAGGCCTTTGTGGACGGGGCCGTACAGGTCCCAGCGGCCGGCCGTCGCCGGAAGATCGGATGAAGTCGTCGTCAGCATGACATGTCCTTTCGATCCCGGCATCGTGGCCGGATGGATGGCGGACGTTTAGGTGCGGACGGTTCGTTGCTCATCCTAAATGGTTCCTAACGGCGTGATTTCGGAGCGAGCGGCAATCGGCTAATCATCCGTGGGGATTGGGGGCAGGCACCATGATTCACTCGACGCTTCGTGCGTTTCTGGAGCAACCCGTCATGATGGTCATCGCCGTCGGCGAAGCATCGGGCGGCGCCGCGCTGGGGCGATGCCTGGGGTTGCGGCTTCCGGTCGGAGACGGCCCGATCGAGGTCGTCTTTTCCGCCGGACAATGGCCGGATCTTGCGCGGTCGGCCGGCCCGGGCTGCGGGGTCGCGCTCACCCTGGTGCATCCGAGCACATATCGGACCTATCAGCTCAAGGGGAGGATCGAGGCCGTCGACGATGGCGATGCGGGGGATATGGCGCTCGCCAATGACTATATCGACCGGATGATCGGCATGCTGGGCGCATTGGGCGTCGAGCGTGACGTGATCGATCGCTGGTGCGGCATCGATGCCGTGATGCGCGTCGCGATCCGCGGCGACGATCTGTTCGATCAGACGCCGGGGCCGCACGCGGGCGAGCGGATTCCGGCATGACCGTTTCCCTGTCCGACATACTCGACTGCTTCGAAGGGGTGATCCCGTCGGTGATCGCCACCTCCGATGGTGAAGGCCGGCCCAATATCTCCTATCTGTCGCAGGTCTTCCATGTCGACGATGCGCATGTGGCGCTGTCGAACCAGTTCTTCTCGAAAACCGCGGCCAATGTCGCGCGCAGCGGCCGGGCCACGCTGCTCGCGGTCGATGGTCGATCGGGCGATCAATATCTGCTCGACCTTGTCTTTGTCCGATCCGAACGGACGGGCACATTGTTCCGGCGCATGGCGGCGCATCTCGACGCGATCAGCTCGCAACATGGCATGGAATCGGTGATGGCGCTGCGCAGCGCCGATATCTTCCGGGTCGAGCAATGCCGGCCGGTGCCCTCGCCCGGCCCCGCGCTGCCACGGCGGGACGATCGGTCCGCGCCTGAACGGCTCATATTCGGCGCCGCTCTGGCGGTAGAGCTCGCGCGCGAAAGCGATCCGGACCGGATGCTGGACGTCGTGCTCGATCGGCTGGCGACGCTGCCGGGCTTCGCCAATCTCATGATCCTTGTGCCCGACGGGAGCGCGGCGCGACTGACCACGCTGGCGAGCCGCGGCTATGGCAGTACCGGCGTCGGTTCGGAGATCGCGTTCAACGAAGGCGTGATCGGTATTGCCGCGGCCACCGGGGTGGCGGTGCGGATCAGCGACATGAGCCGTGGTCACCGCATGTTCCAGGCGGCACGCGCGATGTCCGGATTGATCGCGGAACGCCATATTCCGGTGCCGGGGCTGGCGGATCCGCAAAGCCAGCTCGGCGTGCCGATGCTTTCGCGCGGGCGGCTCGCCGGCGTGCTGTTCGCCGAATCGCCCGCCCGGTTCGCCTTCACGCGGGAGGACGAACGGATGCTCGTCATGGTCGGCGCGCAACTCGCCGCGCATCTCGGCATGGCGGATCAGGAGGGGGGCGATGCATCCGTCCCGGCTTTCGGTGTCGAAGCACGGCGGTCGGCAGCGCCGGCGGCGCGGGCGTTCCAGGTCCGATATTTCGCATTCGACGACAGCCTGTTCATCGACGATGCCTATGTCATCAAGGGCGTACCGGGGCGGCTGTTGTTCCATCTCCTCTCCATCCATGCGGAGCAGGGGCGGATCGACTTCACCAATCGCGAATTGCGGCTGGATCCGCGCCTCCGGCTGCCGGATTTCAAGGACAATCTCGAGACCCGCCTGATCCTGCTTCGCCGCCGCCTCGACGAACGCGACGCGCCGGTCCGGCTCGTCCGTCCGGAGCGGGGCCGGATCAGGCTGGAACTGGGCGGCACCCCCATGCTCGACACCGTAGCGGAGCCGCCCAGGGCTTAGAGCGATTTGTAGTTCGATGGAATCATCGAACGACTCGAAAATCGCGGTAAAACAAATGGCTGGAGCCGGCTGTTTACGGCGAGCCCCCGGGCCCCGGCCGAACGCTACGATCGGCGCGAGAGCGCGCCTTCACCGGCGACCATAGTCTGGCGAGCCGATTGGCGACGGCAGGCTCAGCGATCGGATCGGATGAGGCTGGCTTCGTCGAGCAGCGCGAGTTGCGCGGCGCTCAGGTCGAGCGTCATCGCACCGGCAATCTCCTCGAGCTGGGCAAGGCTGGTGGCGCTCGCGATCGGCGCGGTGACGCCGGGCTGCGCGGCGTTCCAGGCCAGTGCGACCTGTGCCGGCGTGGTGCCGGTCTCGCTCGCGACCGTATCGAGCGCGGCAAGGATCGCGCGGCCGCGCTGATCGAGATAGCCGGCCACGCGGCCGCCGCGCTGGCTTTGCCCCAGATCGGCTTCGCTGCGGTATTTTCCGGTCAGGAATCCCGATGCAAGCGCATAATAGGGCAGCACGCCCAGGCCGCGATCGATGCACAATGTCTGGAGCGGCCCCTCGAAACCGTCGCGCTGGATCAGATTGAGCTCGGGCTGAAGCACGTCATAGGCGGGAAGGCCGTGGGTCGCGCTGAAATCGAGCGAGTCCGCCAGACGTTCGGCGCTGAAGTTCGACGCGCCGAGTGCACGGACCTTGCCCAGTTCGACCAGCCGGGAAAACGCGCCGAGCACGTCGGCGATCGGCGTCTCGGGATCGTCGCGATGCGCATAATAAAGGTCGATATAGTCGGTCCGCAGCCTTTTGAGCGATGCGTCCACCGCCGCCGCGATCCGCTCCGGGCGCAGCCCCGTGCCGCCCTCGCCCGGCAGCATGCCGACCTTGGTCGCGATCAGCACGTCGTCGCGCCGGCCACGCCGGGTCAGCCAGTCGCCGATCGCGCTTTCCGATTCGCCGCCGGCATGGCCCGGAATCCAGGCCGAATAGACGTCGGCGGTGTCGATCATCGTCCCGCCGCGTTCGATGAATCCCTCCAGGATCGCCGCCGAATCGGCGTCCTTGACGGTCCAGCCGAAGACATTGCCGCCGAGCACCAGTCGCGACGTTCGCAGGCCGCTCGACCCCAGGGTCCGCATCTCGGTCATCGATCCTGCTCCTTCAGATGTTCGGTCACCTTGCGCACCTCCTGCGACCGGCCGCGCGGCAGGATCAATATGTCGTTGCCGCTCACGACGACGATCAGGTCGTCGACGCCGACCAGCGCGACTCGCGGCCCGTCGCTGCGCACCAGGCAATTGCGGCTGTCGATCACGATCGCATCGCCATGACAGGCATTGTCGCTGTCGTCGCAATCGCTGAGCGCATGGAGCGCGTCCCAGCTGCCGAGATCCGACCAGCCCATGCTGACCGGCACCACCGCGACCCGTTCGGCCTTTTCCATCACCGCATAATCGATCGAATCGCTGGGCGATCGCGCGAAGCTTTCCGCCCCGGGATGAATGCGCGCGCCGGTGCGGACGCTATCGGCCATTGCGCCTCGGGTTGCGGTGAGCATCTCCGGCGCATGGACCGAAAGCGCGTCCAGGAAGATGTCGGCGCGGAACAGGAAAATCCCGCCATTCCAGGCATGGCCGCCGGCGGCGAGCATTGCTTCCGCCGTTGCCCGATCGGGTTTTTCGACGAAACGCGCGACGCGGTGGACGCCCGGGCCGATCGCCTCGCCGGTCTCGATATAGCCATAGCCCGTTTCCGGCGCGTCGGGCGCGATGCCGAAAGTGACGAGCCAGCCATGATCGGCAAGTGGCAGCGCGGCCTCGATCGCGTCGCGAAAGGCGGCGGGGTCGGTGATCACGTGATCGCTCGGCATGATCAGCAGCATGCTCTGCGGGTCTACGGCCAGTGCCGCCAGCGCGATGGCCGGCGCGGTATTGCGTCCGACGGGCTCGAGGATGAGCGCTTGCGGAAACACCCCGATGCGCGCGAGCTGCGCTTCGATCGCATCGGCATGTGCTGCGTTGGCGACGACAATCGGCGGATCGAAGCGCGCATCGTCGATCGTGCGCTGCGCGGTCAATTGCAGCATCGTCTCCTCCGCGGTGAGCGCGAGAAGCTGCTTGGGGCTTTCCGGACGCGACATCGGCCAGAGCCGGGTTCCCGAGCCTCCCGACAGGATGACCGGGACGATCTGCGTGTTGTTCATGCGGCAATTTGCTCCCCGGCGCGGTGTAGATCACTGGGCCGATGGATTAAAGGTTGGAGCCTGCAATTGGTTGCGTGAACCGTCTTCAGGAAATTTTTGTCAATTTGAGCGACACTCCCCCTGTCGGATTCCTTTACGGTACGGGCGAGCGAACGTGATCAGATTCTTCAAGCACTATATCCCGCATGCCGTGCTGCTGCTCGGCCTGCTGGATCTTGCGCTTCTGCTGACCGCGGCGGAACTCGGCTGGGTGGTCCGGCTGGGCCAGATCGATCAGGTGGTGCAGCCGATCTCGACGCGCTGGCCGCAACTGGTGAGCTTCGCCGCGACACTGCAACTCGCGATGATCGCGGTCGGCGTCTATGGCAGCGACGCGCTCCAGTCGCTGCGCTTTGCCGCCGCGCGGCTGCTCGTCGCGATCTCGCTGGGCATCCTCTTCCTTTCGGCGCTGTTCTTCCTGATACCCGAACTCAGCCTGTGGCGGTCCAATCTGCTTTACGCGATGGCGTTCGCCGCCTTCCTCCTGTTCGCGCTGCGCATCCTGCTCGGCAAGGCATTGGGCAGCCATGCCTTCAAGCGGCGTCTGGTCGTGCTCGGCGCCGGCCCGCGTGCGGCGCGGGTGAAGGCGCTGGCGCAGCGGCCGGGCTCGGGCTTCGTGGTCGTCGGCTATGTCGGCATGAACGACGGTCCGCCGGAAATTCCGGAGGCGATCAATCGTGACGCCATCTACAATCTCGCCGACTATGTGGTGCTGCTGAACGCAAGCGAAGTGGTGCTCGCGCTCGAGGAACGGCGCAACGGCATGCCGCTGAAGGATCTGTTGCGGATCAAGACCACGGGCGTCCATGTCAACGAGATCTCGACCTTTCTGGAGCGCGAGACCGGCCGGATCGATCTGGCCAGCGTCAATCCGAGCTGGCTGATCTTCTCCGACGGCTTTTCGTCGGGCCGGCGCCTGTCGAGCATCGCGAAGCGGCTGTTCGACGTTGCCGCCAGCCTGATTCTGCTGATCTTCACCGCACCGCTGATCCTGATCGCGGCGATCGCGGTCAAGCTGGAGAGCCGGGGCCCCGCCTTTTACCGCCAGGCGCGCGTCGGGCTGTTCGGTGAGGAGTTCAGCATCGTCAAATTGCGCTCGATGCGCACCGATGCCGAAAGCGACGGCAAGGCGGTGTTCGCGCAAAAGGACGATCCCCGCGTCACTCGTGTCGGCCGCTTCATCCGCAAGACCCGGATCGACGAACTGCCGCAGACCTGGAGCGTGCTGAAAGGCGAAATGAGCTTTGTCGGCCCGCGTCCGGAACGGCGCCCGTTCGTCGAGGATCTCGAACAGAAACTGCCTTATTATGCCGAGCGTCACATGGTGAAGCCGGGCATCACCGGCTGGGCGCAGATCAACTATCCCTATGGCGCAAGCCTTGAGGACAGCCGGCACAAGCTGGAATACGATCTCTATTACGCCAAGAATTACACCCCTTTCCTCGACCTGCTGATCCTGCTGCAGACCGCGCGCGTCGTGCTGTGGCCGGAAGGGGCGGGGGCGCGCTGAGGCGCCGGTGATGATCGCCACGATCGGACTCTGGAGCCACGCCGTCGCCGCCGGCCTGTTCGCGCTGCTTGCTGCCTGGCAGGCCCGGCGCGGCATCCCCGGCGCGCAGGTCGCCGCGCTGATCGCTGCGCTGGCCCTGTCGGCGGTCTGGGCGTTCGCGGCGGCCGCCGCGGGATCCTGGTCGATCCTCGGCCAGGGTGTCGAGACGTTGCGCAACATGTGCTGGCTCGGTTTCATGTATCTGCTGCTTCGCCAGGGACGGCGCGGCGATGAGAAGTTCGGCGTCACTTTGGTCTATGTGGCCGTCGCGCTGCTTGGCGCGGGTCTGATGGCCGTGCATCTGATTCCCCTCGCCGTGCCGGTGATCGGGCCTGCGGCCGACGCCCTGTTCTTCCTCTCGCTCGTGCTCAGGATGATCAGCGCGGTTGCGGCGCTTGTGCTGGTGCACAATCTCTACACTGCCGCGGCACCCGAGGCGCGCTGGGGAATCCGGCTCGCCATGTTCGGCCTGGCGGGCATGTGGCTCGTCGATCTCAACATCTACACCCTCGCCTATCTCGGCCGCGGCTGGTCGGCGGAGGCGTTCATGCTGCGCGGTTGCGCCATGGTGATGGTGGCGCCCGTCTTCGGCTTCGCGCTTCGCCGCAACGAACGCTGGCAGCTTCGCCTGTCACGCACCGTGACCTTCCAGTCGCTCTCGCTGGTCGCCTTGTGCGCCTATCTGGTGCTGATGGTGCTCATCGCCGGCGTGCTCGAATCGGTCAGCGGCGCGCTTGCCCGCACGGTGCAGGCCGGTTTCGTCATGACCGCGACGGTCGTTGCGCTGGCCCTGTTGCCGTCGCCGCGCTTCCGCGCCTGGTTCCGGGTCAAGCTCGCCAAGCATCTCTTCCGCCATCGCTATGACTACCGCGCCGAGTGGATCCGGTTCACCGACACGCTCGGGCGTCCGGGCGAAGGCGCCGCGCCGCTCGACGAGCGCGTGATCAAGGCATTGGCCGATATCACCGAATCGCCGGGCGGGCTGCTGCTGGTTCCGGGCGAAGCGGGGATGCTGGGTGTGCAGGCGCAGTGGAACTGGCCGTCGCTCGACGTGCAGGGAGTCAGCGGTGACGCCGACCTGGCCGCGCATCTGGCGAGCGGCCGCATCGTCGAATTCGACATGCTGCGCGGCGACGAGATGCGGCACGACCGCGAAGCGGCCCTGGTGCCGCAATGGATGCTCGCCGCGCCCGATGCCTGGGCGCTGGTGCCGCTCGTGCATTTCGACCGGCTTCAGGGCGCGGTGCTGCTCGAACGCCCGCCGATCGATCGCGCGCTCGACTGGGAGGATTTCGACCTGTTGCGCATCGTCGGCCGGCAGGTCGCGAGCTATCTCGCCGAAGCGCGCGGGCAGGAAGCGTTGAGCGACGGGCGCCGTTTCGACGAATTCAACCGTCGCTTCGCCTTCATCATGCACGACATCAAGAATCTGGTGAGCCAGCTGAGCCTTGTCGCGCGCAATGCGGAGCGTCACGCCGACAATCCCGAATTCCGTGCCGATATGGTGGCGACGCTCCAGTCGTCGGTCGGCAAGATGAACGATCTGCTCGCCCGCCTGTCGCAGCACAACAAGGTGCGGTACGAGGAACCGCGGCGGGTCTCGGCCCAGCGCATCGTCGAGGCGGTGGCGGCGGCGCGCAACCGCCAGCACCCCGTGATCGTCATGGCCGCCGGCGATCCGATGCTGATCGCCGATCCCACGCGGCTCGAACAGGCGCTCGGCCACCTCGTCCAGAATGCGATCGATGCGAGCCCGGCGGGCGAACCCGTGCTGCTCAAGCTGGTCGACCAGGGTGCCGAGATCGCGATCCAAGTGTGCGACCGGGGCGCGGGCATGTCGCAGGAATTCATGCGGTCGAGCCTGTTCAAGCCCTTTGCCTCGACCAAGGAAGGCGGCTTCGGCGTCGGCGCGTTCGAGGCGCGGACGCTGATCGCGGCAATGGGCGGCCGCATCGAGGTCAAGAGCCGTGAAGGCGAAGGGACGAAGTTCATCGTGACGCTGCCCGCGGCGGCGTCCAAGATTCCGGAGATGCAATGACGGCGGAAAAACCCAAGCTCCTCATCGTCGAGGATGACGAGGGGCTCCAGCGACAGCTTCGCTGGGCCTATGACGATTATGAGGTGATCGCGGTCGGCGATCGCGCATCGGCGATCGCTGCCCTGCGTGCCGAGGAACCCGTCGTGGTCACGCTCGATCTCGGCCTGCCGCCCGATCCCGACGGTACCAGCGAAGGCTTTGCGACGCTTGCGGAGATCCTTGCGCTCAAGCCCGACACCAAGGTGATCGTCGCCTCTGGTCATGGCGCGCGCGAAAGCGCGTTGCGCGCGATCGCCAGCGGCGCTTATGATTTCTACCAGAAACCCGTCGATATCGACGAGCTCGGCCTGATCGTCCGCCGCGCTTTCCAGTTGCATGCGATCGAGACGGAGAATGTCCGGCTGGCGCAGGCCGGCGGCAGCGATGCGACGGTGCTGGGGGGCATGATCACCGCCGCGCCCGAAATGCTGAAGGTCGCGCGGACGATCGAGCGTGTCGCGAACGCGGACGTGTCGGTCATGCTGCTCGGCGCCAGCGGCACCGGCAAGGAATTGCTGGCCCGCGGCGTCCATCAGTCGAGCGGTCGCCGCGGTGGCGCCTTCGTCGCGATCAACTGCGCCGCCATCCCCGAAAACCTGCTCGAATCCGAATTGTTCGGCCATGAAAAGGGCGCGTTCACCGGTGCGGTCAAGACCAATGAGGGCAAGATCGAACAGGCCCAGGGCGGCACATTGTTCCTCGACGAGGTCGGTGACATTCCCCTGCCGCTCCAGGTCAAGCTGCTCCGCTTCCTGCAGGAACGCGTGATCGAGCGGATCGGCGGACGCACCCCGATCGCGGTCGATACGCGCATCGTCTGTGCGACTCACCAGAATCTGGAGACGATGATCGCCGACGGCCGCTTCCGGGAGGATCTCTATTATCGCCTCGCCGAGATCGTCGTCCGCATTCCCGCCCTGGCCGAACGCCCGGGCGACGCGCCCCTGCTCGCGCGCCATTTCCTGCTGCGCTTCGCCAAGGCGATGAATCCGGCGGTGAAGGGGCTTGCGCCCGACGCGCTGGCCGCGATCGACGCATGGGGCTGGCCGGGCAATGTGCGCGAGCTGGAGAACCGGATGAAGCGCGCGGTGATCATGGCCGACGGACGGCTGGTCACTGCGGCGGATCTCGACCTGCCCAGCCAGGCGCGGCTCGAGGATGGCGACGTGATCAATCTCAAGACCGCACGCGAAGCCGCCGACCGCAAGGCAATCCGCCGCGCATTGGCGCGCAGCGAGGGCAATATCTCGAGCAGCGCCAAGCTGCTCGGGATCAGCCGGCCGACATTGTACGACCTGCTCAAGCAATATGGCATGCAGGCCTGATCCAGCGATGCGCCGCATCCTTGTCCTGACCGCCGCGCTCGCGCTGCTCGCGGCGCCCGCGCTGGCTGCCGACCGTGCCGCGGCCGGTGCCGCCATGCGGCGCGCGGTGGCGGCATTTGGCGGCGGCGATCCCCGCGCCGCGCGCATCGAGATGCAGAATGCGCTGAAGGCCGATCCGGGCTGGGGCGCCGCCTATGCCATGCAGGCGCGCATCTCGCTGGCGCTCGGCGACGGTCCGGGCGCCGCGGCGGAGTTCGAGCGGGCCCGGCGCGCGGGCGTGCCCGCCGCCGACATCTCGGTCTTCGTCGCCCATGCCAATGTCCTGAACGGCGATGCCGCCGCCGCGCTCGCCGAACTGGATCGCGCGCCGCCGCCGGCCGGGCAGGCCGCCTATGCCGAACGCATCCGCGCCCAGGCACTGGCGGCACGGGGGGACATTGCGGCTGCGGCAAGCGCTTTCGACCGGTCGATCGCACGCGCGCCCAGGGACGTCGCGACCTGGGTCGCGCTCGGCAATTTCCGCATGGACGTCGCCGATCAGGCCGGCGCCGTGGCCGCGGCCGATCGCGCAATGGCGCTCGCGCCCCGCTCGGTCGATGCGATGGTGCTGAAGGGCGTGCTCGTCCGCAACCAATATGGGCTCGTCGCGGCATTGCCCTGGTTCGAGCGCGCGGTCGAGATCGATCCGCAGGATGTCGATGCCCTGCTCGAAACCGCCGCGACGCTCGGCGATCTCGGGCGCGCACGCGACATGCTGGCCATGACCCGGCGAGCGCTGGCCATCGACGGCCGCAATGTCCGCGCCTTTTATCTCCAGGCGGTGCTTGCCGCGCGCGCGGGCAATTTCGGCCTCGCCCGTTCGCTCATCCAGCGGACGGGCGATGCCCTTGACGACATGCCCGGGGGCATGCTGCTGCAAGCGGTGCTCGAGATCGACGCCGGCAGCTACGAACAGGCCATAGCGCGGCTCGATCGGCTGGTTTCGATGCAGCCCGAAAATCTGCGCGTCCGCCGTCTGCTGGGAACCGCGGAGTGGCGCGCCGGCAATTATCGCGATGCCGTCGACGCGTTGCGCCCGATCGCCGACCGGCCCGACGCCGATGTCTATACGCTGACCGTGATCGGCCGCGCGCTCGAGGCGATCGACGCGCGCGATGCGGCCGCCAGCTATCTCGATCGTGCATCGGCCTCCACGCCTGGTGGCGGTGCAGTGTTCGGCGGCGGCGATCTCGGCGCATTGTCGCGGGACGCGGCGCTCGATCGCGGCGCACCGGTGCGCATTCGCTATATCCGGGGCCTGCTTGCCGCCGGGCGCGGCGAGGAGGCGCTGGCGGAGGCGCAGGCGCTCCAGCGTGCCAATCCGGGAACGCCCGCAGCGCATATGCTGGTCGGCGATGTCCTCGGTGCGCTCGGCCAGCCACTGCAAGCCGCCGATGCATACCGGCTCGCCGCCAATATCAGCTTCACCGAGCCGGTGGCGCTGCGCATGATCGACGCGCTCGATCGCGGTGGCCGGCGCGCCGATGCGATGACGACGCTGCGCCTGTTTCTGTCGCAGAATCCGCGCAACGTTGCCGCCCTGCTGCTCGCGTCCGACTATTTCCAAGCGGCCGGCGCATGGGAAGATTCGATCCGCATCCTCGAAGGCCTGCGCGCGCGCATGGGCAATCGCGACGCGTTGATCCTCAACAACCTGGCCTGGGCATGGTTTCGCAGCGGCGATGCGGACAAGGGACTGGTCTATGCCAGCCGCGCCTATGCGCTCACCCCGTCCAATCCGGCGGCGGCCGACACCTTGGGCTGGCTGTTGTTCGAGACCAAGGCCGACCGCCGCGCCGGTATCGAATTGCTGGAAAAGGCGCGGGCGATCGCCCCCGCTTCGTCGGCGATCCACTGGCATCTCGCCCAGGCCTATGCCGCTGTCGGCCGCAAGCCGGAGGCCGCGCGCGCCGCGCAGGCCGCAATCGCCGCGCCAGGCTTCGGGCAGGTCGTCGAAGCGAAGGCGCTGATCGCCAGGCTCTAGGCGCAAAAAAAAGGGCCGATCCCGAAGGACCGGCCTTTGAAAGTTTAGGAGAGGATGCCTGAAAGGCCCGATCTCTTTGCGTCGCAGCGGCTTATCTCGCAAGTGCGAATGACACCCGCATGCGTGCAAAGATTGCAACCGTGCGCAACATTGCTGCGTGTGGCGGATATTTGATTCAGTGCGCGACCGGCTCGCCGCGTGCGATTCCCGACGCCGAGAGCTGGGCATCGATCTGCGCCATCAGCCGCGCCAATCCGGCTTCGTCCTTGGCTTCGGCGCGCGCGACGAGAACATCCTGGGTGTTGGATGCGCGCAATAGCCACCAGCCATCGGCGGTGTTGACGCGCGCGCCATCGGTGCGATTGACGTCGGCGCCTTCGGCCTCGAGCCGGTCGAGCACTTCGTCGACCACCGCGAACTTGCGGCTCTCGTCGACCTGGAAGCGGAGTTCGGGCGTGTTGACCATCGCCGGCATCTCGTCCTTGAGCTGGGTCAGCGACTTGCCCGACATGCGCACCGCGCTCATCAGCCGCACCGCGCCGTAGATCGCATCGTCGAAGCCGTAATAGTCCCAGAAGAAGAAGATATGGCCGCTCATCTCGCCGCCGAGCGGTGAGTTCTCCTCCTTCATCTTGGCTTTCACCAGGCTGTGGCCGGTCTTCCACATCAGCGGCTTGCCGCCCAGCGCGGCAACGCGGTCGAACAGCGCCTGGCTGGTCTTCACATCGGCCAGGATGGTCGCGCCCGGATTGGCCTTCAGCACGGGTTCGGCGAGGATACCGAGCAACTGGTCGCCCCAGACGACCCGGCCCTTGCCGTCGATCGCGCCGATCCGGTCGCCGTCGCCGTCGAACGCGACGCCGAAATCGAGATTCTTCTCGGCGACCAGGCGCTTGAGATCCTCGAGATTCTTCTCCTCGGTGGGATCGGGGTGATGATTGGGGAAATTGGCATCGACATCGGTGAAGAGCAGGTGATGTTCGCCGGGCAGCAGCTTCACCAGCTTCTCGATCACCGGGCCGGCTGCGCCATTGCCAGCATCCCAGCCGATCCGATAGGCGCCGCCGGCATAGCCCGCGAGCAGGCGGCCGACATAATCGTCCATGATATCGACATTCGAAACGGTGCCCGTTCCCTCGGTCCAGGCGCCTGCGGCGGCCAGCCGACCGATCTCCTGGATCTGCTCGCCATAGAAAGGCGCATGATGGATGACCATCTTGAAGCCATTATAATCGGCGGGATTGTGGCTGCCGGTGATCATGATGCCGCCATCGACCTTGAGCACGGCTTCGGCATAATAGAGCATCGGCGTCGGCCCCAGCCCGACCCGGACCACGTCGACACCGCCTTCGTTGAGGCCGTTGATCAGCGCGGTTTCGAGCATCGGCGACGATTCACGCCCGTCATAACCCACTGCCACGCGTGTCCCGCCGGCCTTGCGCACCAATGTCGCGAAGCCCCGGCCGATCGCATAGGCGTCCTTTGCGCCCAGTGTCTGGCCGACGATTCCGCGGATGTCATATTCGCGCAGCGTGGTGGGATCGAAGACGTGGCTCATCGTTTACTCCGGTACTGGATGGGGCAGGACCCCCGGTTATCGGGACGGCGGCACAACGCGCGAACGCAGCAACAGGTCGCGTGCCGCGTTGATTTTTCCGGCAAGCTCGGCGCTGCCCCCCGCGTCGGGATGGACGCGCGCGATCAGGCGGCGATGCGCCGCGCGGATCTGGTCGGGCGTGGCCTGGGGCGTCAGGTCGAGCAGGCGCAAGGCTTCGGCGACGTTCATCGTCGGTCGCGGCGGACGACGACTCATCTTGCCGCGCCACCAGAACCAGATCAGCAGGCCGATCCCGGCAAGAAGGATCAGCTTCGCCATGTCAGAGCGAAAGCTCGCCCTGTGCCTGGGGCAGTTCGAGCGCGGAGATCATCTCGCGCAGTTCCTGGCGCGCGGCGATATGGCTGATGCCGAGTTCGCCGAGTTCCTCCAGGTCGAGCAAGGTGATGCCGCGCGGAAAGAGCTCGCGATAGATCACGCGCTCGCCAAGGCCGGGTATGACGCGAAAGCCAACGCGGCGCGACAGTTCCGCCACGGCATTGCCGACGCGGCGCATGTTGCGCGCCTCGACATGCTGGAGGCGGTTGCGCAGCACCACCCAGTCCACCGTGGCGCCGTCGGTCCGCGCGCGTATCTTGCGCTGATCCCAGATCAGCTCCGCATAGAAGCTCGGGCGCTTCACCTTGAAGGTCTCCGGATCGACCTGGCCGATCAGATCGAGGTCGATGAAGCTGTCGTTGATCGGCGTCACCAGCGTATCCGCCATCGCGATCGCGGCACGTGCGACCGCGTCGTCGCGCCCCGGCGTATCGATGATCACGAATTCCCGGCCTTCGCCGAGCCGCGCGACCGCGTCCTCGAGCGCCGGCACCGTCAACGGATCGAGCACGCTATGGGGCGGCAGGATCAGCTGGACGCTTTCGCGCCGCACCGTCTCCGCGCGATTGTCCAGATAGCGGCCCAGCGTACGCTGTCGCGTATCGAGGTCGAGCGCCGCGACGCGCCGGCCGGCCTTGGCCAGTCCGATCGCGGTATGGACTGCCGTGGTCGACTTGCCACTGCCCCCTTTCTCGTTCGCAAAAACGATCAGATGCACGCCATTCACCGCCATGTAGCGATCGGGCCCCCCTAGCCACTTGATTCCAGAAGACGCGCCCCTCAAAGAGCGCGTCCCGGCCATATCGGAGGCAAGCCAGGCGTGCAAACGGTCCGTGATCTCGAAAAGCTGCGCGCCGCGATTGCGGCGTTTCGGGCCGAGGGGCTGTCGGTCGCGCTGGTGCCGACCATGGGTGCGCTCCATGTCGGGCACATGGCGCTGGTGGAGGCCGCGAAGACCCGCGCCGACCGCGTCGTCGCCTCGATCTTCGTCAATCCCAGGCAATTCGGCCCCAATGAGGATCTTGCGCGCTATCCCCGGCGCGAGCGTGCCGATGCCGACATGCTGGAAGCGGCAGGGTGCGCGCTGCTCTGGCTGCCGCCCGTCGAGGCCATGTATCCGACGGGCTTCGCCACGACCGTTTCGGTCACCGGCGTGAGCGACGGACTCGACGGCGCATCGCGCCCCGGCCATTTCGATGGCGTCGCGACCGTCGTGTCGAAGCTGTTCAACCAGGTCCGGCCGGACGTCGCGCTGTTCGGCGAGAAGGATTACCAGCAACTCGCGGTGATCCGCAGGATGGTCACCGATCTCGACCTCGCCATCGAGATTGCGGGCGTGCCGACCCAGCGCGACGAGGATGGCCTCGCGCTGTCGTCGCGCAACATCTATTTGACCGAGCAGGAGCGCGAAGCCGCGCGGACGCTTCCGCGTGCACTGGGTGAGGCGGCGCGCGCGATCGCGAGCGGAACGCCGGTGGCGGCGGCCCTCGAACGGGCGGAGTCGGCCTTGGCGAAAGCGGGGTTCGATCCGATCGACTATGTGTCGCTGTGCGACGCGGAGACGCTCCAGCCGGTAACGACGCTCGACCGGCCCGCGCGGCTGATGGCGGCTGCCACCATCGGCGGCACCCGCCTGATCGACAATCTGCCCGTCGACTGACCGGTCACCGGCTTTTGCCCCCATCCCGATGCGCCGACATCGTGTTTTCGCGCGGGAAAACAAAGTGAAGAGGCGTTAACCATTTTTTTAAACCATGTGGCCGATTGTGCCTCTGGGCCGAAAGGTCGAATAGGGGTGTGGGAACATGGGACATAGTGCAAAGCTTGAACGCTTCTTCATAGAAAGCCGCCTCGCCGATGCGGGGCGTGGCGATCCGGAAGCCTGCCTGGAACTGGGCATGGCCTATTCCTCGGGCGCCGGGGATACGATCGTCGATCTGATCCAGGCGCATAAATGGTTCAATCTCGCCGCGTTGCGCGGCAGCAGCGATGCGCAGAACTGGCGGGCAGAGATCGCCGGGGAGATGAGCGCGCGCGAAATCGCCGAAGCGCAGCGTCAGGCCCGTGCCTGGTTGAGCGAGACGGCGCGCCACGCAGCCTGAACCGGCGTCACGCCGGTGAAAGCCGGACTGACGGCGAGGATCAGCAGGTCTTTCTGAACGGACCGAGTTCGGCGAGCGCGCCGATCTCATGGGCCACGGCGGCGCGTTCGCGGCGCAGGAAATCGGCAACGGCCGCGCGGAACCCGGGATCGGCGATATAATGCGCCGAATAGGTCGGCACCGGCTCATAGCCCCGGGCCAGCTTGTGCCCGCCTTGCGCGCCCGCCTCGACCCGGTCGAGGCCGCGCGCGATCGCCGCGTCGATCGCCTGATAATAGCAAAGCTCGAAATGGAGGAAGGGCACCTCCTCCACGCATCCCCAATAGCGTCCGTACAGCGCGTCGCCGCCGATCAGGTTGAGCGCGCCCGCGATCGGACGACCGTCGCGCAGCGCCAGGATCAACAGCAGCGCGTCCGCCATCCGCTCGCTCAGCAAAGTGAAGAAGCTGCGCGTCAGATAGGGATGGCCCCATTTCCGGGCGCCCGTGTCCTGATAGAAGTCCCAGAATGCGTCCCAATGATGCGCCTCGATCGCTTGTCCCTGCAGATGGACGATGTCGAGACCGTCGATCGCCGCGGCCCGTTCCTTGCGGATCGCCTTGCGCTTGCGTGAGGCGAGCACCGCGAGAAAATCGTCGAACGCGCGATAGCCGCGATTCTGCCAGTGGAACTGGCTGTCGGTGCGGATCAGCCAGTCCGCCGCCTCGAAGAACGGTATCTGGCTCTCCGCGACGAAGGTCGCATGGGCGGAGCTTAAGCGGTTCTGCGCCACCACGGCCTCGGCCGCGGCAATGAGCTGCGGCGCGACCGCCGGATCGCGTAACAGCAATCGCGGCCCCGGTACGGGCGAGAAGGGGACGGCGACCTGGAGCTTGGGATAATAATGCCCGCCCGCGCGCTCCCATGCGTCGGCCCAGCCCTGATCGAAGACATATTCGCCCTGGCTGTGGCTTTTGGCATAGGCCGGCAGCACGCCTGCCAGCCGGCCGTCGGCGCCATCGACGGCGATCGGCACCGGCTGCCAGCCGGCCGCGGCGCCGACGCTGCCGGATTCCTCGAGCGCCGACAGGAACGCGTGCGAGACGAAGGGGTTGGTGCGACCCGCGCAGTCATCCCACGCGTCGGCGTCGAAATCGCCGACGCCGTGGCCGATCCGTGCGACAAGGTCGGAACTCATCGCGGATGCACCCCGGACACGGCCCCCCTCGCGCGGGACTCGAATCGATGAAAGCTGCGCGAGACGAGCGGAACGGGGTGCATGCCGCCTATATGGGGTCAGCCCGCCTTGATCGCCACGATCGCGTCGACCTCGACCGCGGCGCCCAGCGGCAGGGAGGGGACGCCGACGGCGCTACGCGCATGCTTGCCGGCGTCGCCGAACACCGCCTGCATCAGTTCCGATGCGCCGTTGGCGACCTTGGGCTGTTCGGTGAAATGGGGATCGCTGCTGACGAACACGCCCAGCTTGACCACGCGCTCGACCCGGTCGAGCGAACCCAATGCCTGCTCCATCTGCGCCAGCAGCATCAGCGCGCAATTGCGCGCGGCCTCGTAGCCGAATTCGACATTGACGTCCTCGCCGACACGGCCGGTCATCAGGTCGCTGCCGCGAAAGGGGAGCTGGCCTGAGATATGGAGCAGCCCGCCAATCTCGACGGCGGGAACATAGGCGGCGATCGGTGCGGCGGGCTTGGGAAGCTTCAGGCCGAGCGCTTCCAGCTTCTGGGCGGGCGTGTCTGTCATGGTGTCGGGTTCCGTTGTTTGCGTGAGTCGGTCAAGAGGGCGAATGCCTTCGGATCTCAAGAGGCGTCTTCTCGAGCTTTTCCGCTATCCAGTCCTTGGCGTCGCGCCAGTCGTCGATGCGGACATGCGCGGCGGGCGCAGGCGGCACGGCAGGGGCCAGGCTGGGTTCTGCGATCATGTGGAGGCGCCAGACCTCCGGCGCCGCGTCGGCCACCGACTGGTGATGATGCGCCAGATCGTCGACGAACACCGCCGCGCTGGGCGCATATTCGTCGAGCAGCGCCCGCACCGGCGTGCCCTTGCCGCCTTGATTGGTGACGACGCGGAAATCGATGCCGAAACCGCGGAGTTGGGCGACGCGATGCGGCTGGCGATGATCCTCCAAATTGGTGAGGACGACGATATCGGCATAGCCCGAAATCTCGGCGAGCGCTTCGCGGGCATGCGGCACCAGTGTCTGGCGGTGCATCTCGGTGTCGAAAAAGCCGCCGAGCAGCGGCCACATCTCGACACGCGACAGATATTCGCCATCGGCACGACGCTTCATCGCGCGCGAGAAATCGCCGCCATCGGGTGTGAAATCGATCGCATGCGCCTCGTCCAGCCATGCGCCGAAATGGCTGACCATGTGGAGCAGCACCTCGTCGCAATCGGTGATCAGCAGCGGGCGGGTCATGATTCGAGTATCCTGCGCGTCTCGACGAGAATCAGCGGCTTCACCTCCAGCGCCGCGGCACAGCCGATCAGGTCGGGCTCATGCGCTTCGAGGAAGCCGAGCACTGCCGCGAGCAGCGCCGGATCGCCCGCCCGCTCGCGCAGATCGGTCGCGGTCAGTCCGGTCACGCTCAGCAGCCGGTCGGCGCGGGCGGGGTCATTCAGGGTCCAGACCAGCGCGGAAAGCGCCAATGCCTCTGCATTTGTCTCGGGGGCTGCCATCGCCTAGAGCGTCTCCATTGCATTGCAGAGGCGGGGGACGTGG
>JASBTC010000015.1 GCA_030148625.1 Sphingobium sp. | reverse complement strand
CACGCGATCTTGGTGCGCTGAGGGCAACGGCGGTCTGCGCTTCGCACCTTGCGGTTTGTGTCACCGCCGCGACAATCACCCGCTATTTTACTGGCTCGGGGGACATATGATCGATCGAACATTCCGCACGGCGCTTGCCGTGCTCGCCCTGGCAAGCGGTTTCACGGGCGTCGCCCATGCCCAGACCGCGCCTGAGCGTGCGCGCGATCTCGGCGTTCCCTTCCACGGCGAAACGGGGCCGCTCAATGCGATCACCGACGTCGCCGGCGTCGAGGTCGGCCACACGACGCTGATTTCGGGCGAGGGCGCGACCAAGGTCGGCCAAGGCCCGGTGCGCACCGGCGTAACCGCAGTGATTCCGCGCGGCCGCCAGTCGACCGTGCCGGTTTTCGCCGGCTGGTCGACGCTCAACGGCGCCGGCGAGATGACCGGTACGGTCTGGCTGGAGGAGCGGGGGTTGCTCGATGGTCCGATCCTGATCACCAACACGCACAGCGTCGGCATCGCGCGCGATACCGCCGTGGGCTGGATGGTCGACAAGGGCTGGAACGCGCGCTGGTTCGTGCCTTTGGTCGCGGAAACCTATGACGGGGTGCTCAACGATATCAACGGTTTCCATGTGAAGCCCGACCATGTCCGCCAGGCGCTCGATTCGGCGCGCGGCGGCCCGGTGACGGAGGGCGCGGTCGGCGGGGGCACCGGCATGATCTGCAATATGTTCAAGGGCGGCATCGGCACGTCGTCGCGCATCGTGAAGCAGGGCGGTAAAAGCTATACCGTCGGCGTGCTGGTGCAGTGCAATTACGGCGATCGCAAAAGCCTGCGGATCGGCGGGGCACCGGTCGGCAAGGAACTGGCGGACAGCTATCTGCCCTGCAAGGTGGGCGGCGACGGCAAGGATATCCGGGCCTGTGCGCCCGCATCGGCTCCGGTCGGGCGTGCGCGAGACGGCTCGATCATTATCGTCGTGGCGACCGATGCGCCGCTGCTGCCGCATCAGCTCAAGCGTATCTCGAAGCGCGCCGGGCTCGGGCTCGGCCGTCTGGGTTCGGTCGCCAGCGCGGGGTCGGGCGACATCTTCGTCGCCTTCTCGACGGCGAATCCGCAAGTCCCGGCGGTGCAGACCGGCCAGACCCAGGTCGAGATGTATTCGAACGAGGAATTGACGCCGCTGTTCGAGGCGACAGTGGATGCGACCGAGGAAGCCGTCGTCAACGCGATGGTCGCCGCGCGCGACATGACGGGGGCCGACGGATTCAAGGTCTTCGGCCTGCCGCACGACGTGCTGAAGCGGTCGATGAAGCGTTGGAACGCGGCCGCGGGGGCCACACCCTAAAGTGACTTCGAGGCAGGTGGACTCACCTGCCGGCTCGGAAATCGCGGCAAGCAAGGGACAATTCCGAGTCGTTTCGGTGCAATCTGAACCGGAACCAGAGTCTATTTCGCCAAGTCGCGACGAAAGGCGCATCCGGCCCTTGCCGGGATGGTGGCATCTCGGCCAAACGGCGGCATGACGATTCAAGTCGATATAGGCACGGACAATACGGGCAAGGGCGCTTCGATCGATCTCGAAGAGCTGTTGGCGACGCGGTTGCTCGTCCAGGGCAATTCGGGATCGGGCAAGTCGCACCTGCTGCGCCGCCTGCTCGAACGCAGCGCGGAGCATGTCCAGCAGGTCATCATCGATCCTGAGGGCGATTTCGTGACCCTGGCCGGGCCCTATGGCCATGTCGTCGTCGAAGGCGCGGATTATTCGATCAACGAAGTCGTCAAATTCGCCGCGCGCTGCCGCGAGCATCGCGCATCGGTCGTGCTCAGCCTCGAGGGGCTGGACGCCGAAGGCCAGATGCGCTGCGCCGCCGCTTTCCTGTCGGGCATGTTCGATGCGCCGCGCGAGCATTGGTATCCCGCACTGGTGGTGGTCGACGAGGCGCAGGTGTTCGCGCCCTCCGGTGCGGTCGAGGTGACCGAGGAGGTGCGGCGCGCGTCGCTGTCGGCGATGACCAACCTGATGTGCCGTGGGCGCAAGCGCGGTCTTGCCGGGATCATCGCGACGCAGCGCCTGGCCAAGCTCGCCAAGAATGTCGCGGCAGAGGCGTCCAACTTCCTGATGGGGCGCACCTTCCTCGATATCGACATGGCGCGCGCCGCCGATCTGCTCGGCATGGAACGGCGCCAGGCCGATGCGATCCGCGATCTCCAGCGCGGCAATTTCCTGGCGCTCGGCCCGGCAATATCGCGCAGGCCGATCTCGATCCGGATCGGCCCCGTCGAAACCGCCGCGCGGGGCACCGGCCCCATGCTCACCCCGTTGCCGCAGATTTCGGCCGAGGATATGCGCCAGACCCTGCTCGACGGACTGGATGAACCCGGCCCAGCGCCGATCACCTATGTGCCGCCCAAGCCCCCGCCGGTCGATGATGTGCTCCATACCATCGAGGCCAGCACCGCCCCTGCGCCCGAACGTCCGTCGGCACCCGCGATCGACCCCGGCCCGGTGGTCGCCGAGGCGTTGCGTGCGCTTGTCGAGGATCCGGATTCGTCGTCACGCTCGGCCGCCTTGATGTTTCAGGACTTCCAGGTGCGCTGCCGGATGATGGGCGTGCACCGCCCACCGCTCGATGCATCTTCCTTCGCGCGGCGGCTGGGGGCCGCGCGCGCGGGCGTGTTCGAGGATATGAGCGAGGAATGGGCGCCCGCGATTGCGGCGGCGCACGGGCTGCCCGACGATATGCTCGGTGCCTATCTGCGCATCGCCCGCGCCGCGCGCGACGGCGAGCCCTGCCCGAGCGACGAGGAACTCGCGCGCGTCTACGGCACGACTTCGCTCCGCCGCGCCCAGCGCATCATCAGCTATATCGAGGACCGCCAGATCCTGGTGACCCGCGTCGACATGTCGGGCAAGCGATCGATCACCATTCCGGCGCTGGGCTGGACCACGATGCCCGCCGCCGCCTGAGCGGAGCGTGCGCTAGCGGCACAGTCAGGCGGGGATGCCGCCCCTTAAGTCAGACCGGCGCGTTCTCGAGCTCTGCGTCTTCGCCATGAAGGTTGAGCAGCGAATCCATCAGCCCGTCCTCGGCGCTCGAGCAGACCCCCAGCACGATCGCCTCGTCGCAGCCCTCAGCGGTCACATAGGCATGGCCCATGTTCGAATCGAGATAGATCGATTCGCCTTCGCCAAGCGTCACCGGATCGTAGAATTCGGTGTGGACGACGATCCGCCCCTTGACGATATAGACGAACTCTTCGCCCGGATGGCGAACCGGATCGCCGAACTCCGCAGCGGATTTGGCGCGGATGCGCGTGATCAGCGGGATCATGCGCTTCCGGCGCAATTCGGTGCAGAGATAGTGGTAATCGTAATTGGGCGTGGTGACGCGGATGGCACGATCCATGTCGCCGATGCTGCGCCGCGCCGTCACCTGGGTTTCGGCGCCCGGATCGGTCTCCGCGAACAGCTCCGACATGCGGATGTTGAGCCGCTGGCTGAGCTGCAAGAGCTTGTCATAGGTCAGCGTCAGCCGGTCATGCTCGACCTTCGACAGGGTCGAGATCGGGATGCCGCTGCGATCGCTCATTTCCTTGAGCGTCCAGCTGTTGCGGGTCCGCAGGCTGCGCATCAGCGCGCCGAGTGTCGGCTGGTCGGCCTTCATGCGCGGAACGCCGGATCGATGTGAATGCCGTACGCGTCGGCGGAATTCGGCGTTTCTGTGGGGAGGATCATTATGTTTCGATCGGAACCTGTCGCTTCAACTATGCCGTTACATATGGTCTCCATGCCCTGTGTGCAATCGAACGGGCGCGATCGCACCGGAGTCGACCATGTTTCGGGCCGCAAGGCTTGGGGGAGCGGGCCCATCAGGTCGCCGCGCCGGGCACGGTGACCTGGCCGCGCCGCATCCAGAACCAGATCGCGAAGACGGTGAGCACGACGGGCACGACGATGCCGAATTCGCCGGTCGTATAGGCGGTGGCGCTGCCGCGCTCGCCGGTCAGCGGCGTGAAGATCGCTTGGATGAAGAGATTGTGGCTGGCGTGCACGATGGCGCACGGCCACAGGCTGTTGGAGCGAAGCCGCAGCCACGCCATGATCATGCTGCAACTCAGCACCAGCACCATGAAGCACGGCACTGAGACCCACCATTCGGTGCCCTGATTATAATCGCCGAACAGCAGCAGCGGCATGTGCCAGGCGCCCCAGATCAGCCCGACGATGAACACGCTGGGGGTGAATCCCGTCAGCGCCGCCATGCGCGGTGCCAGGAAACCCCGCCAGCCGATCTCCTCGCCCAGCCCCGTGGCGAGCGAGCTGACGAAGCCGGTCGTCATCATCACC
>JASBTC010000005.1 GCA_030148625.1 Sphingobium sp. | reverse complement strand
CCTGATCATCGGCGACGGTGACTTCAAAGTCGCTCGTTGCACTCGATAGCGAAGAATCGAAGTAGAGCGTGGCAGGGGCGTCCGTGACGGTGCGCTTCAGCCCGCTTGTCGAAGCGGTCGCGAAGTCCGCACCCGTTCCGTACTTCACGGTCGAGCCTTCGCGCCACAGCCAGACCTTCTGATTAATCGGAAAGTTGAGCACATGTCCGCCGCCCTCATAGATGTAGGCAGCGCCGTCCCAGTAGATCTGCATGCCGAAGTCGAGTTTGGTGAAGGAACTGGTTGCAGATGGATTGGCGCTGAAGGCGATGAAGCCGTTTGGCGCTCCAGACAGGGATCGCGCGCTGATCTTGGCGCTTGCGGAAACGGGCGAATTCGATTCGGCGCTCGTATCGAACGCACCATCGGTGCCGCCGGTTTTGCGAAGCCGCCAACTGCCGGAGCCAAGCGGGGTGAGCGTCGTGTTCTCACGATTGATGAGCATCGTTCCGTTACCCGAAACGCGATATCGGGAACGGTTGCTGGCGGCGTCGTAGTCGATCTGCACGGCGATTTCGCCACCTGTTCCGCACGTCGTCGTTGAACCGAGGAGGCGACCAAGCGCGTCATACTGATAATTGGTTTGTTCAGCCTGACCGGCATGAGTGGGACTGATCACTACCAGCATCAAGAGTAGTGCGCCCAAGGTTTTCAAGACGGTATCCCCTTCCTCGCTTATCTTCAATACGAGGCCGCTATAGTCGGATTTGTAACCGATGCAGCCTCCGATGAACGGCTTCGCCTACTTTCCAAGGGTTGTTTCGTGGCGAACGTTACTCAGCGCCTCATTCCAGAATATCCACCATAGAGCGTTTCGATGCTGCTTGCGCAGGTGCCGGTGCCCACGACCCGTATCGATTTGCCATTGAGGTACGCGCTCACGTGATCGCAAGCATCGCCTGTCCAGCAAGGGTCGAAGCGTTGAACGTGAAATCCCATCCGGAGCCAGTCACGGCGCACGATGGCCAACCTGAATAGGGCGCTCGCTGGCTCACGCGAAGAAATGTGTTTCCCTCATTGTTGTTGGTGATGCGGGTGATTTTCACCGGCTCGACATAGGATTGTGCGAACGAAGGTGAACTGCCGAACGCAAGCGCAGCGGCCCCAAGGAGCTTGAAAAGTATTCTGGTCCTTCCAAAACTCAAGTCCTGGGAGCGCATGGATTATAACCTCCGCTAGAGAAACTCGTGATTTGTGCAGAAAAAACTCGGCTCCCGCAGCGCAAGCGCTGCAATGGCCGGGTCATTGCACAATCATGACCGCAGAGGCACTGTGATATGACCAATTGGAACAGGTATCCTTGAACCAGAATCTTATTTTCTTTCCGGTGCCGATCGCCGTCAGAATGGTGGCCCAGGCGCGCGAGCGTCGTTCTTCCGTGGCAGCATGGACGATCCATTGGTTGACCCCGCATCCGGTTGCGTACTGGTTGCCATCAGTGGTCGAAACCACAAGCAAATCGGAGTCTTCCGTGAACGCCATGTGTATGGTCAAGTCGCCTGTCCATCCTTCGGCGTAAGCAGGGCTGGAGCCCAGGACGCTGGCAAATAATATCAAAGCTGTAGCTGCAAATCTCATTCCATCCCCCATGCTCGACATTTGTAAATACTGGTTCTGGATCCTGTATCAGCGCACAGGCACCGATGCACCGGCGTAAGGATCATATGGCGTTGGAGTCGATGTAGGCCGAGGTGGCGGCGGTGGAGGCTCAGGCGGCGGGGCAGGTGCGACATTGCTGCCCTTTCCCGCTTCGCCCAGCTTCACCAGCCCCGCGGCGATGAGCGGCGCGCCAAACACGATGAAGCATCCCAAAATGACGGCAGCGCCGCGTTGAAGGTCGATGCGTCCCGACAGCATCCTGAACCCGATCCATGCGATCGCGATCACGGCGATCGCCGTTGCCAGGGCGCCGAGCAACGTTCCCTGCACCCAAGTTGCGGCCTCGACCAATGTGGCCGAACCGGGAGGGGTGGAAAGGGCATCCGTCACCTTGAGCCAGCCTCATCGAGCGAACTGCTGCGAACAACCTGCGACACGTAACGCCGCCCGCCCCGGCGGCCGAGTTGAACGTAGAGATCGATGGTCGAGCGCACATAGTGATGGACGTCGGCGCGGCTGAGCTGGGATCCGCTTTGCAGCGTCAGCAAGGTGATCTGCTCGATCGCTCCTCTGGGGCTGTCGGCGTGAACGGTGGTCATCGAGCCTGGGTGCCCGGTATTGACCGCGCGCAGGAACGCCAGCGCCTCATCGCCGCGGAGCTCGCCAAGAATGATGCGGTCCGGCCGCATGCGCAGCGAGGCCGCGACCAAGTCATTGGCGCTGACCCTCGCTTCGCCAAGCTCGCTGCGGGCCGCGAGCAGCCCGATCGCGTTGGCATGCTGAAGCTGCAGCTCGGGCGTATCCTCGATGAAGATAAGCCGCTCGTCAGCCGGAATCTCGGCGATCAGCGCGTTGAGAAAGGTGGTCTTGCCGGTTGAGGTGCCACCCGCCACCAGCAAATTCTTCCGTGCGCGCACCGCGAAGCCCAAGGCAGCCGCGATATCGCCAGTGGCAAGCGCGCGATCAATGTCCTGATCCACGTCTGAAGCCGCTGTCGCTCGCGTGATCGTGTCGGCGAACGCGCCCGCCTCGCTAGAGTCCGTGAGGCGCAGATTGGGGGACACGGGCTTGCGGATGGCGATCGCGACTCCGCCGCGGGTGGCGGGCGGAGCCACCACCTGCACGCGGGCGCCATCGGGCAGGGTCGCTGACAGGAGCGGATGTTCGCGGCTGATCCCTTGGTGGGCAAGCGCGGCAATCTGGCGCGATAGCCGTTCGAGGGTCGCCTCATCGAGCCCGGCGCTTTCGAAGCGCTCGATCGCCCCGCCGGTGCTCTCTGCCCAGATCTCGTGCGGACGATTGACATAGATGTCGGTCACGTCGGGCCGTGTGAGCACCTCCGCAAACGGTGCCAGATAGGCGTGCAGATAGACCTGGCGGCGGAGCGGCGTGCTCATCGGGCGGCGGCCGCGCCCGTAAAATCGAGATCGCGCGCGACAAACACGCTGACGCTGGTGCCGGGTTTGACGGTGAGCGTCGGAGTAATCTGCTGGGGTCGGATCACCTGGGAGGAGAAATTGGAGCCGGGGAACGCGTAGATTCTCGCTGCGCCGGCCTCGCGCGAAGCGATGTTCACGCCAATATCGAGGATGGACTGAAGGATCGCGCCGCCGAAGCGTTCGAAGAAATGCGTGTTCACGCGTGCGCGAACCCCGGTCCTTCCCACGGTGTCGGCAACGGGGGATCCGATTGCGATCGTGACCCCATCGGGCCGGATAAGCCGTGTCCAGTTGATCAGCGCACGCTTCTGCCCGGCCGAATTCTCGGCGTCATACTCACCGATCAGCCGGCTCCCGCGCGGGATCAGGACCCGTGCGCCGTCGAACCCGCGGATGTCGCGCGACACGACGGCGCGCGCAAACCCGGCGCGGGTGGAATCGAGCCCCGATTCGAGCACGGCTTGGATCAGCGTCCCCTGCACGATCGTCGCCGAACGGTTGGCGAGCGCGCCGGCGTGCGCGCGACTGGTGTCGCGCGGTGTCGCTTGCTGGGGCCTCCGTGCCGGGGCATTGCCAGGTGCCTCGCGCGTCAACGCCTCGTCCTGGGTCTGGGCGCCTTGATCGATGACGAGTACGGCGGAATTGTCGGGGCGCACGGGCTCAGGTTGGCGCGCGATCTGGGGTTGGGGTTGCGAATAAGGGGGTTGCTGGGGTTCCGCTGCGGGCATCGGCCGTACCGGCGCGGGCGGTGGTGGCGCGGCCTGAGGCGCCGATGCCGGAGCTGCGGGCAGGCTGGGCGGTGCCGGCGCCGGGACATAGGCAGGCGGAATGGCGAGCGGCGGCGTCGGCGCGAAAGCGGACGCATCGGCCGTCCGCACCGCTACTGCGGGCGCGGCGAGCGACTGGCGGCGATTCTCGAGCACCGCGAACAGGATGACGGCGGCGACCCCCGCCGTACCCACGAGCGCCCAGACCGGGAGCTGTCGCGCCGCAACGCCCACATTCGGTCGAATGTCCCGTAGCCCGGCACGCGGATCCGATGCTTCAGGCGCGCTCATTTCTTGGCCTCCGGCTTGGCACGGATCGCACGCGCGGCACGTTTGTCGATTCGGAAGACGAGCTGCTCGGAGATGCCGTCCACCACGAACATCTTCTCCTGAACCACGCCATTGACGAGCGATTCCCGGCCCTGGTCATTGATCGCGTAGACGGCAGGCATCGCGACGTCCGCAGGCCATTCGATATAGGTCTTGATCCCGTCATCGCTGATCGCCGAGGGGCGCAGTTTCCTGTCCCCGCTGACACGATAGCGCGTGTCGGGTGCGGCCTCGGCCTCATTGGTGCGCATGCGCATTCCGGGCGGCTCGGGATATGCGAACCGTACCGTGTAGGCCATTGTCTCCGACGGCCCCGGCAGCGGATGCAGATCGAAGGTGTAAGTTCGGACATCGGTCACGACGGTCATATTGGTCGAGACGCCGGGCTGCATCGCCTTGATGAAGAGGTGATTGCCGCGCTTGGTCGGGGATACCATCCAGGCGGCGCTATCGCCCAGCCCGACGCTCTCAATGCGCTCGCCGGGCGCGAACTCCACGCTGAGTTGATAGCCGGGCGCGACTTCCAGCGTGACCACCTGATTGTTGCGATACTCGACGGTCTGCAGGCGGGGATCGCCGGTTGACGGCTGGGGGCGATACTGCGCGAGGGCGGGCCCCGCCGTCGCGAGCGCCATGCAGGCCGCGAGGAGTTTCAGGCCGATCTTCACGGCCGCGCTCCACTGGCCGCGATCGGCGCTGGAGACGGCAAGGGCGCCGGTTCGCTGGGAAGAGCCTCCGCATCACGACGGTATCGCGTAACCTGGAAGCCGAGCGGGTTGATATACCGGTCTTCGACGCGCATTGGCTCCCCCGAGAATCGGTAGCGGATCACCGCGACCCAGGAGCCCAGGAGGCGCACCTGCCCGCCCAGGTCGATACGGCGCGTATCATAGCGAACCATTGCCGCGCCCTGTCCCAGCGGCGTCACGCTCTTCACCTGGGTTTCGACGATCGTCGAGCGCGGATAGCGGTTGAGCGGGCTGTCGGGGAATGTCGGCTGCATCGCCGTGATATATTGGCTGCGCGCGCCGTCTGCCGACCAAAGCGCCACCTTGCGGTAATTGGTCTGCAGCACGTTGATGTCGAAGCTTTCGCGCGCGATGACATATTGGACGAGGAACGATTGGGTCAGCGCGGCATCGCCCGTGATGCGTGCGGGTTCGAGCGGCTGCAGCGCCTGGACATACCCCGTCTGCTTGTCGACCATCAGCGTATAGGGCTCGACCGTCTTGAGCGGCGTCAGGAAAAGTAGGGCGAACGCCTCGCATATCGCGATGATCGCCAGGACGCCGGCAATGATCCATGCGACGCGACGTGATACGCGCAGCGACTCATTCTGGTCCTGCGCCCAGCTCGACGCTTCGCGAAAATAGGCTTCGCGAGTCTTGGGATGATCCGGCTTCATTGTTGATCTCTCCGGCCGGCGCTTGCCGATGCGCGGTTGATGGTGCGGCGGCGGAATGTCTGGCCGAGCGATGACGCTGCGGGTGCGGTTCTATCGCGCGATACGGCATTCGTGGGCACGCGCGTCGTCGCCTGTCCCGGGCCCCCCGGCTTCTCGTTCTCGCGCCGCTGGTTCGCTGCGACGGCGTCCGCAATCGCGATCGCGCGGGATCTCGCCACGGCCGGGTCGTCCGAGCGGGGGGCGGATATCCGCTGCTCGTTGGCGTCCGCGATGGGGCGAGGCATGGCCAGGCTCGCGGGCCAGTGCCAGATAGCCGGAAACCGGAACCCCATTGCGAGGCGGGTCAGCGCCCAGAGCATCGCTGTGAGGACCAAGGCAAAGATCCCCGTCGTGACGAGCAATTCCACGGGAGCGTTGGGGACGGAGATATTGGCCGTCCGAGCGGCAAGAAGGTTGGTAAGCCAGGATTCGAGCAATGCGAGCTCGATCCCGAGAACGATCGAAATGCCCAATGCCCCAAGGGCCGCTCCGAGCAAGGCGCGCAACCATCCTTCGAACAGGCCCCGCGTCGTCTCGAACAGCAGAAAGGCGATGAAGAACGGCGCCAAAGCGAGAAGCAGCCCGGCGATGGTGCGGACGGCAGCGAATGCCCCGACGACGCTGCCAAGGTAGAGGATGCGCGCCAGCGCCAGCGCGTCGAACCCAGGGAGTATAGGCGGTGTGCGTTCTCTCGCTTGCTGCGCGGACTGCGGCGCTCCGGTTCCCTCTGCGGACAATGCCGTCAGCATCCTGTCAGTCGCCTCGAGCCGTGCCACCATGCCGCCTTGTGCGCCGGGCAGGCCGCTCGCACCGCCGATCGAAGCGGTCAGCTCGGCCGGGCCCTTGAAAACGGTCGAGTAGACCAGGGTTTGGTAAGGTGGCCAACTGGTCGCCAGGACGAGCACGACCCCGATCTTGACGAAGGCGAGCACCCCTTCGCGAATGCTAGGCACCTGCCCGAGCATCATGCGGTAGCCGGACAGGGCGACGAAAATCGTGACGAGCGCGGTGAGGATCAAGGTGAATGGGGATCCGGGCGCGGCCAGCGCCAGATAACCGTTTGCGCCGAGGGTCTGTGCCTGACAGTCGACGAACGCGAGGATCGCGCTCAGATAGCCGCCGTCGATCGGAACAGCGGGGCAGCTCATGCGCGCTCCAGCAGCTGAGGCATCCAGTCGGCCGGATCGTCCCCGCTGACACTTCTGATTTCATCGAGCAGTCGAACCGTATGCTCGCGCCCGGACAGGATCGTCAGGATCTCGCGCTCGCCGGTAAGGTTGAGCCGCGCAACGACGCTGTGGTTGCCGTGTTTGATCAGGAAGCAATGGGCGCTGTCCGGCAGGCTGCGGATCAGATCGAACTCGTGCTCGCTCAGCCCGAACCCATCGATATAGTCGGCGGCGCGAGCCTTCGGGTTGGCCATGAAGATCTGGGTCGCGGCCTGTTCGATGATCGCGCTGGCGATGCGGCTCTCCAAGGCGTCCTGCGCACTCTGCGTAGCGAAGCCGACGATGCCATTGCGCTTGCGGATCGTCTTCTCCCAATCCTTGATCCGCCGCACGAACACGTCGTCATCGAGCGCTTTCCACCCTTCGTCGACGACGATGATCGATGGCGAGCCGTCGAGCCGTTCTTCGACGCGGTGGAACAGATACATCATGGCAGGGGAACGCAACGCCGGATCGTCCAGGATCTGGGTCATGTCGAACCCGACGGTGGGCGCCGCCAGATCGATCAGATCGTATTCATTGTCGAATAGCCAGGCGCGTTCGCCGTCTCCCCACCACGGGCGGAGCCGCGACCACAGATCGGAGGAATGGGGCCGGTGCCCGCCCCTGAAAAGCTCGACCATATATCGAAGCTGGCGATCCTCGACGGGGCGAAGATAGCTGGCGTCGATCGCGTCCTTGATCTGGGCGACCTCCTCGGTGCCGGCATCGCCGGCCAGCAACGCGATCCAGTCGATCAGGAACTGGCGGTTCGCCGGGGTGTCCTCAAGCTGGAGCGGATTCAAGCCCGATGGCGTTCCGGGACGCAGCACGTCATAACGCCCGCCAATCGCGCGGATGAAGAGCTCGGTGCCGCGATCCTTGTCGAAAAAGATGATGCGCGGTTCGAACTTGCGTGCCTGAGCGAGCAGGAAGTTGAGGACGACCGTCTTGCCCGAGCCCGACGGTCCGATCACCGTGAAGTTGCCGAGATCGCCTTGATGGAAATTGAAGAAGTAGGGGCCCGCCGCAGTCGTCTCCAGCAGCGAAACCGCTTCACCCCAATGATTGCCCGCGGCCTGCCCAAGCGGAAAATTATGGCTGCTCGCCAGTCCTGCGAAGTTGCGCGTC
>JASBTC010000001.1 GCA_030148625.1 Sphingobium sp. | reverse complement strand
GCTGGTCACGACCGAGCCCAATCCCGAGGACAATCGCATCACCGAAGTGACGCTGACGCCGGCTGGGCAGCAGACGCTGCGCAAACTGACCCCGATCGTCGGCCGCCAGTTCGTGCGTGCGACCGAAGGCATCAGCGATCGCGACATCGCCCAGTTGCTCAAGACGTTGCAGAAGATCAGCCACAATCTGAGCAAGCTGCCGATCGAGTAGATTTTCCCCTGTCATTCCCGCGAACGCGGGAATCCAGTGACGTAGAGCTCGATGATCGACATCGTCTGGATTCCCGCTTTCGCGGGAATGACAAGAAGAGGGAGGTCGCCCTTACCGAGCCCCCTTCTCCACCACCACCTGACCATCCGCGACGACATAACGAACGTCGCGCAGGCCTGAGAGATTGGCGAGCGGATCGGCGCCCACCACCAGGATATCGGCGATCTTGCCGGGCTCGATCGTGCCCAATTTGTCCCCCATCCGCATGATCTGCGCACCGACGCGCGTCGCCGAAGCCAGTATTTCCGCATTGGAAAGCCCGGCCTGCTTCAGATAGTCGAGTTCGCGGAAATAGGCGTCGGGATAGCGGCGTTCATTCTCGAACGGGATGTCGGTGCCCACCCCGATCGGCACGCCGGCGCGGTGCGCTTCCGCGACACGCTTCAGATGATCTTGCTGGTTGATCACGAACCGGCGCGAATGGGTGTGATAGAAGCCGCCGGTGGGAATGCCCGCTACCGGATATCCGCCCTCCAGCAGATTGTCGAAGGCGCCGATCGTCGGCACGAAGGCGGTGCCGTGCTTCTTCATCAGCGGCACTGCCTTGTCGGTCATCGCCAGCGGATGTTCGAGCGTATCGACCCCGGCTTCGATCGCCATGTCGGTATAATCGCCGAAACTGTCGATCGCGACCGGCGCCCCGAGCGAATGGGCTTCCTCGATCGCGGCGGCGAGTTCCTCCTTGTCCGCCGGCGCGCCCAGCTTGATCCAGTCGGCCAAATTGCGCACCTGCTCGCGCACGGCTGTCCGCCATTCCCAAGGACCGTCGAAACCACGCGGAGCGCCGCCAAGCGCGGGTTTCTGGCGCCCGGTCGCAGTCGAGGTGACTTCGTCGCCATGGCCGCCCGTGCTCGAAATGATCCGGCCGCTCCACATCACCCGCGGGCCGCGGATGATCCGACGATCGACACCTTCCTTGATGCGCAGCGCGACGTCGTCCATCGTGCCGACATCGCGCACGGCGGTGATGCCCGCATCGATGAGCTGATCGGCCAGCGCCACGCCGCGGATAGCGGCGGCGGCGGGGCTGTCCGAATATCTGCCCATATCGTCGCCGCGCTGCTGGGTGAAATGGATGTGCAGGTCGATCAGCCCGGGCAGGATGTAGAGCCCGGACACATCGATCACGCGCCCGGCGTTGGCGGGCACAGGCATCGATGCGGCTGGCCCGGCCGAAACGATGCGATCGCCTTGCAGCACGACCACGGCATTGGTGATCGGCGAACCGCCGCGACCGTCGAGCAATGTGCCGCCCTTCAGCACCACCAGCGGCTCGCGGCTGCGGTCGACCGGCGGGATGGGCAGCCGCCGGACATCGTCGGTCGTGTCGCCCAGCGGACGGGCCAGCGGGCCGGGTTGCGCCTGAGCGCTCCCGCCGGACATGGCGGTCGCGACAAGCGCCAGTGCGACACCCGCTCCGATCCGCAATCTCGATCGGTTCAGCCGAATATTCATGACCGCGCTCCCAATTATGTGAATTAGCACATGATTTAAAGCGCGATTCGCTTGACCGTACAAGCCGCTTTTGCTTGGTTCGCTGCCGACGTCCCCGATTGCGTCGGCACGGCCAGGGAAAGGAGCCGGGCGTACATGCCGCAAATGACAATGCAGGACGCGCTGCACCAGGCGATGGACCTCGCGCGCACCGACCATGGCGAGCACGCCACGCGCCTGCTCCACCAGATATTGGCAGCGGCGCCGGAACAGCCCGATGCATTGCAGCTGCTCGGCATGATCGCTCGCAGGCAGCGGGACGATACGGCCGCCGTCTCGCTCTTTCGGCGTTCGCTTGCCGCCAGTCCCGCGCAGCCGAACGTGCTCAACAATCTCGGCAACAGCTTGCTCGATCTGGGGCGGTACGACGAGGCGGCCGATGCCTATCGTGGCGCTTTGCGACTTGCGCCCGATTTTGGCGATGCGCGCGTCAATCTGGGGCTGGCGCTGCTTGCAGCCGGCGATCCGGCGGCCGCGTGCGAAACGCTTCGTGCGGCAACAGGCCAGGCTCCGCGCGACGGCAAGGCCTGGTCCGCATTGGGACGGGCGTACAGGGCCGATGGACGGCTCTACGATGCCGTTGCGGCGTTCCGCACTGCGCTCGACATCCGTCCGGGCCATGTCCCGACGATGCACAATCTGGCCGTGGCGCTGCGATTGTCGGGCGATCCGGCGCAGGCGCTGCATCTGTTCGAACATTGTGCCGTCGCTCAACCCGGTTCGGGGGAAATTCGCTACAATCTCGGTCACTGCCTTCAGGATCTGGCGCGGTTCGATGACGCCGCGAACGCCTATCGCGCCGCGATCGAGGTCCGGCCCGACGATCGCGATGCGCACGACTCGCTTGCGCGCCTTCATTGGCAGACCGGGAACACCGCCGACTATCTGCGCAGCTATCAGGAGGCTCTGAGCATTCGGCCCGACGAAGCGGGGCTACTCGCCGATCTCGCCAACCGATGGAATCTGGGCGACCGATCGGCCGACAGCATCGCGCTGCTCGCGCCGGCGGTGGCGCGCGGGATCGATACGGTCGAAATACGCCACAGGCTCGGTCAGGCATTCTGGGCGCAGCGCCAGAGCGAAGCCGCCCTCGCCCAATTCTCGGCCGCACTCTCCCGCGATCCCGGCAATGCCGCGATCGCCCGGGAAGTCGCGCGGACGCTTATCATCCTGGAACGCCCCGCCGAAGCGCAGATGGCATTGGATCCTGTGCTGGCGCGCAATCCGCTGGATCAGCAGGCGATCGCCTATCAGGCGCTGTGCTGGCGGTTGACCAGCGACCGGCGGGAAGAAGACGTCAACGACTATGAACGCTTCATCGACAGCGCAATCCTCCAGCCGCCCGCCGGGATGGGTGACGTCGCTGCGTTCAATGCGCGGCTAGAGGCCGTGCTCGCCGATCTGCACACCATGTCGCACCACCCACTCGAACAGACGCTGCGCGGCGGCACGCAGACCATCGGCGACCTGTTCGATCGCGACAGTCCCGAGATCGCGGCGATCCGGCTGATGATCGAGGCCCGGATCCGCGACTATATCGCGGCCTTGCCAGACGATGCCGGACATCCCTTTCTCCGCCGCAGATCGGGCGGTTTCGCCTTTGCCGGATCTTGGTCGGTGCGGCTGCGCAGCACGGGCTTCCATATGAACCATCTCCATCCGGAAGGCTGGATCAGCTCATGCTATTATGTCGGGCTGCCCGCCGCGGTGGACAAGGCTCCGGACAACCAGGGCTGGCTGAAGTTCGGGGAGACCGCGCTGGGCCTCGGCCCGCGCGAACGCATCGCCAGGCTGGTCAAGCCCGAGATCGGCAAGCTCGTGCTGTTCCCCTCCTATTTCTATCACGGCACCATCCCGTTCGAGGATGATCTCCACCGCACCACGATCGCATTCGACGTCGTTCCAGCGTGATCGCATAGCCCGGAGAAAAAGTTGCATGTGCACGTTTTTGGAGTCATAGTCGGCCATAGAGAGGGAGAAGAACCAATGACGACGCAGACGCTTCAGCAGTTCGCCGCCGGGGTCGCCTCGGGCACGATCCGTACCGTTGACCTGACCCAGACGCTGTCCCCGGACACGCCGACATTGGTGCTCCCGCCAGAATTCGGCCAATGCGCCGGCTTCAGCCAGCAGGAGATCTCGCGCTACGACGAGCGCGGCGTCGCCTGGTACTGGAACAACTTCACCGTCGGCGAGCATACCGGCACCCATTTCGACGCGCCGATCCACTGGGTGACAGGCAAGGACCTGCCCGACAATGCGCTTGATACGATCCAGCCCGCCGATTTTATCGCGCCTGCCATCGTCATCGATATCTCGGCCAAATCGGCCGCCGATCCCGACTATCTGCTGACCGTCGCCGATATCGAGGCCTGGGAAACCGAGCATGGCCGCATCCCGCCACGCAACTGGGTGCTGCTGCGCACCGACTGGTCGAAGCGTTCGGTGGAGGATTACGTCAATCGCCGCGAGGATGGCGCGCATACGCCCGGGCCGTCGGCCGAAGCGGTGCGGTTCCTGGTCGAGGAACGCGACGCACACGGCTTTGGCGTCGAGACGATCGGCACCGATGCAGGCCAGGCGCATCTGCTCAACCCGCCCTACCCCGCGCACGGCATCTTTCACGGCGCCGGCCGCTACGGCCTGCAATGCCTGCAGAATCTCGATCAGCTTCCCGCGACCGGCAGCGTGGTGATCGCCACCCCGCTCAAGATCGCTGGCGGATCGGGCAGTCCGCTGCGCGTGCTGGCGCTGGTCGGGGGCTGAGCCGATGGCGGAACGCTCGTTCAAGGCCGAGGTGGAGCAGCTCCGGATCGGAGCGAACGAAGTGTTCCACGGCGAAGGCATATTGGCCGTCACCAAGGCGCTGCTCCAGGCGGGCGTCGCTTATGTCGGCGGCTATCAGGGATCGCCGATCAGCCATTTGAGGGATGTGTTCGCCGACGCGAACGACCTGATGCGCGAGTTGGACGTCCATTTCGAGTCAAGCGCGAGCGAGGCCAGTGCCGCGGCGATGCTCGCGGCGTCGGTCAATTATCCGCTGCGCGGCGCGGTCGCGTGGAAATCGGTGGTCGGTACCAATGTCGCCTCCGATGCACTTTCCAACGTCGCATCGGGCGGTGTGACGGGCGGTGCGCTGATCATCCTGGGCGAGGATTATGGCGAAGGCTCCTCGATCATGCAGGAGCGCACCCATGCCTTCGCGATGAAGTCGCAGATGTGGTTGCTCGATCCCCGCCCGAACCTGACGGCGATCGTCGACATGGTCGAAAAGGGCTTCGAACTGTCCGAAGCCTCGAATACGCCGGTGATGCTGGAACTGCGCGTCCGCGCCTGCCACGTCACCGGCAGCTTCGTCGCCCGCGACAATCAGCGCCCGAAGATGACCGTACAGCAGGCGGCGGAATCGCCGACCCGCGACGTCGAACGGATCGTGCTGCCTCCCGCCAATTTCCTCCATGAGGTGGAGAAGATCGAGAAGCGCTGGCCAGCGGGCATACGATACGTTCAGGAGAACCGGCTCAACGAGCATTTCGGCACGCGTGACGATGATATCGGCATCATCGTCCAGGGCGGGTTGTTCAACTCGCTCAACCGTGCGCTCGAACTGCTCGACCTGTCCGACGCCTATGGCAATGCCAGTTTGCCCATCTATGTGCTCAACGTCACCTATCCGCTGATCCCCGACGAGGTCCGCGACTTCTGTACGGGCAAGCGCGCCGTGCTGGTGGTCGAGGAAGGCCAGCCCGAATTCATCGAGCACGAACTCAACACCCTGGTGCGCCGCGCAGACCTGCAGACGCGAATCATCGGCAAGGACGTGCTGCCGCGTGCCGGGGAATATAGCGGACAGGTGATCCGCGACGGTGTCGCCAAGTTCCTGCGCGCCTGGGCGCCGGACCGGGCGCCGTCCGAAACCCCCGCCGCCCCGCCGGCATTGACGCCCGCCATGGTCCCGCAGCGGCCCGCCGGCTTTTGCACCGGCTGCCCCGAACGGCCCATCTTCTCGGCGATGAAGCTCGTCCAGAAGGAACTGGGCGAATTCCACGTCTCGGCCGATATCGGCTGCCATTTGTTCTCGATCCTGCCGCCCTTCAATATCGGCAACACCACCATGGGTTATGGCCTGGGAACCGCCGGCGCCTCGGCGTTCAAGCCCGGCGGCAAGCGCGCGATCGCGATGATGGGCGATGGCGGCTTCTGGCATAACGGCCTGACGTCCGGCATCGGCAACGCCGTCTTCAACCAGGACGACAATCTGACGATCATCGTCGACAACGGCTATTCGGCGGCGACAGGCGGGCAGGACATCCTGTCCTCCAAGGCCGAGAACGCCAATCGCCAGACCAACAATCCAATCGAGAAAGCGGTGCGCGGCATCGGCATCGGCTGGGCGAAGACGCTCACCCGCACCTATGACGTGGCGGGCATGCGCGATGCGATCCGCGATGCGCTGACCAGCCCGGAAAAAGGCCCGAAAGTGCTGGTCGCCCAGTCCGAATGCCAGCTCAACCGCCAGCGTCGCGTGAAGCCGCTGATGGCCAAGGCGATCAAGTCGGGCCAGCGGGTGGTGCGCGAGCGCTTCGGCGTCGACCCCGACACCTGCACCGGCGACCATAGCTGCATTCGCCTGTCGGGTTGTCCGTCATTGACGATCAAGGCCAATCCCGATCCGCTGCGCCAGGATCCGATCGCACATGTCGACAATAGTTGCGTCGGCTGCGGCGTGTGCGGCGAGGTCAGCCACGCGGCGGTGCTCTGCCCGTCCTTTTACAAGGCGGAAATCGTCGCCAATCCGACGCGCTGGGATCGCACGCGCGATCGGTTGCGGAACTGGGTGATCGGCGCGGTGCAAAGACGGTCGGCACGTTCGATCGCGGCAAGGGCATTCTGAGCATGACGGATGATCGCAAACGCATCGCCATCGCCGTGCTCGGCCTGGGCGGCCAGGGCGGCGGCGTGCTCGCCGACTGGATTGTCGAACTGGGCGCGCATAACGGCTTCGTTTCGCAGGGAACCTCGGTGCCCGGCGTCGCCCAGCGTACCGGATCGACCGTCTATTATATCGAGATGATCCCCGATGGCCCGGCCCAGCCCGTACTGGCGCTGACCCCGGTTCCGGGCGACGTCGATATCGTCATCGCGTCCGAACTGATGGAAGCGGGCCGCGCCATCCTGCGCGGCTTCGTCAGCGCCGACCGCACGGTGCTGATCGGATCGACCCACCGGGTCTACGCCATCTCAGAGAAATCGGCGATGGGCGACGGTCGCGCGAGCGGCGAGCGCATCCTGGCGGCGGCCGGTGAACGCGCCAAACGCTTTATCGGCTTCGACATGGATGCACTGTCGGCAAAGACCGGCAGCGTCATCAGTTCGGTGATGTTCGGCGCACTGGCCGGCAGCGGCGCCCTTCCCTTCCCGCGCGAGGCCTTCGAAGCGGCAATCCGCGCCGGCGGCAAGGCGATCCAGACCAATCTCGCGGGCTTTGCCGCCGGCTTCGAGGCCGCACAGGGGCGGCTGAACGAAACCGTCGAAGCCGTGGCGGCTACGCAGCCGAACAGCGCGACCGGAAGAGCCTTTGCCGAGCGGATCGCCGGGCAGTTTCCGGCATCGGCGCATGAGTTCGCGATCGAAGGCGTGCGGCGGCTGATGGATTATCAGGACGCCCGCTATGCCGAGCTCTATCTCGATCGGCTGGCAGGCATTCGCGCGGTCGATGACGGCGCCGAAGACTGGCGGATGACGCGTGAAGCGGCGCGCCACCTGGCGCTGTGGATGAGCTATGAGGATACGATCCGCGTCGCCGATCTGAAGGTCCGCGCCAGCCGCTTCGCGCGCGTGCGCGATGAGGTGAAGGTGGCCGACGATCAGCTTCTCCACATCACCGAATATATGCATCCGCGGCTCGAGGAGATTTGCGAGACATTGCCTGCAGGCATCGGGCGGAGGATCCTGGCCAGCGACCGGTTGTCACGCTGGCTGCACCCGATGTTCAAGAAGGGGCGCCATGTTCGGACGACCAGCGTCCGCTGGTTCCTCATGCTCTCCATGCTCGCAAGCTTCCGCCGCTGGCGGCGCGGTACGCTGCGCTACGAGATGGAACAGGCGCGGATCGAGGACTGGCTGGATCTCGCACGGAACGCCGCCGGCCGCGATCCTGCGCTCGCGCTCGAACTGATCCTCTGTCAGCGGCTGATCAAAGGCTATGGCGACACCTTCGCACGAGGGCTGTCCAGCTATTCGCGGATCGTCGAGCGCTATCGCGCATTGGGTGACGGCGCCGACGCCGCGACGATCAAAAGGCTCCGCGAGGCCGCACTGGCGGACGAGGATGGCATTGCACTGACCGATGCGCTGGAAGAGCTGCAACTGGCGTCGTGAGTGACTCCCTCTCCCTCTTCAGGGGGAGAGGGTTGGGGAGAGGGGGACGTCGGGGCAGGATCGAGCACCGGCGCCAAGGCCTCTTCCGACTCCCCCCTCTCCCGGTTTCGCTACGCTCAACCACCCTCTCCCCCTAAAGAGGGAGAGGGAGCAGGCTCACCTCTGCTCCGCAATCCACCGCTCCACCTTCGCATCGAGAACACTCATCGGCACCTGCCCCTGCGCCAGGATCAGGTCGTGAAACCGCCGAATATCGAACCGGTCGCCCAGCGCCTTTTCGGCCCGCGCCCGCAGCTCGACGATCTTGAGTTCGCCGACCTTGTACGCCACCGCCCCGCCCGGTGCGCCGATATAGCGGACGAGCTCGGTATCGATGTTGATGTCGGCGAGCGCGCTGTTCTCGGTGAAGCAGGCGCGCGCCTGCGCGTAGCTCCAGCCCAGCACATGGATGCCGGTATCGACCACCATCCGGCAGGCGCGCCACATCTCGGTCGAAAGGCTGCCGAACTTTTCATAGGCGTCGCGATAGACGCCCATTTCGTGCCCCAGCCTTTCGGCATAGAGCGCCCAGCCTTCGCGATAAGCCAGCATGTCGCGCTGACGGCGAAAGGCGGGCAGTTCGTCATGCTCGCTGGTCAGCGCGAAATGGGTGTGATGGCCCGGGGCCGCCTCGTGAAGCGTCAGCGCCGGCAGCTCATAGAGCGGGCGCTGGTCGAGGTGCGAGGTGTTGACGATGAAGCGACCAGGAAAGCCGCGCCCGAAATCGCCGCCGCCATAGCGTGCGGTGGTATAGCCTTCCTCCAGGTCGCGCGGCACCGGCTCGACGACGAAGGGCTGGCGCGGCAGCACGCCGAACCAGCGCGGCAGCAGCCCGTCGATCCGCTTGGCGACGGCGCTGGCCTTTTCGAGAAGCTGCTCCCGATTGGTGGCGTAGAAACGCGGATCGGTGCGCAGGAATTTCAACCAGTCGGCGAAACGCCCCTTGAAGCCGGTGCTGGCGATCACCGCGTCCATTTCGCCGCGGATACGCTTCACTTCGCTCAACCCCATTGCGTGGATCTGCTCGGCGGTAAGATCGGTGGTGGTGTAGTAGCGCAGCAGGTAATCATAATAGGCGCGCCCCTGCGGAATCGAGGCGATGCCGATTTCAGGCCTCGCCTTGGCGCGATAGGGACCATCGATGAAAGCGAGCATCGCGTTCTGCGCCGGCCGGACCTGTGCGGTCAGCACCGCCAATGCTTCCGCTTCCAACGCATGCCGGGCTGCTTCCGGGATGGTCGTGGGCAGCGCCCTGATCGGATCGAGCAACCCGTCTTCCGCCGCCGGCCGCGCGATCTGGTTGCGCAAAACGGTGACGGCAACGTCGACGACCTGGACGGGCTGGGTCCAGCCGGTGGAAATACCCCGCTCCAGATTGGCCCGCTGCTCCACGAAATAGGCGGGAATCCCGCGCAGCTGTGCGATCCAGTCGCGCGCTTCGGTTTCGTTGTGCAGCACCGTGCCGCGCGCGGCATGATAGGGCGTATTGTAGAAGCCTTCATGCGCGACGAAGGCGAAGCGGCGTTCGTCGAAATCCAGGCCCTGGATGCGCCAGTCGAGCACCGCGCGCAGATAGTCGCGATTGATCCTGTCCTCTTCGCCGAGCGTCGTAGCGGACACTGTCGCAAGATCGCTACGGATCTTCGCGAGCCCTGCCTTGCGCTCCGCCATTTGCGCCGGCGTTTCCCGCGGCCAGCCCGCTTTGGCGCGCGACGGATCGGATCGGCCGGCTTCCATCGGATAGGCATCGGTGAACCGCTCATAATCGGCGATCACCGTGGGCAATGCGCGCGGAGCCCCCTGCCCCGCAGACGCCGCGACCGGCATAGCCATGAGCAGCGGCAACGCCAGCAGCCACGATTTTCCGAATACTCCGATCTGCACGACGCCTCCCCGTTCGACATGTCCAATCATCACCATTATTACGTGAATATGCAAATAAATCGACCCGATTGCGGCGAAATGATCGAGGCCCTACAGCAGTGACCATGGATACTGAGAGCATGGACGCGTTCCGGTCGAGCAATCCCGGCACCTCGGCTTTCAAGGTGGAGCGTTACCCCTTTTACCTGCTCAATCGGCTGGTCAGCCGGTACAACGGCATCATCGAAGCACGGCTGCGCGCGATCGCGCTCGATATCCCGTCATGGCGCGTGCTGATGATCCTGGGCGAGCGCAGCCCACGCGGTCCGCGTGAAATTGCAGAGGCGGCCGTGATCAACCTGTCCACGATGACGCGCATCATCCAGCGCATGACCGCGGCGGGCCTGGTCTCGGCGACCGCCAGCGCGGAGGATGCGCGCGTCACGCTCGTCACGCTGACGAAGGATGGCCGTGACAAGCTGCGCGAAGCCCGGCGCGTCTCGGCGCCGGTCTATGAGCATCTCGTCACTGGCCTGGCGCCCGAAGAATTCGAGCTGATGATCGGCCTGCTCAACCGGATGCACGACAATCTGGAGCCGTTGGCGCGGGGCTAAGCCCGGAGTACGCCGTCCTCTCCATCCCGTCATGCTGAACTTGTTTCAGCCTCCATGCTCCAACTCACTCCGCAGCAGCAGCTTTGGCATGGACCCTGAAACAAGCATGTCCTGAGCATGTCGAAGGGTTCAGGGTGACGTAGCCGCCTCAACTCGACAGATAGGCCAGCGACATCACCAGCTTAGGCATCAGCGACGCGGCGGCATGCATCCGCACGGGTGTCGGCGCGCGCGGCGCGACAGAAAGCGCGCCCAGATCGTTGGTCGCGATCGCGGTCGCCATCTCGCGCCCGATCGCGCTGTTGATCGATATCCCGCGTCCGTTGCACGCCTGAATGGCATAGGCGCTGTCACCCAGATCGTAGATCTCCGGCAGGAACGAGGTGTTGATCCATGCCGTCCCTTCCCAGAGATAATCGATCTTGGGTGCCGGCAGCGCGTCGAAATGGCTGGCCAGGCGCCGCCGCGCTTCCCGCTGGAACGCATCCTGACCGCGTATCAGCAGGGAGACCGGGAACGCCGAGATGAGCTGGCCGAGCCCGTCATAGCGTGCCGTGAACACATAGGGGTTCTTGTCGGTGAAGCTGCCGCCCTGGGGCAGCACATGCGCGCGCTGTTCTTCCGTCAGTGGCGCGGTCGCGAATTCGACGACCTGAAGCGGCAGGGTCGTGCGTCGCAACGCCGGATGCAGCGCCGCATTGCCGCCATTGGCCGCGAGCACCAGCCGACGCGCGGCAACCGCTCCTCCCGGCGTTTCGGCGCGCCAGACGCCGTTCGCGCGGGTCAGCGAGCCGACGGGACTGTCGACGAAGATCGCCGCCCCCGCTTTCAGCGCGGCATGCGCGAGACCACGGGCATAGGCCAATGGATTGAGCGACCCGCCCGCGCCGAAGCGCAGCGCGCCGCGATAACGGTGCGACCCCAGCCTTTGCCGCGTGTTCTCCGCATCGACGAACGACACGTCGAAGCCCCGCGACTGCCATTGCGCGGCATAGCCACGCTGGGTTTCGACCAGCGTATCGGTATGTGCGGGACACCAGAAACCGTCCTGGCGGGCGTCGCAATCGATGTGGTGGCGCTCGATCAGGTCGAAGCAGATTTGCGCCGAACCACCGAGAAAGCGGGTCAGCCGTTCGCCCGCCTGCCGGCCGATCGCCTTGCCGATCGTTTCCGGGCTGTGGCGGATATAGTCGGGCGCGACCAGGCCGCCGCTTTGTCCGGTAGCACCGCTGCCGATCTGTCCGGCCTCGATCACGACGACGTCCAGCCCGGACTCCGCCAGATGCAGTGCGGTCGAAAGGCCGGCAATGCCGCCGCCAATGACCAGAATATCGGTCTCCAAAGGTCCGCCCAGGCGGTCCAGCATCGGCCCGGGTCGCGCGGTCGCATGCCATACGGCGGACGCGGACGGCCCGTTGCCGCGTTGCGGCTCTATCGGCTGATGGCGCATCATGCCCCGGCCGGTCGCCGGCTCTGGAGGGTAAGGGAGGACATCGCGAGAGTGGCGGTTTGCGCCCTCGCGAGGTCCGGCTTTCTCGGCAATTGCATGACTGAACTTTCCTGATCGCCCGTCCGGGGCGGTTTTTCGTGAATGCTATGCGGGTGCGGTTGCAGCCGCGCCGTTTCGCGCGGTGCGGCGCGCGATGGCGACGAAGATCAGCACGATGACGAGCGCGACCGGCGTGTTCATGATCATCGGCAGCGACATCTCGTTATTGCCGACGATCGTCACCGCGATGAAGATCGCCGTCCCCTCCTGGCGCATCAGATGCTCGATCCCGATCGCGATATTCTCGCGGCGCGTGAAACCGGCGAAGCGGACGATCGTCATCACTACGCCGACCATGACCACGTTGAGCGCCACGGTGATCCAGAACAGCGCCCCCAGATTCTGCCGCAGCACGGGGATCTGATCGACCAGGATGAAGCCGAACGAGGTGAACAGCACGATCGTCGCGGCATTCTTCAGATGCGGCTTGATCCAGAGCGCAAAGGCCGGGCGCAGCGCCCGGATGATGAAACCGGTGCCTGCGGGCAGGACGGTGATCGAGAAGATGTCCCAGAAAAACGACGCCAGCGGCACGTTCACGTCCGCCGCCAGCCCCATGAAATGGAGCAGTGCGAAATGGGCGTAGAACGGCACGACGAAGATGTAGATCATGCTCAGCAGCAGGGTCATCGACATCGACAGCGCCAGATCGCCCTTCGCCATGTCGGTGAACAGGTTTGAGAGCATGCCGCCCGGCGTGGTCGCGAGCAGGACGAAGCCGACCGCGAGCGCCGGCGTCGGTGCAACCGTCAGCGCCATGCTGAGACCGATCAGCGGCGGCACGATCAGCATCGAGCAGACGCCGAAGATCAGCGCGCGCTTGTTGCGGAACACCTGGCGGAAATCGTCGACGGTCAGCGACAGGCCCATCGAAGCCATCACGCAGACGAGCGATCCCGGCAACAGCCAGTTACCCATCAGCGCCATCAGGTCGGAATATTGCATTATGGCGTGTCCTTCCCGGCCGCGTCAGGCGGTTTCGATCGTCAGATCGCAGGCGCCGTTGCGCCGGATGGTACGGAAATCGGCCTGGGCCTTGGCCAGATCCTCGTCGAGGATCCGCGCGCAGACATTCGCCTGGATCCAGCCAAAGGGCATCAGCAGCCGTCCGCCAGGCCCATAGAACAGGCCGATATCGTAGAAATCGCCGGGTGGCAGGCCCTTGGTGCTGCCCGCCGCCAGATAGGCGAGCACGATATCGCCCTGATCGGGAAAGGCCGTCGCATTTTCATGCGGGACCGCCGGGCGCGGCATGTCGTCCGCCAATATGCCCGAAGGGATCGGCACCGAGATCTCCGGACCGGTCCACATCGCATGCATCGCCTCGAAGCTCGTGCGCCGCTCGGCAAGATCCCAAAGGAATCCGCATGAAACCGGCGCCTTGTCGTCGAGCAGCAGGCAGCGGGCCGACAATCCCGATCGGGGCTCGGTAAATCGAATGTGCCGCATCTAGAGCCCCTTCCCCTTTTCGTCCGACACGCCGGACAGATATTCTTCCTTCTGCAGCGCGATCGGCACATTGCCGTTCTGCCACAGATAATCATGGAAATGCCTGAGATCGAAATCCTTGCCCTTGCGGATCTTCGCTTCGGCCAGGAAATCGAGCGTCTGCATCTTGCCGATCTGATAGCTGATCGCCTGGCCCGGTGAGGCCGCGAAGAAGACAGCTTCCTCCTCGGCGGTGGCGCGATCCATCGGCACCGTCCGCTCCAGATAGTCGGCGGCCTGCGCGATGGTGAACAGGCCCAGGGCCAGCTTGACGTCGACCTCGACGCGCAAGGCGCGCAGTCGCGCGAAATTGTAGATGATCTCGCGCGTACGCGGCGCATCGGCGAACAACCCGGCCTGCAGCATCATCTCCTCGGCATAGAAGCCGGTGCCTTCGTTCGCGGCGCTGTCGTAATAATGGCGGCGCAGCGCGTTGGGATGCTTCCATGACAGGCTGAGCTGGAAGAAATGCCCGGGCACGCCTTCATGCACGATGATCGGACGCGGATCGCGCGTGATCGACAGGTTGAAATAGCCGAGCTTGGGCGAGGGATCGGGCAGATAGACGGTCGCGTCCTGCCCCACGCGCACGATGCTCGTCAGGTCGAAGGTCCGGCCGAGCCAGCCGATCGGCGCGAGATAGGCGGGGAAAGGCTGCGCCTTGTAATGGCCGACCCAGGCGGGAACGGTCAGCAGCCGGTTGTCCGTCAGATATTTGCGGACCTTGAGCTCGTCGGCATTCAGCTTCTGGGTCACGGCACCGATCGAGGCGCCGATCGGCAGTTCGGGCAGGCCGCGATTGCGGTTGCGCTCAAGCTCCTCGAACATCACCGAGCGCGCCCATTCCTGCCGACCCATGATCAGCAGGTCGTCGGGCGAATAGGGATAGAGCGCGACGTTGCGGAGGAAGAAGCTGTAGCTGTCCCGCCCGATCGCGGTGCCGCCGGGAAGCCCGGCGCGTTTGGATTTCAGATATGTGCCAAAGCCGTCGAAAGCGGCGATCGCGCCGGCAAGCGCCGCCTGCATCCGCCGCTGCTGCGCGGGGGTGGCGAAGGGCTGGAGCCCCGCGGCCATGCCGCGCAGGCTGGTCGGCACATCGGCGATCTGGTGCAGCGCCACGTCGACGAACGGGCCGCGCATGTCGGTCAGATTGGCCTGCCCCGCCTGAAGCGTCGCCGGAACGCGCTCGAGCAAGCGGATCACGTCCTCGATCCGCGCGCTTTCGACGGGCGGCGGCGGCAGCAATGTCTCGAAGATCGGATTGAGCGCCTGTGCGACATAGAAATGCGGCTGATGCCGCCACGCCGCGACATGATCGAGTTCCCAGCGCACCCGCGCCAGAGCCGATCCGACAAGGCGATAATCGACACGCTCGCTCACGCTGCGAGGCGTGTCCGACAGCGCCTTCAATCGGCTTTCGAACTGGGTGAGCCTGTCCTTTTGCGCCTTGACCGCATCCGCCGACCAGTCGGGCGTCCAGCCCTTTGGCCGGACGATCCGTGGAATATCGTCGCTCGTCGCCGGCTGTGTCGTTGCGCGCCACGTCCAGAACTCCGCGCCCAGATCCTGCACGGACTCCGCATGGGCGGCGGGCGCGGCCAGCAATGCGCCGAAGCCGAGCAGCAGGGAAAACAGGCGCCGCGACATGGTGATTACTGCCCCGGCTTCAGGTTGCGGTCGAAAAACTCGATCATCTTCTTGAAGGCGAAACGTGCCTGCGGAAGATTGTCGCTCGCCCAGGCGTGATTGGCGCCCGGCAGCGTCACCAGCTCGAACATCTGCTCATTGGCGATCAGCTTTTCGGTCAGTGCGACCGTGTCCGAATAGAGCACCACGGGATCGCGGGTGCCGTGGATGATCATCAGCGGATCCTTGATGCCCTTGCTCTGGTAAAGCGCCGATTGGGCTTCGTAGCGGCCGGGCATGTCGGGGCCGTCGGGCGGACCCATAATCCACATTTGCGACGGATAGGCATGCCAGACATTGGTCGCGGGCGCGCCGGCGATGCCGGCCGCATAGACGCCGGGCTTCTTCGCCAGCGACATGATCGTCATCAGCCCGCCATAGCTCGACCCCCAGATACCGACGCGCTTCGGGTCGACATAGTTCTTGGCGACGAGATAGCGCACGCCGCTCTCGAGATCGTTGATGTCGGTCTCGCCATAGCTGTGCAACTGGCCCTGATTGTGTGCACGCCCCTGCCCCCAGCTTCCGCGGACGTTGACGTTGAGCACGATATAGCCCTGCGCCACGAAATATTGATCGAGCCCCCAGGTGGGATGCGCGCGCCGTCCGCCCCATTGGTTGCGCACCGCGTCCGAATAGATCGAGCCGACGATCAGCGGATAGCGTTTCGACGGATCGTAATTGGCGGGCAGGCTCAGCCGCCCGACCAGATTGGTGCCGTCGACATGGCTCGGAAACTCGACATAGCCGATATTCGCCCAGGTCTGGCGGTAGAATTCGGGCTGGGGCGACTTGGTCGCCTGTACCGCGCTGCCGGGCTTGGAAAGGTCGGTCACCACCAGTTCGGGCGGTGTCGTGTCGTTGGTGAACAGGCTCGCGGCATGCCGGAAATCGGGGGAGAAGACCGGCTCGTACGTCCCCGGCGTCGCCGCGCTGACCCGCTGGATCGCACCGCCCTTGGCCGGCACGCGGTAGATCTGGCGTTCGGGCAGATAGGATTGGTTGGCGAGGAAATAGAGCTGGCCATGCGCCGCGTCGACGTTGAACGACGCGATTTCCCAATTGCCGCTGGTCAGCTGGCGCGGCTTCGCCTGGGCTGTCTGCTGGTGGTAGAGATGCAGCCAGCCGTCGCGATCGGTGAGGATGATCAGCCCGTCGTCACCCGGCGCCCATTCGACCTGCCAGTCGGGCCGCAGATGCTTGTCCTCGCGGAGCTGGTAGAATGTCTCACGCTTGGCCGTCGCCACGTCATAGACGTAGATCGTATGTTCCTTGGCCTCCATGTCGGAGCCGTTGACAAACAGCCTTTTGCCGTCGGCGGACAGGCCGTAATTCCAGATATGGTGCTTGGCGTCGGGGCGTTCGTAGAAGCGCGTCGCCGCAGTCGCGGCATCGACCACGCCGATCGTCGCCCGCGTCGTCTCGTCGCCCGGAAAGGCGCGCGCGACGCGATTATTCTGGAGATCGCCCTTTGCGTAATAATAGATGTCGCGCTCCGGCATCAGCCGGTCGTCGGCTTGCTGGAATGCGATCGCGCGGCCGTCCTTCGACCATTGATAATCCTGGACATAGACTTTGGGATCGTCGTCGCCCGCCAGTCGCCGCGCCAGCCTGTCCCCGGTGGTGGCGGTGTCGCGCGTCCACAATATCCCGCTGAGCGTCACGCGGTTGCGCGTATCGACCGGATTGCCGGAAATAAAGGCGAGTTGCTTGCCGTCGGGCGATACCGTCAGGCGGCGAACCGCCTGTTTGTCGGTTTCGACCGCTTCGAACTTGCCGTCGGCACCGAGGATGTTGAGCCTGCCGTTCAGCACATAGGCGATACGATCCTTGCCCAGGAACACCGCCTGCGAGATGCCCCGCTGTTCGGCCTCGGGCTTGGCATCACGCCCCTGGAAGGTCAGCCGGGTCTTCTTGCCGGTCTTGACCGAATAGACCCAGATATCGCGGAAGCTGTAGCCTTCGTCGTTCCAGAGAAAGAGCACGCGGCTGCCGTCCGCCGACCAGGCATAGCCCTCCGGCGTGGTGCCGATCAGGCTCTTGAGTTGATAGAGCTGGTCGATCGAGAGGCGGGTGCCCGCGACCGCCGCCGTCCCCTGCGCCGGAGCGTGGGATTGCACCTGCGCATGCGCGGCGGTGCTGCCGAGCGCGAGCAGGAAGGCGGCGGCAATGCCGCGGTCGAGAAAGCGATATGTCTTCATGGCACCCAGCACCCTCGAACACGGACGGCAGCGGCGCGATGATGCCGCCGCTGCCGTCCGGTTTCCACTCAGAACGTCGCCTTGAAGCCGACCGAGAAACGGCGACCGATCGCGTCGAAGGTCTCGCGCTCGAACAGCTGGTAGGGCGGGTTCTTGTCGAGCAGATTGTCGATCGTGCCGAACAGCGTGACCTTGTCGGTCACGTTCACGAAGGCGCTGAGATCGAAATAATGCACGTCGCCCGTCTCCGGCACGGCGAGCAACGGCCGCGCCGCACCCGACGCGATCGCCGCGGCAATGCGGCCATCCTTGGTCGATCCGATGAAGCGATGGCGCAGCGACACCTGCACGGGATCGATATCCCAGGTCACGCGCTGCGTCAGGCGCCATTTGGGGTTGGCGCTGCCGCAGCTTCCGCCGCCGATGAAGCCGGCGCAATCGACCGACGGCACCACCGGGCTGCTCTTGGTCGTGTTCTCCAGAAGATAGGTACCGGCCAGGAAATAGCCGAACGATCCCAGGCTACCGGTCTCGAAGCGGTAATCGAGACGGAAATCGATGCCCGAAGACGAGATGTTGGCGATATTGGCGTTGAGCAACGACACGTCGTAAAGCTGACCGTCGGGCGTGCGATGGTTGAGCGGCGCGCAGAACGGGTTGCTCAGCGACAGGTTGCCGCGACATGCCGTGATCGTCGGCTGGAGGCCGCCACCGAACACCGCGATCGCGTCCTTGATCTTGATATTGTAATAATCGACCGAGATCTGGAGGTTCGGCACGAATTCGGGCCGGAAAACCGCTCCGACCGACCAGGTGTCCGACGTTTCCTCTTGCAGGTCGGGGTTGCCGCCCGTGATCGCGCGGATCTGGACATTCTCCTGCTGGAACACGTCGATGACCGCTGCGGGCACGCCGAGCTGGAGGCAGAAAGCGCGCTGGGCCGCGGTCCGCGACGATGTCGCGTTGCAGAAATCGGTGGCCTGCGGCGCGGTGTTGGTTGCGCCTGAGAACAGCTCGATCACGTTCGGCGCACGCACTGCGCGTTGATAGAGGCCGCGGAACTTGAGGCCCTGGATCGGGGAATATTCGCCGCCAAGCTTGTACGACACCACCGAGCCGGCCGACGAATAATCGGAGAA
>JASBTC010000452.1 GCA_030148625.1 Sphingobium sp. | reverse complement strand
ATTGGAGCATCCGATGAACAGCCAGCATCTCGTCGATCCCGCGCTCAAGCCGCTGCTCGACCTGTTTCCGATGGTCATGCTGAGCGCGGAGACGTTGCCGGCGATGCGGACACGCAAGTTGCCGCTGCCACAGGTCGACGAAAGCACCGCGACGCTGGAGCGCATTGCCGTGCCCGGCCCCGCCGGCGCACCGGATGTGATGCTGCACATCTACCGGCCCGCCGAAGCGTCTGCCGCGTTGCCGTGCATCTATCATATCCATGGCGGCGGCTATGTCGCCGGCGCGGCGAAGCAGATCGAATATGTCCATCGGCCGCTTGCCGCGGCACTCGGCTGCGCGATCGTCTCGGTCGATTACCGGCTGGCGCCCGAGACCGTGTTTCCGGGCGCGATCGAGGATTGCTATGCCGGGCTGGGCTGGACGATCGCGCATGCGGGCGATCTCGGCATCGCTCCCGCGCGGCTGGGGGTGATGGGCGAGAGCGCGGGCGGCGGCCTGGCCGCTGCGCTCGCCTTGTTGGCGCGCGATCGGGGCGAGCATCGCCTGGCGTTCCAGCATCTCATCTATCCGATGCTCGACGACCGCACCTGCGTGCATGCCGATCCGCATCCCTATGCCGGCGAATTCATCTGGCCCGCGCGTAACAACCGCTTCGGATGGTCGGCGCTGCTCGGCCACGATCCCGGCGTGGACGGGGTTTCGCCTTATGCGGCACCGGCGCGCGCGACCGATCTTTCCGGCTTGCCGCCGACCTTCATCAGCACGGGCGCGCTCGACCTCTTCGTCGAGGAGGATATCGAATATGCCCGCCGGCTGATGCGTGCGGGCGTGCCGACCGAACTGCATGTCTATCCGGGCGCCTTTCACGGCTTCGATCTGATGCCCGGTGCGGCGGTGGCGGAGACCGCGCGCCGCGACAGCCGTGCCGCGCTGGCGCGTTTCATCTCCGTTGAGAGGTGATGGAACCTATCAGATAGCTATTGCCAGACCTGTCTGATAGGTTTAGGCCACAATCATGTCCCACGACGGAGAGGGTGAAGTGGACGGCATGATGGAGCGCGTCGAAGTGTCGCACGAGATGATCGCCCTGGTCGGAGCGGGGGGCGTCGGCGATCATGCATGGCCGGCCGATGCGATCGCGATCGACTTCGCGTTTGGCGGCCCCGGTGCTGCGTCCACCTTTCGCTATCATGCGCGGCCGGACCGCTGCGCGCTCGATACCGACGGCACTGCGCGGCTGATCCTGGTCGTCTGCCCGGCCGCTTGCCGACGCGTTTTCGGCCGGCTGCCCGCGTGCGACGGCGGCGCCTATCACATGCCCGCACCGATCCGCGCGATCGCTCTGGCGCTGCGCGATTGTGCGCTGCCGATCGCCGTTCGCGACACCTATCGCCTGGCCAAGAGCATCGAATTGCTGTGCGAGACCTTCGGCCTGCTCGTCGAGCGACCCGAGGAACTGGTGCCGATGATCGGCGAGGGGCAGCTTTCGCAGGCGGACAGCCAGCGCATCATGGCGGCACGACGCCTGATCGACGAACGCTGGTCCGAAAAGCTGACACTGGACGGCATCGCCCGTGCCTGCGGGCTCAACCGCACCAAGCTGACGCGCGGCTTCCGCGAGATGTTCGACAGCACGGTCGCCGACGCGCTGGCCGAGCAGCGGCTGGGCGAGGCGTGCCGGATGCTGATGGCGACCGACCTGCCGGTCTCCGCGATCGGCTATCGCTGTGGCTATCTGAACAATGCCAGCTTCACCCGTGCCTTTGCGCGCCGCTTCGGCGTCGCCCCCACCCAATATCGCGCCTGCCGGGTGGCGGCATGAGCGGCGGGGCATCAGACGGCCGCTCGCTGGTGCACCAGGCGGTGCAGGCGGTGCGCGACCATATCAAGGACAATGATCTGAAGGTGGGCGACACGCTGCCGGGCGAAGGCTATTTCGCCGAGGCGATGGGCGTGAGCCGGGCGGTGATGCGTGAGGCATTCGGTGCGCTCGCCGCGCTCAGGCTGATCGACGTCGCCAATGGCCGGCGCGCGCGCGTCGGCGCACTCGACGGATCGGTGATGGCGGCTTCGCTCGATCATGGCGTCGCGACCTCGCAGATCTCGATCACCGATATCTGGGACGTGCGCCGCACGCTCGAACTCCGCATCGCGGTGCTCGCCGCGACCGAGCGCACCGATGAGGAAGCCGCGCGGATCATCGCGCTGGCCGATGCGATGGTGGCGGCGGGTGACGATTCCGAACAGGTCACGCGCCACGACATCGCGCTGCACGAGGCGATTGCCGCTGCCAGCCACAATGCCCTGTTCCTCCAGATCGTCCGGTCCTTCGGCCCGATGATGACGATGGCGGTGCCCGCGGCGTGGCGGACGCGCGATACCCCCGAACTGCGCCGCAAGATGCTCGTCCACCATCGCATCATCGCGCAGGCGATCGCCGATCGCGATCCCGCCGCCGCGCGCGCCGCGATGGACACGCATTTCGACGCGTCGATCGACGATTTGCTGGAGAGTATCGATCAGTCGGCGGTGTAGACGGTCTTGACGCTGGTGTAGAATTCGACCGCCGCGAACCCCTGCTCGCGGGGGCCGTAGCTCGACTTGCGCGTGCCGCCGAAGGGCAGGTGGTAATCGACGCCCGCGGTCGGCAAATTGACCATCACCATGCCCGCGCGGACATTGCGGCGGAAATGCCGGGCATGTTTGAGCGAGGTGGTGACGATGCCCGAGGACAGGCCGAAGCTGCCGCGATTGGCGAGCGCCAGCGCATCCTCGTAATCCCTGGCGCGCACCGTCGAGACGACGGGGCCGAACACTTCCTCATTGTTGATCCGCATGTCCGGGTCGGTGTCTGCGATCAATGTCGGCGCCATGTAATAGCCGGGCGTCTTCAGCGTCAGGGCTTCCCCGCCGGTGACGAGCCGGCCGCCTTCGCCCGTGGCGATGCCGACATAGCGCAGATTCTGCTCGAACTGGCTTTCGCTTGCCGCCGGGCCGACCTGCGTTGCCGGATCGAGCGCCGCGCCGACCTTGAGCGCCGCTGCGCGTTCGGCGAGCGCCGCGACGAAGCGATCATGGATCGCATCCTCGACGATCACGCGCGACGATGCGGTGCAGCGCTGCCCGGTCTGGAAGAAGCCGCCGTCGAGCGCGACCGCGACTGCGCGGTCGAGATCGGCATCGGCGAGCACGACCAGCGGGTTCTTGCCGCCCATCTCGAGCTGGATGCGCGCCTGGCGCGCGACGGCGCCCGCCGCCACCCTGGCGCCGACGCCCTGCGATCCGGTGAAGGAGATCAGATCGACATCCGCATGATCGACGATCGCCTGGCCGACTTCGCCGCGCCCGAGCACCAGGTTGAACACCCCCGGTGGGGCGCCGCATTCCTGGATGATCGCGGCCAGCGCATGGGCGGTCGCGGGCGTGACATTGGCTGGCTTGAGCACCACGGTGTTGCCGAATGCGAGCGCGGGCGCGGCCTTCCAGGCCGGAATCGCGATCGGGAAATTCCATGGCGTGATCAGCCCGCACACGCCCACCGCCTCGCGATAGGTCGCGGCGTCGACGCCAGGGCGTGTCGATTCCAGCGTATGGCCGTGACGACGCAGCGCCTCACCCGCGAAATATTTGAAGATGCGCGCGGCGCGCAGCACCTCGCCCAGCCCCTCGGCGCGAGTCTTGCCTTCCTCGCGTGACAGCAATTCGCCCAGTTCGGTGGCGCGCGCCATGATCATATTGCCGACCCGGTCGAGCAGATCGGACCGGACCTCGGGAGAGGCGTGCGCCCAGTCGGGCTGCGCGGCCCGCGCCGCCGCCACCGCCGCATCGACCTCCGCTTCCCCGCCGGAGGGAAAGCGGGCGACGATATCGTCGGTATCCGACGGGTTGATGCTGGTGAGCGGCGCGTCGGCGGAAACCGCCTGTCCGCCGATGATGTGGGGGAGCGTTTCGGTCATTGCCGATGACTATCCCGGCGCGGCGGCCGGGTCCATCGGCGGGCAGGCCGATTCCGGCAGAAACTTTACTGCGGGCGGGTGTCTCTAGGCGGTTGCAAAGCGCGGTGCGGGGGTCCAAGAAAAGCCATGCTTTCTCAACGGACCCGGTACACAATCCGCGCGCTCCAGCACCTTGCTGACCATTATGGCGAAGGTCCGATCCAGCTTACTGAGATCGCGACCGCGCAGAACATCCCTGCGAAGTTCCTCACCGTCATCCTGTCGGAGATGAGCCGGGCCGGGCTGGTCGCCACGCAGCGCGGCAAGGATGGCGGCTATTGGCTGGCACTGGCGCCCGTCGATGTCAGCTATGGCGATATTGTCCGCCTGACGCGCGGATCGCTGGCGCTGGTGCCGTGCGCCAGCCGTTACGCGCATGAGAAATGCAAAAATTGCCTGGAGGAAAGCGTTTGCCGGCTGCGTCAGTTGATGCTGCGCGTGCGCGACGAGACGGCCCAGGTGCTCGACCGGATCACGCTCGCGGACCCCGTACCGCTCGCCTGATCGCCTTGCCGCAGTTGTGCCACAATTGAGCGAACTGCCCCTTGTCAACTTGATTGGTTGAATTAAGTCTGGAGCCTAAGGACGGATTGCGATTCGGGTCAGGCTGAGTCGAGAAAGGCGTCTTTCGAGGACCGGAACGCAGCGTATTTTCAATATGTGAGCACCGGAAGCGGAGGAAGGCGCCGTTCGCAGGCCAGCATCACCCGAAGGGCGTTCCGTCCGGGACGATGCCCCCGCACCGTCTATTTCGGGTGGAGACGAGAATGGCCGACCATGATTTCGCCGGCCGGGGAAATACGCCCCTGGTCCTGACCGTTCCGGGTCTCAACGGCTCGGCGCCCGCGCATTGGCAGAGCATCTGGGAAGCGACGCGCGGCGATTGCGAACGCGTCGATCTCGGCATGTGGGGCGCGCCGCGTCGCAATCCCTGGGTCACGAAGCTCGATCACGCGATCAAGGGCGCACCTGCCCCCGTGGTGCTCGTCGCCCACAGCCTGGGTTGCCTGGCCGTGGCCTGGTGGGCGGCGCTGGAGGGGCAACCCTATGGCTGGCCGGTCGCCGGCGCGCTGCTCGTGGCGCCGCCCGATTGTGACCATGAGGGGCTCAGTCGCTCGGTCGGCGGCTTCGGGCCGGCGCCCAAGGTGAGCCTGCCTTTCCCCTCGATCGTCGTCGCCAGCCGCAACGACGAATATGCCTCGATCGATCGCGCGCACAATATGGCGAAATTCTGGGGCAGCCATTTCGTCGATGTCGGTGAACTCGGCCATATCAATGCCGATTCGGGCCTGGGCGCCTGGCTGTTCGGCCAGCGGCTGCTCGACCGGCTGATCGCCGCCGCCAACGAACGGGCCCGGCTGGCACCGGCGGACCGCTCCGCGGCCGGCCCCTGGTCGCTCTATCCACCGGCCGACGCGCCGCTCGGCAGCGCGGGCGACCCGCGGCGCTGAACCGACATCCAGGCGGTTGACTGTCCGCGCGCGCAATGGCAGGGCGCCCTCCTTGGTGCGCGGGTATAGCTCAATGGTAGAGCACTAGCCTTCCAAGCATCTGTAAATGGCGGATTTCTGCGGCTCTCGTTGTAAAACGGCGCGAATTTCGACTGTTTGTTTTCAAATGCTTATCGATGGCCTGTAAAACTTTTCGGTGAGAACAGATTGAGAACAGATAGGCTCAGGCCTATCGTCGGCCGTCCAACGATTCGGACGAAGCGCGGCATGGACCTAGGCTATCGGCCGCCGCCCAACCTGTCGGAAGCGGCGCGCCTACATTACACGGTCATGCTGACGTGCAAGGTCTGCGGGCATTTCCATATCTTCGACCCGCATGCGTTGTGGTGGCTGTTTGAGCGCCGCTATTGGGACAATCGAATGCGGGAAATCGGCCGCCGGTTCTACTGCGCGCCCTGCTTTGCCAAGGGGAAAAAGGTCAAGCTTCCCAAGGTCGAATTAGTGAAGGATGATCCGACAGGCGCGCAGCCGCCCATGCCCGATGAGGGTGTCTGGCGCCGTCATATGAGACGACAGCGGTCCTAATCCTCGCTGGCCGCTCGCCCCTGCGTTGCAGCCAGTATCCGGTTGTGTTCGGCCCACTTGTCATCGTCGCGGCGCTTCGAACCTATGACGGGTGCGCCAGCCCTTTTGACGTTGAGCAACTGGTGAAAGCGCCCGCAGATGGTGTTGAGGTTCGTGAAGCGAATATAACTGGCCGTGCTTGCGCTCTGGCTTTCGTGAGGATCGACGAGCTCATCCCAGAAATTATCATAAAGCCATCGCTCACCGACCCCCTTCGATGCGAGATAGGCGAGCGCCAGGCGGATGCCCCATGTTCGGCGCATGGGCGAGGCGTCAACGACTTTCGCTTTGGCGCTGGCCTCGGTGACCGCCTCTTCCAACGTGTTCAGCGCAAACTGAGTGAGCCGGTCGGGATATGTTTTTTGCACGTCAGCTGGCCGGCGGCTGTTCCGGCTTGTCGATCAACGCTTCAAGCCTTTCGCAGATCGCATCTGCGGCTTCCTGATCGGCCTTCGCCTGTTCGCTGTCACCCGCCAGCACGAAGCGAGCTGCCGCGCCGGCCCTGACCAGCAATTGTGCCATGCGGATATCTTCGTCGGAGCACATATGAGAACAGATAGCGAACAAAGAAGTGATTCGCTATGATGATTTCAATCCCGAGTCGCGAGAAATGCCATGAACCTTGCCGATACGATCACCGCTGCGATGGCTCCGCCCAGCGTCGAGCAGCTTGCCGCCATGTCCGACGAGGAACTGTCGGAGCAGTATTTCCACGAGATCGAGTGTGGCGCTGATTGGGAAGATGAGATACCCAATCCAACCATTGCCGAGGTGGAGAAGCGCGGTCTTTCAACGCTCGACATGCGCAATATCCTCAACTGTGCAATCGACGCTGAGGAGCAGGCCGGCAAGGCTGAGCCCTACAGTGATGAGGAATTGCGCAACCTGACCGACGAGCAGCTTGCCGATTGGTATTTCGACCAAAAGGACGTCGACCCGCATTCGCGAGAGTTCGAGTTGATCAATTCCGAGGTCGAGCGGCGCGGCAAGGCGCCGGGCGATCTCCTCATAGGACGTTGACTCTCGCACCCCGGCGGGCCGATGCTCGCTGAATGTGCAATCTCTATCGCACCGATGTGACCGGGAAAGAGATAGCCGAGGCGGTGGATGCCGTGATCGGCGGCGATGGTCACTGGCTGGGCAACTACGTCGCACCGGGCAAGCCAGGGCCGGTCATTCTGGGCGGCCCTGGCGATCGCGAAATTGCCATGATGAATTGGGGCTTCGAAACGCGGCGCCCCCGCAAGGTTGCCGCCAAGGAAGGGCAGGCGCCCTATGTATCAGAGCGCTGGACCAATGCCCGCAATCTCGACGGCAATCTCTGGCGCTATGCCATCGCCAATCCAGATCAACGCTGCCTGGTGCCGTTCACGCGCTTTTCCGAGCCAAAAGCCAAATCGGACCGCAAGGATGGCGGCGATCTCTATTGGTGGTTCACCGTCGAAGATCAGCCATTGCCGTGTTTCGCCGGCATCTGGCGAGAGGGATTTGACGCGCCGGAATTTGCGTTCCTGACGACGGAGCCAAACCCGATCGTTGCGAAAGTACATCCGAAGGCAATGCCCGTCATACTGCTGGCCGAAGATCACGATCGCTGGCTGAACGGCTCGCTCGACGCCGTGATCTCGCTGCAGGCGGCCTATCCATCGCAACTCATGCGGATCGAATAATCCACAAAAAAATACGAACTCAGTTTGCTTTTCCGTTGACGGATGCAAACTGAGTTCGTATAAATGTCTTGTCAGACGGCGAGGCCATCCCGGTAACGCCCGCTGACAAACCCGAAAGGAAAGAGATGCTGATCTCCTTCCGGCTTCGGATTTGGAAAATCACCTTCACGGTGACGCTCCAAGCCTAGAAGCCCCCGCCCCGGTCTAGCCACCGGGGCGGGATAGGGTTGAAAATAGGGCAGTGGAGACGGTGATGCAACCCGACGAGTTGAGGGCCGCGAGAAAGGCTCTGGGGCTTTCTCAGGCAGAGCTGGGGCTGGAGCTGGGGCTAACCGGCGAGTTCATCGGCATGATGGAACGCGGGGTTAAGGCGATCGAGCGGCGCACCGATCTGGCAATGCGCTATCTGGTGCTCATGGGCGCCAGCGCCACCAAGGACGCCGCCGCCTAGCCGTCACTCCTCATCGGGCCATTCGACGGCAGCGGACAGCACGCCATCGGCGCGCGCCACTTCGCCGCCGTCAGGCTCAGGATAGGGCTCGCCGTTCCACGTCAGACCTTCCGGACCAAGGAAGGCGACGACACGTTGGCCCCATTTGTCGACGGCATCAGGATAATACCAAGTCGCCCCAGGGGTTTCGTCCGGATTGTGTGTCTCGCAAAACGCGAGATAGCTATCCGCCTCCGCCTCTTTGCCGACCGGGAAAATAACGACGAGCCTCATGCGATTCCTCCGCGAGCTTTGAGATAGGCAAACATGTGCGCCGACTCTGCGGCGTCGAGTGTCTGGGTGATCACGATCTCGTTGATCTGATGAATACTATGCGAGCTGCCGATACCGGTCGTGTTCTGAGCCAGCATCGCAATGCGCGTGTTCAGGATATTCGGAACGACGGCAACGGTGACCGCTCCGGCATCGTTGAAAGAGAGGCGGGAATTCGCTGTCCCCACCTCCAAACGCACGATACCGACGCCGGAGAAATCGGCAGTCGACGTCATCGAGCCGAAGGTGGTCCCGTTCCCCACGGTCGAAACGAGGCGATTCACGCCCGCCGCAACGCTGCGGGAAATGGCAATTCGGCCGGTAGACCCAGTTGCGCCGATATAGAACAGGCCGCGCGCCACCGCGTCAGCCGGTAGGGCAGGCTGATTGACGAGCAGCCAGATTTCGAACGGAGCAACGAGCAGCGCCGCCGGCACCGGCTCCAGCGCCAGACGATCGTCCACGCCGTCGCCGGCGATCGCCGCGCGTCCATTGATCGTATTGGCAAGCATCGGCTTGCTGCCGCTGACCGACTGGCTCAGGGCATAGCCGTTCTTGCGGTCGGTCCATGACGTGACGATCGAGCCGGACAGGCTCAGGCTGGCCGCATTCTCGGCATCCCAGTCCGCCAATAGCTTCGCGCCCAGATCAGCCGGCCGCCATGCGCGCTTCAAGTGCCCATTCATATTAAGCCCGATGCCAAGCCCGAGCCTCACTGAACCGGCTCCAGTGTGACCAGCATCATGCCGTTGACAAGCTTGCTTGGCGCAGCCGCCACCACCCGGTGGCTTTCGCCATCGACTGTGCCTCTCGCGTCGATCTCGGGCGGGGGGCGGCGCGTCACGAACGCAAACTCCAGGCGGCCCCCTCGCTCGATTAGGCGGACATCGCCAGTGAAGAAATCGAACGCCAGCTTGCTCGGCCGTCCATTGTTGATCCTGCTCATTGCTCGACTACCTTGATCAGCACCGTGCGTTGCCGCTTGCGGCGGGGGGTGGATGTCGTCCAGATCGTGCCCTCGATCGGCAAGGCGATGCCCTCGCCCTGAAATGCCGGATCTCCCAGAAACGCGGGATCGACGCGCGCCCAGAACCGGATGATGGTGGGATGGCCTTCGCCGTCATTGACCAGCGTCGGATCCGGCCAGTCGGGGTCGCCCTCGATCAGTTCGAACCCCAGTGCCGCCGCCTCCGCGCCGACCTGCAGCGTCCAGTCGCCATCGTCGATTGCTTCGCCGGCATCGAGAATCGGCTTGAACGGAATGCCCCAGTCAAGGATTTCATCGGGATCCATCGGATCGTCGATGGTCACCGCCTTTGTCGATATCGCCACACGTCCCTCCTAAAGATCGGCAATTCGGCCGCCTGAACGGCTGACATCCAAAATTGCGAAGCGTCCTGCGACGCGACTGACGGGCAGGGCCGCCATTCGGCGCGCCGCTGATCCGGGCGCCAGAACCGCGAGACGCCCCGGCGGCGTCGTTGCGCCGACGATGTTGATCACGGCGCGCGCCGTGATCGTGCCGGAGGCCCCGAACGCTCCCGCCCCGAACCGTATCTTGCGGGCAGCCAGCGTCAGCGTGCCCGATCCGGACAGCGAAGCCTCTATCAGCGCCCCTGAAAGGACCGCGCCCGTCAGGCTTCCGTCACCGCCGAACGATGCGGCGAGTAAGAGCGCGCCCCGCGCTCTGCCCTGAAGGCTCGCCGCGCCATCAAATCGAACTTCGGCCAGCGCCCTGATCCGGATGCTGGCGACGATCGACCCGACACCGGCCAGACTCGATCTGCCCCCGCCGGTACGGCGAGCACGCGCGAACTGGACACCCGCGCCTTGAAGTGCGGCTGCAACGCGCTTTCCCCGAACCGCGATCGACGATGCCGCTCCCGATCCGGAGAACGACGCCGCCGACCCGGTTCCGAGACTGGCGCGGGCCGAAAGAGCGCCCGAGCCTGAAAACTCCGCACGCGGCCCGGGCGTGTATGTGATGACGATAAGACCACCGCCGCCCGCACCACCCTGACCACCAAGGGCAAGGTTGCCGGCACCACCACCGCCTCCGCCGCCATATTGGCCGCCCGCGGCGCCATGATATGCCGGCGGAGGATTTCCGGTGCCTCCTGCGTTGACACCACCACCACCGCCGCCACCCGACCCGTGTGTTCCCCATTCGGTGCCGGGGCTCCCCGGCTGCGCATTCGTGAGCGGAGACGCGATCGACCCCGCACCACCCGCACCTCCCAACCCGCCGCCGCCAGCGCCGCCATCGACACCACTGGGGGCAGCCCCTGCGCCGCCCGGTCCGGCCGCGCCTGCGCCACCCTTGTTCGTACCGCTACGATCGCCGCCGTTATATGCGAGGTCGGCGACGCAGTCCGTCGCAAGTGCCTGATTGGTATTGGTCGGCGCCTTTGCCATGACCGTCGCCGCATCGACGAACCAGGTATCCGTTCCTGTGCCGCCATTTGCGCCGCCAGTGGCAACCACCTGGAATGCCGCTGTGCCACCGGGCGTCAGCGTGATATTGGCCTTTTTTGCGTATGCGCCGCCGCGCCCGCCCGCCCCGAAGTTTACGCCCCGCGTGCCCGCCCCGATGCACTCGACCAGATTGGCCGAATTGTTCCAGTCGGCGGGCACGGCCAGCGGCGAAGTATCGGCGGACGTGACGAACGCCCGCCGATCGCCATTCGGCAATGTGGTCCAGGTCACCATTGCGGCGGCGCCTTAATCGAGCGCGAGATCGATATCGCCGGCCGGGAAGGTCAGCGTGTCTCCGTCGTCGATCTGTTTGGCCGCGACCAGGGGGCCGTGCCACCACATATTGCCGGCGCTTGCGGCGTCGTAGATCGCCATATGCGTCGCCTCCAGCCAGTCGCCGCCCGACGCTTCGAACGTCACGTCGCCCGCACTGGTGGCGCCCGTCGCCCCGAAATCGACGGCTTCGCGCGCATAGCCGCTGCCGGTCAATTCGGTGCCGCCGCCCGCATCGTCAGTCGCGGTCGAAAACAGCGCCACATACCATGCTGTCGGGCGCGTCACGGCCTCATCGGTCATTGCCCATTTGAGCAATGCCGCTTCGGCATAGTTCGTCAGATTGTTCGCCATGATAGGATCTCCTTACCGCTTGGCAGCTTCGGCCAGCTTCGCGTCGAGCCGCGCGAAGCCTTCGTCATTGTCCGCGATCAGGTCCTTGCGGGCTTCCTTCAGCGTGGCCTGGTCGGCATCGCTGTCGAAGGTCGCGACGATCTGATCGAAGATCGCTTCGAACTCGGGCGCCGCCGCTGCGATCGGCCCGATCACCGGCAACAGCTTCAGAACATCGACAAGCTTGAACATCGGCTTCACTCCGAATTCGCGAGGGAGAGGAGATCGGCAATCGCCGTGCTCGCCAGCGCTGCGGCGGCGGCGTAACTCTTGGCGTTGCCCGTCTCGTAAGCGAGGCGAACCGCCTTCACGGCGTCGAACGCCTTGCGATTGAGGATGCGGAAACGCTCCGCCGTGGCGCCCCGGATCACTCCGATATCCACCAGCGGCTCGATCAGCGTGCGGGCGCCCTTATAGGCAAGCTCGACCCCGTTTGCGGCTTGCTCGTCGAGCGTGGTGGTGTCGGCGATCGCGGCGGGCGAGGGGGGAGGGGTCGGCACGGCGGCGCATGCGCACAGGCACAGCGCCGCCATGGCGACGAACAGTCGCTTCATGGTCGTCTCCGTCATCGATAGGAAAATGGGATCGGCGCGAGCCTCCGCCCGCGCCGAGTGCTCAGCCGTCAGCCGGCTGGCGTGAAGTCCACATAATAGGCGTCACCCGCCTTGAACTCGCCGAGCAGCGCAGGATTGGCGATCGTGATTTCCAGCGATGCGGACGGCGAGAATTTGGCGTAGGTGTTGTCCTCATCCGCACCGTCTTCGCCATAGCTTTTGGCCGAGACAGCTCCGAACTTCAGGGTTTCGGTGGTGGGGCTCTGGGTGATCTGATGGATTACCATCTTCGCGCGCATTCTCGTCATGGTCGTCTCCTTCGGTTGCAATGGTGAGGGAGGGCTCAGCCCTCGATCGTCGCCAGTGTCGCGGTGGTGCCGGTCTTGCGGATTGCCAGGCAGTGCCATGGCGGGATCCATCCCACCGGGGCATCGGTGATGGTAATGTCGGCAGCGCCTTTCAGCGTCCGCAGCACGACATTGCCCGCTGCGACCACCACGACACCCTTGGCGGTTTCGGGCACGGTAAAATCGGTAGCCGCGAGCGAGATAGGTTCGCCGCCGGTCCCGAACGCGCTCGCGCCATTGGCCGCCGTCAGTCGGTTGAATGCCATGTCAGTCTCCTTTTTCTGCGTCTTGGGCCTGCGCGGTCTCGCCGGGGCGGAGGATCACGTCTGGGGAAGGCGGAGGGGCTGGCGGCGCGATCTGCTGCGCCAGGTCGATTGCCTTGCCGACCTGCTCGCGGACGGCGCTGCTGCTGTTCGACGATCCGAGATAATATCCCCACGCCGACGCGAAGGCCATGATCAGCGCCCCGTTCATCGTCTCGCTGGGGTTGTAGATATAGGCCGCGCCGAAGCCGAGAATGATGGTATAGGCGATCAGGAACCTGGGATCGCGAAAGCGGGCCTCGTTCATGCCGCACCGCCAATCGCCACAAGATCCGATGTGATGTTGATCCGCTTGGCGCGGCTCCAGTCCGGCGTGTAGCTCGGCTTCCTCACGGGGATCAGCAACGCGGTCCCATCGCCCGACCATTGACCACCGAAGAACAGATCACGCTCTTTCTCGCGCCGCTCGATAATCGAGGGCGGCGACTTCCAGTTCATGATCTCGCTTTTGGCGGTGGTCGGCCGGCCATTCATCCAGCTCTTGACCCAATCCGCACGAAGGATCGCTCCCGTGTTGTAGTGGAACGACAGGGCAGCGGCGATCTGGGCTTCGGTCAGTTCGCGGCCGGCGAACGCCTTCTGTACGTCCGGGAGATACCGGGTCCGAAGCAGCCATAGATAAATCTCCAGGCACTTGCGGACCGGCTGTGGATTATCCCTATAGCCGTCTACATTGTGGCCCGATGCATTCGTGACGCCGATGCCCCAGGTGCCAATTCCCTCGCTGTCCTTATACCATTCCTGCACGATCGCTTCGTGCGAGACGATTTCGCCGAGCACGCGGACGGTCAGGGGGCCGACCGCCTTGGGTGCTGCCATGGTGGGCAGCGCAGCCCATATGGCGGCGGCTGTCGCCGGACCCCAGACGCCGTCCGGAGTCACGCCGACCCGCCGCTGAATATCAGCGAGCGTCGTCATCATCGTGCCTTTCATTGAGAGCCGCCGGCTCGGATTTCGAACTTATGTCTTTCTGAGAATCAGCCAGATCGTCGCGCCGGCGCCGATCACCCATCCGACCAACGGGGATTTGAAGATCCATTCGATAACGCGCTGCATCCCGACACGCTGGTTGCGCTCGCCTTCCAGTTCCTCGACCTTTTGCTCGAGCGCCTTCACCCGTGAATTGACTTCGTTCGCCTCGATCCGCGCCAGCCGCTCGACGATGTCGGCCGCAGTGGTCTGCAACGCCGACACGTTCGAAGCGAGCTGACGCGTGCTCTCCGCCAAATGCTTGATCGTCTCGAACTGAAAGCGAAGGTCGCTTGGATCATCGGTCACCCCGCATCCTCCGATCGATTGTTCGCCTTCGCCACCCGCCTAGCCACTTCCGCCTCGATCAGCGCCGCCGTCTTGTCCGCGACAGCCTGCGCAAGCGCGACAGGATCGGCGCCGAGTGCGCGCGCCTCCGCGGCGATCATCCCGTCGACTTTCGCACCGGCAAGCATCAGTCCAGCTTCGACGGCCTTGATCGCATGCGCGCGCGCGATCGCGTCGGGGCCATGCTTGGCGAGGTGATCGGCATCGATCGCACGCGCCATATTCTTCACCCATCGACCACGAACGAAATCTTCGAAGCTACCGGGCAGCCGGTCGACCAGCACGGGCCAGGGGTAGCCTTTCGCGCGCTTCGGGCGACTGCGTCCCGTCGTCGTGACGAACGATACGCCATCGGCATCGACGACGCGCCAGTATCGGATCCGAAGGCCGGTCATGAACCGTTCGCCGAAAACGTGCCTTCAAGGTAGATATTGCCGGAGCCGCTATAGACGCGCGCGCGCAAGCGGAACTTCTGCGGCCCGCTCAACCCCGAAATGACGGTCGGGTCATAGCCGCCGGTCCCGTTGATCCATGTGTAATAGACGCCGGTTGGCACATCCAGGCGGACTTCCGTCGCGAACGAGGCGACTTGCTCTGCGCCGACATCGACCCATGCCGAGCCGTTCCATCGCTGGATGACGCAGGCGAGCCTTACCGTTTTGATGGCGTTGAGATCGGTGAGGAGGCGACTCGGGATGCTCTCGTATATGCATGGGAGAACTGGGGACGCGTCTCAAAGATGGAGAATCCTGTCGGTTTCTTGTTTCGGGTCGGTCAATCCCGGTCTCGCCGTTATCGGCGCAAACGGGTCTTGTTTCCTGAGGTCGATTCCAAGGAGCTCCCTCATGTCGAACCGGCCCTGCCAAGAGCTTTGGCGGAACTGTCCGAGAGGCAGCGGACTGCGCTGCTTCTGATCCATGTGGAGGGTTTGACTGAACGGGAGGTCGCAGAGACGATGGGTGTATCTCGTGTCACCGTACGCCGACATGCCGACAGAGCGTTACAGAAGCTTCGCAGCGCCT
>JASBTC010000014.1 GCA_030148625.1 Sphingobium sp. | reverse complement strand
GGCGTGGCGCACGGCGCTGCTGGCCGATCTTGCGCATGAAGCCGCGCTGACGCCGGGCCGGACGCTTGGCTCGATCTTCTTCGGCGGCGGCACGCCGTCATTGATGCCCCCCGATACCGTCGCCGCGCTGATCGACGCGGCCGCCGGCCATTGGACGGTAGCGGACGATATCGAGATCACGCTGGAGGCCAATCCATCCTCGGTCGAGGCGGCGCGTTTCGGCGATCTGGCGCAGGCCGGAGTCAATCGCGTCTCGCTCGGCCTTCAGGCGCTCGACGACGAAGCCCTCGTCTTTCTCGGCCGCGCCCATGGCGTCGCCGAGGGGCTGGCCGCACTCGACACCGCACAGGCGGCGTTCGCACGCGTCAGCTTCGACCTGATTTATGCCCGGCCGGGCCAGTCGCTTGGCGATTGGGAGGCCGAACTGACCCGCGCGCTCAGCTTCGGCACCGAACATCTCTCGCTCTACCAGCTCACCATCGAACCCGGCACGCGCTTCGCGACTTTGGCCGCCCAGGGCCGGCTCGATCCGGTCGATCCCGATCTCGGCGCCGACCTGTTCGAGGCGACGCGTGCGCTGACCGCCGATGCAGGGCTGCCGGCCTATGAGATCTCCAACCATGCCCGATCAGGTTCGGAGAGCCGGCACAATCTGACCTATTGGCGCTATGGCGACTATGCCGGTGTCGGCCCCGGCGCGCATGGGCGCCGCAACGGCCTTGCGACGATCCGGCGCAAGAAGCCGGAGAATTGGATGTCGGCGGTCGAACGGAACGGCCACGGCACCGAGAGCGAGACGCCGCTCGTCGCGGCCGAGCGCGCCGCGGAGGCGCTGCTGATGGGACTGAGACTGGCCGAAGGCGTCGACCTTGCCCGCATCGCCGCGCAGAGCGGCATCGCGCGGAGCGCGCTGGTGGACGGCAACGCGGTCGCGCATTTGTCGGCGCAGGGCCTGCTGAGGACGGACGGCAGCCGGCTGACCGTCACCGACACGGGCATGCCCGTGCTCGACCGGATACTCGCCGAAATCGTAACAGTATAATCCTCCCCGAAGAGGAGGGGGACCAGCCAAAGGCTGGTGGAGGGGTTGGGCGACGCAGTCGCCGCTTCGCGGCGCACCCCTCCACCATGCCTGGCGGCATGGTCCCCCTCCCCTTCAGGGAGGAACTTGTTCCTACTCCGCGAAGCGTGCCGGCGCCGGGCTGACCGTCGTAAATTTGCCGGCATCGACCTGCTGCACTTCGAGCGACCGTTCGGCAATGCCGTCGCGACCGAACCGGAACGCGCCGTCGATGCCCGAAAAACCGCCCTGATCGGCCAATGCGCGCGCCGGGAAGGCCGTTCCCGGCCGCCAGTCGCGCGCCACCCGCGTCACCAGCAGCACCGCGTCATAGCCCAGGCTGGACAGACGGTAGGGCGCCTTGCCGTAACGCGCACGATATTTGGCGGCGAGTTGGTTGTAGAGCCCGTTGGACACGCTGGCGAACCAGGCGCCACGCAGCGCCGGGCCGGTCGCCAGCGACGGTTCGGTGTTCCACAGCTCGGTTCCCAGGAAACGGGCGGACGGCCCGCTGCCCTTGCGCACCAGCGGCGCAACCTGAAGCGCCACGCCGCCGCTGTCGGCGACCAGCAACGCATCATAGGAACTGGTCTGGCTGAGCCGGGTGACCGCCGCCGCGATCGAACGCTGCGACCGGTCGTAATTCTGCATGCCGACCACGCGCCCGCCCGCGCCCTCGACGGCGCGGATGAAGGCCGTCGACGCACGCTGGCCATAGACGCCATTGGGCATCAGGCCGGCAAAGCTGGTCACGCCGCGCGAACGGGCATGGCCGACGACACGCTCGATCGCCTGTGCCGGGCTGTAACCGAGCAGATAGACGCCATTGCCCGCGACGGTCGCGTCGTTGGAAAAGCTGAGCAGCGGCACATTGGCACGGCGCGCGACCGGCGCGACCGCGGCCACATCCTCGCTGAGCAGCGGCCCCAGGATCACGCGATTGCCCTCGGCAACCGCTTTCTGCGCCGCCGCCGCCGCGCCCAGCGCGGTATCGTACATGGTGATGCGGATGCGCTGACCGCCGGTGTCGAGCACGGCGAGATTGGCGGCGTTGGCGATCGACTGGCCGACCGCAGCATTGGTGCCGGTCATCGGCACCAGCAACGCGATGCGATGCCGTTCCTGATCGTCGGGCAGGCCGGGCGTGATCGGCGTATCCACCTGGGGTGGGCGGTCCGGCCCCTGGGTCGGCGGCTTGTCGCCACGGGGCACGATCGTCTGACACCCCGCGACCAGCATCGCCGCCATAAGCACCCCAAGGCGCCACCGCATTCTTCCCGCCGGTTGCGGCCTACGCCCTGCCTCTGCCATGACACCCTCCGATGAACGCAAAACTTTCGCCCGGTCTCTACATCGTCGCCACCCCAATCGGCAATCTGTCCGATCTTTCGCCACGCGCAGGCGCGATCCTGTCGTCGGCGGACGCAATCGCGTGCGAAGACAGCAGGGTAACCGCCAAATTGCTCAATCATCTCGGCGTGAAGCGCCAGATGATTCCCTATCACGACCATAGCGCGCCGCATGTCCGCGAGGGATTGATCGCGCGCATGATCACCGAATCGATCGCGCTGGTCAGCGATGCAGGTACGCCGCTGATCTCCGACCCCGGATACAAGCTGGTGCGCGACGCGCGTGCGGCGGGCATTGCGATCACGACGATCCCGGGGCCGTCGGCCGCGATCGCGGCGCTGACGCTGGCCGGGCTGCCCACCGATCGCTTCCTGTTCATCGGTTTCCTGCCGAACAAGGCCAAGGCGCGTGCCGACGCGATCGCCGAAGTGGCCGGGGTGCGCGCGACGCTGCTGCTTTACGAATCGGGCCCGCGCCTCTCGGTCACGCTGGCCGCGCTGGCCGAAGGACTCGGCGATCGCGAAGCCGGGGTGGCGCGCGAGATCAGCAAGCGTTTCGAGGAATGCGTGACCGACACCCTCTCTGCGCTCGCGACGCGCTATGCCGAGCATCCGCCCAAGGGTGAGATCGTCATCGTCGTCGCACCACCCGGCGAAGCGCCGCCGCCCGCCGCCGCCGATGCCGATGCGGCACTGGCCGAAGCGCTGACGCGCCTGCCCCCCGCCAAGGCGGCGGGTGAAGTCGCCAAGGCATTCGGGCTGGACCGCAAGGCGATCTATGCCCGGGCCATGGCGATGAAAGGCAATGGGTGACGCGCCGCACGGCCGAGCGGCGCGGACGGACAGCCGAATCGCTCGCGGCCTGGTGGCTCCGCTTTCACGGCTGGCGCATCCTCGCCAGCCGCGTGCGGACACGCATGGGCGAAGTCGATCTGATCGCGAAACGGGGGCGTATCGTCGCCTTTGTCGAAGTGAAGGCGCGCGCGACCGATCTGGCGCTCGACTTGTCGATAGACCGGCAAAGGCTGTCGCGCGTCGCCGCGGCCGCCAATGCGCTGGCACCGCGCTATGCGGCGCGCGGAGAAGATATCCGCATCGACGTGATCCTGCTCGCGCCGTGGCGATACCCGCGTCACATCGTCAATGCCTGGCACGGGTGACAGCCTCGTCACTCTCGCCTAAAGCGCCGCAACCCGCAGGCGGAGCACAAGCATGACCCTCAATGTCGCCGTCCAGATGGACCCGATGGAGACCATCAACATCGCGGGGGATTCGACCTTCGCGATCATGCTTTCTGCGCAGGCGCGCGGACACCGGATGTGGCATTATGACGCATCCGACCTCAGCTATTCCGCCGGGCGGGTCTGGGCGCGCGCGCATCCCGTGACGGTGCAGCGCGTCGCCGGCGATCATTTCGACTTCGGCCCCGCCGAATCGATCGACCTGGGCGAGCAGATCGACGTGGTGCTGATGCGTCAGGATCCACCGTTCGACCTGGGTTATATCACCGCGACCCATCTACTCGAGCGGATCAGCGACCGCACGCTGATCGTCAACGATCCCGCGTCGGTCCGCAATGCGCCCGAAAAGGTCTTCGTGCTCGATTATGCCCAGTTCATGCCGCCGACTTTGGTGACGCGCTCGCTCGACGAGGCCCGCGCCTTCCTGGCCGAACATGGCGAGATCGTCGTCAAGCCGCTCCACGGCAATGGCGGCAAGGCGATCTTCAAGGTCGGCAGTGACGGCGCCAACCTGGCTTCGCTGATCGAGGTGTTCAACACCGCCTATCGCGAGCCGCACATGATCCAGGCGTTCATCCCGGCGGTGACGAAGGGCGACAAGCGCATCGTCCTGGTCGACGGCGAAGTCGCCGGCGCGGTCAACCGCATCCCCGGCGAAGGTGAGATCCGTTCCAACCTGGCGGTCGGCGGCTCGGCCGCGAAGACCGAGCTGACCGCGACCGAAACCGAGATCTGCGCGGTGCTGGGCCCCGAACTCAAGCGGCGCGGCCTGTTGTTCGTCGGCATCGACGTGATCGGCGGCGAATGGCTGACCGAGATCAACGTGACCAGCCCGACCGGCATCGTCGCGATCGATCGCTTCAACGGCACCGATACCGGCGCGATGATCTGGGATGCGATCGAAAAGAAAGTCGCAGAAAAAGCCTGATGTCGGACTGGATCGTCAATCTCATCGACCAGTCGGGCTATCTCGGCGTCGGTTTCCTCATGTTCCTGGAGACGATGTTTCCGCCAATCCCGTCGGAAGTCATCATGCCGATCGCCGGGGTCTACGCCGCGAAGGGCGAGATGTCGCTCGGCCTGGTCATCGCCAGCGGCACGGCGGGCGCCATGCTGGGCAATTATTTCTGGTATCTCGCCGCGCGCGTGATCGGCGTCGAGCGCTTTCGCCCGTTCATCGAGCGGTTCGGCCGCTGGCTGACCATCGACTGGCACGAGGTCGAGCGCGCCGAGAAACTGTTCGGCAAATATGGATCGGCCTTCGTCTTCTTCGCGCGGATGCTGCCCACGCTGCGCTCGCTGATCTCGATTCCCGCCGGATTGCTGCACATGCGGCTGTCGACATTCGTCATCTGGTCGACGATCGGCACCGCCGGCTGGACCAGCCTGCTCGCGGTCTCGGGCTGGATGCTCGGCCGCAATGTCGAAAAGGTCGACGATTTCGTGGGGCCGGTTTCGACCACGGTGATCGTGCTGATCATCGCCGCCTATATCTGGCGGGTGATCTTCTGGCGGCCCAAGGGTTAAAGCGCTCGGATCCAGCCCTCTGCACCGCTCAGGCCCGCGGATGGGCGTTGCGATAGACATCCATCAGATGCGCCGCATCGACCGCGGTATAGATCTGGGTCGAGCTCAGGCTGGCATGGCCGAGCAATTCCTGCAACGCGCGCAGATCCACGCCGCGACCGAGCAGATGCGTGGCGAAGCTGTGCCTGAGCGCATGCGGCGTGGTGCGTTCGGACAGGCCGAGCCGCCCCCGCGCGCCCTGAACGGCGCGGCGCACAAGCGCCGGCGACAGCGGCCCGCCCCGCGCGCCGCGGAACAGCGGCTGGTCCTTCGTCATCGCATGCGGCGAAAGCGCCAGATACTCTTCGATCGCAGCGCGGACCTGCGGCAGCAGCGGCACGATCCGGGTCTTGTCGCGCTTGCCGGTGACGCTCAGCGTCTCGCCGAGCGGAAGCACCGCGCCGGTCAAAGCCATCGCCTCGCCGATGCGCAGGCCGGCGCCGTAGAGCAGCATCAGCACCGCCCAGTCGCGTGCGCTGATCCATGGCGCCCGCGCCTGGCCCGCGACATCCTCGGCCAACGCGACCGCCTCGTCGGGGGAGATCGGCCTGGGCACGCCGCGCTTCACGCGCGGTCCCTTCAGCCGCGGCGCGGCGCCGCCCTCGCCCACGACAAATGCCAGAAAGCCCCGTACCGCCGACAGCTCTCGCGCGGCGGATGCGTTGCCGATGCCGTCGCCGCGGCGCAACGCCAGGAAAGCGCGGAGATCGGCGGCTTCGACCGATGCGAGCATGGCCGCGTCGACGGCCGCGCCGCGATGATCCTGGAGAAAGGCGACCAGCCGTTCGGCGGTCGCGACATAGGCACGCACCGTATGTGCCGAGCGCCGGCGCCCATGCGTCAGATGGTCGCGCCATCGCGGGATGAGTGCATGCTGATCCACATGCACTCAATGCCCGTTGCGTGCAGGGACGTCACCCTGAAGTTGGTACCAAACGACACTCCGCTTTGTCATTGCGAGGAGCGTAGCGACGAAGCAATCCATCGGTTGATGCATCACTGGATTGATTCGCTCCGCTCGCAATGACGGTGGCGGAGATTGGAATCAGCCGATCTTCTGACCGGTCTTCGCCCAATCGGCCATGAAACCCTCGATCCCCTTGTCGGTCAGCGGATGGTTGAACAGCTGGCGGATCACCGCGGGCGGCGCGGTCATCACGTCGGCGCCGATCTTCGCGGCTTCCAGCACATGGATCGGATTGCGCACGCTCGCGACGAGGATCTCGGTGTCGAAATCGTAATTGTCGTAGATCAGGCGGATATCGGCGATCAGTTCCATGCCGGGATAACCGACATCGTCATGACGACCGACAAAGGGCGAGATGAAGGTTGCGCCGGCCTTGGCCGCGAGCAGTGCCTGATTGGCTGAGAAGCAAAGCGTCACATTGACCATCGTGCCTTCGCCGGTCAGCGCCTTGCAGGTCTTGAGTCCGTCGATCGTCAGCGGCACCTTCACCGCGACATTGTCGGCGATCTTGCGGAGGATCTCGGCCTCTTTCATCATCGTCTCATGATCGAGCGCGACCACTTCGGCCGAAACCGGGCCGGGCACGATCCCGCAGATCTCCTTCACCACCTCCAGGAAATCGCGACCCGCCTTGTGGATCAGCGAAGGATTGGTGGTCACGCCGTCGAGCAGGCCGGTCGCGGCCAGATCGGCAATGTCCTTGGTGTCGGCGGTATCGACGAAGAATTTCATGGATGGTGGCTCCCGAGCGCAAGCTGATTCGACGCTCCCTATAGGCGCGCTCTGGCGCGGCGCCAAAACCCCTCGCTCCCGTCGCTTGACGATTCAGCATCACCGTATTAATACTGCAATACACATGATGACGAGCGCTGATCCTGGTACCGCACAGAGATCAGTTCAAAATCTGAAACGGTAAGTATCCAACTCAGTATCTACAGAAACAATCGGAGCGGCGCTATCAAGGGAGCGCCCCCAAGAGGCCCGGCCGGTTTCCCCCTTTTCCGGCCGGGCCGATCGGCAACAGGACCTTGGATCATGGCTTATCTCGACCTTGCGGAAACCCGCCTCTCCCCCAGCTTCGCCGGCACGGCATCGCAGGCGATTTTCAGGGGCAGCGAATGGGCGGTGATCGCATTGGCGCGCAGCGATAGCGCCGCCAGCCTCGAAACGCCCGGCCGGCTTCGCCGCGCCCTTGAATCCTTTTTCAAGGTCCGCCGCCCGAATCGGCTCGCCGATCCGCGGCTCGAGGCGCTACGCCGCATGGCCGTGCTGCTGCGCATCGGCCGCGGCGAGACCAGCGCCGACGAACATAAGGGCTTCCTTTCGGCCGGCTATACGCGCGCACAGCTCGCGGCGCTGGCAGCCCATATCATGAAGGCGATTCGGCCATGAACATGATCAAATCGCAGAGCGGCATGATCGTCGCACTGGTCACGACCGCGCTGTTCGCATTCCTGTTCGGTGATGCGGTGGGCGATCCGCTGATCGGCGCGCTGGTGGGCGTTCTCGCCTTCGCCTCGGTCATGCCGCTGGTCGCACTGGTCTCGACGCCGCGGCGCCTCCATCCCGATTGACAGCGCGCCGGCGCGCGTCTTCAATCGAGCCGGAGCTTCGATGACCCGGCACATCCCGATCCTGATTCTCGCCGCCATGGCGGTACCGTCGCCTGCGTCCGCGCAGGACGACGCCCCCCAACCCGTTGCGAGGAAAGCCGGCGCGTTTTCGGTGGACTCGCCCGTCCAGATCCTGCTGCCCCGTGCCGAAGGCGGCGATCCCGCCGCGATGTTCTATCTCGGCGCCAAATATTCCGACGGGCGCGGCGTTCCCAAGGACGAAGCGGAGGGGCTGCGCTGGTATCGCAAGGTTGCCGAGCGCGGCAATTCGGGCGCGATGCTCAATGTCGGCAACAGCTATTATAACGGTCGCGGCATCGCCGAGGATCGTGCCGAGGCCGCACGCTGGTTCCGCCGCGCCGCCGATCGCGGCCACGCCGGTGCAATGTACAATCTGGCGATCTGCTATGCGGGTGGCCAGGGTGTCGAAAAGAACGAGGACGAAGCGGTCAAATGGTTCCGCGCCTCGGCCGCCAAGGGCAATCCCCGCGCCATGGCCGCGCTCAACAGCCGGAAACTGGGGCTTTAGGCAGGACAACCCGTGTCATTCCCGCATTCGCGGGAATGACAGCGGAGAGGTGCCTTACCCCGCCGCCGCCTGGTCCTTGTCCGCGAACAGCGCATGGAGTTCGCCGGCCTCGTACATCTCCATCATGATGTCCGATCCGCCCAGGAACTCGCCATTCACATAGAGCTGGGGGATGGTCGGCCAGTCCGAATAATCCTTGATGCCCTGGCGGATGCCCTGATCCTGCAGCACATCGACCGTTTCATACTCGACGCCGATATGGTCGAGAATCGCGATCGCGCGGCTGGAAAAGCCGCATTGTGGGAACAGAGGGGTCCCCTTCATGAACAGCAGCACCGGGTGGGATTTCACCAGTGCGTCGATGCGCGCGCGCGTGTCTTCGGTCATTTCCATACTCCTCAATCGGGCGCCACGGTGGTGAGCTGCAATGCGTGCAGCACCCCACCCATCCGGCCGCCCAGCGCGGCATAGACCGCCTGATGCTGTTTCACCCGGGGCACGCCCCGAAAGCTGGCGCTCACCACGCGCGCGGCATAATGATCGCCGTCGCCGGCGAGATCGGTGATCTCGACGCTGGCGTCGGGGATCGCGGCCACGATCATCGCCTCGATATCTTCAGCCGCCATCGGCATGATTACTGCGATTCCATCAACTGGCGACGCGCCTCGACCGTCTTGTCCGCCAGCGCGGTGCGCACGCCGGCATCGTCGATCTCGACGCCCGCCGAGGTCAGGTCACCGAGCAGCTTGCGGATGACGTCCTCATCGCCGGCTTCCTCGAAATCGGCCTGGACCACCGCCTTGGCATAAGCGTCGGTTTCCTCGGGAGTCAGGCCCATTTTTTCGGCCGCCCATTGGCCCACCAGGCGATTGCGCCGCGCGGTGACGCGGAACATCATTTCCTCGTCGCGGGCGAACTTGGTCTCGAAGGCGCGTTCGCGATCGTCGAAAGTCGTCATGGGAGATCCTTGCATGGCCTATGGGCTATCGATTGGGACATAGGAGCGACGAGCCGCAACCGCAACGGGCGGCGCACCGATAGATTCGCGGGGGAATGCAACCGGCGTCGCCGATCGTACGCCTCAATCGGCGATGGTGACGACCACCTTGCCGATCACGTCGCGTGCGGCCATGCGCGCGATCGCCTCACCGCCCTGTTCCAGCGGGTAGGTGGCGGTGACGCGCGGCGAAATCTGGCCGCTGTCCAAAAGCCGCAGCAACCGCGCGACATGCGCCTGATTCGCACGCGGATCGCGTGCGGCGAATGCGCCCCAGAAAACGCCGCACACATCGCAGCTCTTGAGCAGAGTCAGGTTGAGCGGCAGTTTCGGAATGCCCGCCGGGAAACCGACGACCAGATAACGGCCTTCCCAGGCGATCGACCGCAATGCCGGTTCGCAATAATCGCCGCCGACCGCATCGTAGATCACGTCGGCGCCATTGGGACCCACCTTCGCCTTGAAAGCGTCGGCCAGCGCCTTGGAAGCCTCGCGGTCGAACGGGCCTCGGCCATAGACCAACGTGTCGTCAGCGCCGGCACGCTTCGCCGCCGCGGCCTTTTCCTCGCTCGACACCGCCGCGACGACGCGCGCGCCAAATGCCTTGCCCAGTTCGACCGCCGCCAGGCCGACACCGCCGGCGGCCCCCAGCACGAGCAGGGTCTCGCCTTCCTTCAGGCGGCCACGATCGCTCAGCGCATGGATGGTGGTGGCATAGGTCAGCAGCAGCGCGGACGCGTCGACGAAATTGCGCCCCTCAGGCAACCGATAGGCGCTGGCGGCGGCAATCGCGACCTTCTCCGCCATGCCGCCCGAGCCGCAGACCGCCATCACGCGATCGCCCGGCGCCCAGCCGGTGACGCCGTCACCGACCGCCTCGACCACGCCGGCAATCTCGCCACCCGGCGAAAAGGGCCGTGGCGGCTTGAACTGATATTTGTCCTCGATGATCAGGACGTCGGGATAGTTGACCGCGCAGGCACGCACCGAGACCAGAAGCTGACCGGGCCCAGCGACCGGATCGGCGACCTCGTCGACGACCAGCGTTTCGGGACCGCCGACCGCGGTCGAGAGCAGGGCCTTCATGCCGCGACCGCCCCGGCGACCCAGGGCCGCTCCGCCGCAACACGATGTTCGAACGCTGATATATTGGCATCCATGGCCAGCGTCAGGCCGATCTCGTCGAGCCCGTTGCTGAGGCAATGTTTGCGGAACGGGTCGATCTCGAACGCGAAGCGATCCTGGAACGGCGTCGTCACCGTCTGGCTGTCGAGATCGATATGGATCGGATCGGTCTTCGCGACTTCGATCAGGCGATCGATCGCATCCTGCGGCAGCACCACCGCCAGCATCCCGTTCTTGAAGGCGTTGCTGGAGAAGATGTCGGAAAAGCTCGGCGCGATCACCGCGACGATGCCGCGATCGAGCATCGCCCATGCCGCGTGCTCACGACTGGAGCCGCAGCCGAAATTGTCGCCCGCGATCAGGATCGGCGCGCCGGCATATTCGGGATCGTCGAAGACATTGCCCGGCTCGCGGCGCAACGCGGCAAAAGCGCCCTCGCCCAGCCCGGCGCGGCTGATCGTCTTCAGCCAAGCGGCGGCGATGATCATGTCGGTATCGACATTCTTCAGGCCCAGCGGATAGGCGCGCCCTTCGATCGTGGAGACTGGTGTCATGTTCAGTTCGGTGTCCCGGGAACGGCGGATGCCTTCTCGATCGGCTTGCGCGGTTCGGTCTTCGCCATGGCGGCATAAGCGGCGATGCCGCTGAGCAGCGCACCGCCGAACAACAAGATCATAACGCGCTTCATCATCCGTCCCCTGTTCGACGGGCTTCGGCATGCCGCCTCCGCCCGTTCAGATGCCATATCGGCGTCAGCCCATCAACTCGCGCACATCGGTCAGACGACCCGTGACCGCCGCTGCCGCCGCCATTGCAGGCGAAACCAGATGCGTCCGCGCGCCCGGCCCCTGCCGCCCCATGAAGTTGCGGTTGGAGGTCGAGGCGCAACGCTCGCCGGCCGGCACCTTGTCCGGATTCATGCCGAGGCACGCCGAACAGCCCGGCTCGCGCCATTCGAAACCCGCTTCCTTGAAGACGCGATCGAGTCCTTCACGTTCGGCCTGGCGCTTGACCAGCCCCGATCCCGGGACGACCAGCGCCTGCTTGATGCCCGACGCGATATGCCGGCCGCGCACGATGGCGGCGGCCGCACGCAGATCCTCGATCCGGCTGTTGGTGCAGCTGCCGATGAAGATATTCTCCACCGTGACGTCCTGCATCCGCTGACCCGCGGACAGGCCCATATAGTCGAGCGACTTCTGCGCCGCCTCGCGCTTGGATGCATCCGCGAAGCTCTCTGGATCGGGAACGATGCCGGTCACCGCCACGACGTCCTCCGGGCTGGTCCCCCAGGTGACGTTCGGTGCGATCTCCGCCGCGTCCAGGATCACGACATGATCGTAGCGCGCGCCTTCATCGGTCGGCAGCGTCTTCCACCAGGCGATCGCAGCATCCCAGTCCGCGCCCTTGGGAGCCATCGGCCGGCCCTTGAGATAGTCGAAGGTCTTGTCGTCGGGCGCGATCAGGCCCGAACGTGCGCCATGCTCGATCGCCATGTTGGAGATGCTCAGGCGCCCCTCGATCGACATGTCGCGGATCACCGAGCCGGTATATTCGACGACATAGCCCGTTCCGCCCGCCGCCCCGACCCGGCCGACGATCGCCAGGATCACGTCCTTCGGGCTCACACCGAAACCGAGCGTGCCGTCGACACGGATTTCCATCGATTTCGATCGTTTCAGCAGCAATGTCTGCGTCGCGAGCACATGCTCGACCTCGCTGGTGCCGATGCCGAAGGCCAGCGCGCCCAGCGCACCGTGCGCCGCAGTATGGCTGTCGCCGCAGACGAGCGTGCAGCCCGGCAGGGTAAAGCCCTGTTCCGGCCCGACGACATGGACGATGCCCTGCTCCGCCGCGACCGCGTCGATATAGGGCACGCCGAATTCGGCGGTGTTGCGTTCCAGCGCAGCCAGCTGCCCCGCGGATTCCGTGTCGGCGATCGGCAGCCGCTTGCCCGCGGCATCGAGCCGCGCGGTGGTCGGCAGATTATGATCGGGCACCGCAAGCGTGAGATCGGGCCGGCGCACCGGGCGACCAGCGACGCGAAGCCCCTCGAACGCCTGCGGGCTCGTCACCTCATGGACGAGATGCCGGTCGATATAGATGAGGCAGGTGCCATCATCGCGGCGCTCCACGACATGGGCATCCCAGATCTTTTCATAGAGAGTGCGAGCTTGGGTCATACGCCAGGCCATAGCGCCGTTCGCCGCGAGGGCAAATGGCCAATGCACAGGATCATCGGCGGGTCATCGGCCCCCGCCGGTCCGCCCCGATGCCGTCGAAGCGACGGTGACGGCCGCTCGGGCCGGCTCGTCGCCCAGCTTCATCCATTCGTGCCGCGGCAGGCCATAGAGCATGTCGAGCATTTCGAGTTGCAGGCCGACCGGCTTGCTGCTGTGCGAATTCCACAGCATCGCGATCCCGGTGCGCTCGACGGGATCGAACAGGATCAGCGAGCGATATCCGTCGACCGCGCCACGATGGCCGACCTGGCGGTGGCCGGCATAGGCGAAATCGCGCCAGCCCAGGCCATAGGCATGGGCGTCGAGCGCACGATCGGCCTCACCGCGCGGCCCATGCGGCGGCGTCGCGACCAAAGGCGCGTGAATCTCGTCGAGCAGCGCCACGGGCAGCACGGCGGCGGCACCGCCCATCTGCGCGCGCATCCATTTGGCAAGATCGAAGATCGATGAATTGACCCCGCCTGCCGCCGGAATCCGGTAATAGGCGTCCTTGGTCTGGAGCATCTGTCCGCGGCTGCGGTGCGGGCGTGCCCAGCTTGCCGCGCCCTCGAGCCCGGCCCGCCCGACACTGGCATTGGTCATGCCGAGCGGCAGGAACAATTTCTCACGCACGACATCGCCATAAGGCCGGCCGGTGACGCGCTGAACGACCTCGCTCGCGGTGTCGAAGGCGACATTCTGATAGGTGTAGCATTGGCCGGGCGCACAGAAAGCCGGCAGGTTGGCAAGCGACGCGCGGATCAGCGCGGGGTCCTGCCCCTCTTCAAGCTTTTCGTCATAGGCATTGCGGACGACACCGGTGCGTTGCGACAGCACGTCGCGCACCGTTACCCGATCCTCGCTGCCGCCGGGCAGGCGCAGCGTGGTGCGGAACTGGGAGATCGGCGTATCGAGCGACAAGCGCCCTTCGCGCGCCAGTTCGGCCACCAGCGTGCCGGCGACTCCCTTGGACAGCGAAGCCCAGCGGAACACCGTGGTCGGAGTCACCGGATCGGCGGTGCCGGCCTGGGTAACGCCATAGCCCTTCACGAAGCGGATCTGGCCATTCTCGACGATCGCCACCGCCAGCCCGACCATGTCCTTGTCGCCGGCCAGGCGAGTCAGCCGTTCGTCGAGACGGCGATAATCGATGCGCTGGGGCCCCGAGATGACCGCGGCAGCGGGCGCGAGCGCCGATGTGTATGAAAAGGACGCCGGAACCGCATCCGCACCGTCCGCCGCGCTGGTCGGCCCGGCATTGACGAAGCTGTATGCCGCGCCGCACGCGACAGCGGCGATCACGAGCGGCAATCCGTATCTCACGCGGCGCCCCCCGGCGGCCTTCCTATCATTCAAGCGACACCCTGGCCCTTTGCGGCTCTATCAGAAGCTTGAATCCTAAGCGCTTATCCACAGACTTGCCAAGCGCAACATAAGACCATCCGACCCGCCCATGCTGCGTTTCACCGCGCATTCGACTCGGTTCGGCGCTTTATGCGCGTCAAGTTGCGAAAGCGGACGCCCAGCGGACGAAATCCATCCAGGGCTGCGTCGTCCAGATCATCGGCCGGGCGATCATGACCGTCACGACGATCAGGCTGCCCCAGAGCGTCGCCGGGTGGATACGACCGCGCGTTTTCCAGTCCCAGACGAACAGCGGCAGCAGGAACAGGATCGGCAGGAACACGCCGATCGTGGGTATCGGAAACGGCATTCGCCCCATCGAGGGCTGCAGCATGTTGACCATGGCGATCAGCATCAGCCTTTTGTGCACCTGCGGATTGCCGCGCTTGACGAGCGCGGTGATGATCAATCCACCAAAGACCGGCACGTCCATCAGCGGCATCGCCGCCCAGGACAGCGGATCGATCCCCGGCGGCGCCGTCGGTCGGCCGACGCCCGCCAGCCCCACCCAGATGCCCAGCGGGATCATCAACGCGACCAGGCCCATGCCGAGCATGCCGAGCCGCCGATGGATATCGACGCGCCCCGCCGCGACCAGCGAGGTCTGGACCATGAACAGCATCACCCAGGCCGAAAAGACCAGGCCATGGACGTGCACCAGCGGCGTCATCGGCGGGAAGGGGAAATAGGGCGTGGCGATGCCGCGAAGATAATAGCTCGGCATGAAGCCGATAAAGGTCGAGACCAGCACGATCGCGGCCATGATCGTGAAGAAACGTCGCTCCGCGGTCATTCCCCCGCGCGGCTTGCCGGCCATCGTCGCCATGTCGCTCTCCCCCCGGATTGCGTGGCGATGCTATAGGGTGCTCCGTCGCGGTGCAATGCCGAGCCGCGCGACCACTTCCCCGGGAACCTCCAGATCCGCGATCACCGCAGCGGGATTGGCGAAGCCGCACAGTTCGCGCTGGACCATGAAATTCCATACCTTGCTTGCGGCATGGTCGAGGGCGGCCTCGCGCTCGCTTGCTTCTCCATCGAATTCGGCAAGCGCCCGCAACGCCTCCTGGGCGGCACGGCCGGCACGGCCGAGCGCCTCGACCTTCTCGTTGAGCAATTCGGCTTCAAGCGCGCCGAGCGCGGCATCCCCCAGCGATTTGCGGCCGGGCACGATCATGCCTGCGCCCGATGATCCGCAACGATCGCGCCGCAGGCGGCCAGTTCTGCCTCATGACCTTCCTCACGCCAGCCTTCGGAAAGCGCCTGCGTTTCCCAATCCTGCATGGCGGGCAGAGCGATGATATGATCGACCCAGGCACGGCCCGCCGCCCCGACGTCAAGGCCATAGGTCCGCACGCGATAGGCGACCGGCGCAAAAAAGGCATCGACCGCGGTGAAGGCGTCGCCGGCAAGCCAAGGCCCGCCGAAACGCTCCAGCCCCTCCGCCCACAGTTCCGCGATCCTTGCGACGTTGCGCGTGAGTGCGGCACTTATCGGCTTGGGAATCACACGGACGCCGACATTCATCGTGCAGTCGTTGCGCAGTGCGCCGAATCCGCCATGCATCTCCGCCGTGGCGCACATCGCCCAGGCGCGCGCGGCCTCGTCGGCGGGCCAGACGCCGTCATGCCGCTCGGCCAGGTAGAGCGCGATGCCGAACGAATCCCAGATCGTGCGGTCACCGTCGATCAGCACGGGCACTTGCCCGGTCGGTGAGAAAAGCCGGAATTCCTCGTAATTGTCGGGCTTGGTGAAGGGTTCGATCCGATCCTCGAACGCGAGGCCGAGCATGCGCATCAGCAGCCAGGGCCTGAGCGACCAGCTCGAATAATTGCGGTTCGCGGTGATCAGCGTGTAGCGCATGCCGGCTCCTTCGGGGACAGATAGTCGGGATCGTGAGCGAAGGGTAGCGGTGCTCCGTCCGCCAGCGCGGCCAGGATCGCGGCGAAGTCGGTCCGGCAGCGGAAGCCCAGCAGCCGTTCCGCCTTCTCCGCCGCGTAGACGCGATCGATATGCGCCGGCAGCATCCAGCCGCGCGCGGCGTAAAGCCCGGCCGCCTCGGGGAAATAACGCGCAACGACCGAGGGCGCGTCGGCGATCAGCGCGGCGCAGTCGCTGTGACGGAAAGGCGTCGGCGCCGCCACGATGAAACTCTCGAAGCCCAGCGACGGTGCCCGGTCTAGCGCCGCGACATGCGCCTCGGCGGCATCCTCGACGGTCAGCCGGCGATTGAGGAATTCGTTCGCCTTGGTGTTGGGGCCGTTCTCCGCGATCTCATGCGCCATATCGTCGTCTTCGGGAAAGAAGCGGCCGGTGCGCAGCACGACGATATTCAGCCCATGCTCCAGATGATGGAGGCGGCAGAGATGCTCGGCGGACAGCTTGGTGACGCCATAGATGTTGCGCGGCAGCAGCGGCGCCGTCTCCTCGGTCAGCCACGCCGCTTCGCGCGCGCCGCCGCCCCTGCCCGCCCGGATCGAGGCCGAGATCATCAGCGAGGTGGTGGAGGTGAAGACGAAACGATCATTGCCCGCCGCGACCGCGGCCTCGAGCAGGTTGAGCGTGCCGGTCACATTGACGTCGACAAAGGCCTGGGCGGGATAGCGGACGATATCGGGCTTGTGCAGCGCGCCGCCATGGATCACCGCCTCGATGCCATGATCGGCAAAGGCACGGTCGACGGTCGCGCGGTCCGCGACCGAGCCGATAATGTCGGTATCCGCGCCGGGCGCGACGTCCAGGCCGGTCACCCGATGCCCCGCCGCACGCAGCCGGGGCGCGAGGAAGCGGCCGAGCCAGCCCGACGATCCGGTCAGGAGAATACGCATGGCGCTCTCCTAACCATATCACCGCCCAGGCGGAACCCGGCGCGCTCTTTTACTGCACGTAGTTTGCGGTGGTCTTCGCGGCCACTTCCTCGGCGGTCACGCCAGGCGCCAGTTCGATCAGCTTGAACGGGCTATCATGATCGGGGCGCTGGAACACCGCCAGATCGGTGACGATCATGTCGACGACATTCTTGCCGGTCAGCGGCAGCGTGCATTCCGGGATGAACTTGGGATCGCCCGCCTTGGAATTATGCTCCATCACGACGATGATCTTCTTGACGCCCGCGACCAGATCCATCGCGCCGCCCATGCCCTTGATCATCTTGCCCGGGATCATCCAGTTGGCGATGTCGCCGGTCTGGGAGATCTCCATCGCACCGAGCACGGTCAGGTCGATATGGCCGCCGCGGATCATCGCAAAACTGTCCGAAGACGAGAAATAGACCGACGATGGCAGTTCGCTGATCGTCTGCTTGCCGGCATTGATCAGGTCGGGATCGACTTCGTCGTCAAAGGGGAACGGCCCGATGCCGAGCATGCCGTTCTCCGACTGCAGCGTCACTTCCACGCCATCGGGGATGTGGTTCGCGACCAGGGTCGGGATGCCGATGCCGAGATTGACATAATAGCCGTCCTTCAGCTCCTTCGCGGCGCGCGCGGCCATTTCGTCACGGGTCCAGGCCATTCTCACTTCTCCTTTTCGGCGGGATCGACCCACCTCTTGTCCGCAGGGAATATGTCGTCGAAGCCGCCCTTCAGGCCGCTTCCGTAAACGGGATTGGGCAAGGCGAACCAGCCCGCACCCCACATTTGCGCCATGCGTCCACGCGTCGCCGCCAGCCGGCGGTCGGACACGGACTTGATCGCGTTGAACAGGTCCGAAAAGTCGCCAAGCTGGTCGCCGCCCAGCGCAATCACGCAGTAGCGCGCGGCGATCGTCCGGCGACGGCCATCCTTGCGCGATCCGGTCGCATCGTCGCCCGACAGGAACAGGGTCTCGCCATGAACGGCGTTCCCCAGTCCAGCCGCCTTGATCGCCGCCACCGTACCCGCGGCGTTGGCCGCGGCACGATTGGTGTTGAAGATCACGGCAACGCCCTGCGCCCGCAGCGCATCGACCGTGAAGACCGCACCGGGAACGGGCGCGACCGATCCGGCGCCCGTCTTCTCCCAACGATCCCACATCGCGCTGTCGAAAGCACCGCCACCGCGCCGGGCGTCCTTTTCCTCGAAGCCGAGATTGAGCACCAAAGTCTCATCGACATCGAACACCGCAGCCAGCGGCTTGTCGCCGCACGGCACGAAGGCCGGCGCATCGAGCGTCGTGTCGTCGGCCAGCACCACGCTGTCCTTCGGCCGCGCCTTCACTTGCACGGCGACATGGTCGAGCAATGCCCGGAACGCCTGGATCGACAGCGCGCCCGCCTCGCCCGAGCCGTAGAGATACTGGAATCCCGAACCAGGCGTCGACGGTGCTGCCACAACCGGCGCCGCGGGCGGCGCGCCAGCCGTCGCGCAGCCGCCAAGCACGGCCACGGACAACAGCATCGCCGCTGCCGGCGCCCGGGTCACGCCGCTTCGCGCTCGCGAACCGTGCGGAACTCGATCTTCTTGTCGTAGGGCGCGCCAACGATCAGGCGCTTCACATAGATGCCCGGCAAATGGATGCTGTCGGGATCGAGGCTGCCAACGGGCACGACTTCCTCGACTTCGGCGACGCAGATCTTGCCCGCGGTCGCCATCGGCTGGTTGAAGTTGCGTGCGGTCTTGCGGAAGATCAGATTGCCCGCTTCATCGGCCTTCCAGCCCTTGATGATCGACAGGTCCGCGCGAATGCCGCGCTCGAGCACATAATCCTCGCCGTCGAAAGTCTTCACTTCCTTGCCCTCGGCGACGAGCGTGCCGACGCCGGTCTTGGTGTAGAAGCCGGGAATGCCCGCCCCGCCCGCGCGACAGCGTTCGGCGAGCGTGCCCTGAGGGCAGAATTCCACTTCGAGCTCGCCCGACAGATATTGCCGTTCGAATTCCTTGTTCTCGCCGACATAGGACGCGATCATCTTCTTGACCTGGCGGCTGCGCAGCAGCTTGCCGAGGCCTTCATTGTCGATGCCCGCATTGTTCGAGGCGATGGTGAGATCCTTGACGCCCGATGTCTGGATCGCGTCGATCAGCCGTTCCGGGATACCGCAAAGGCCAAAGCCGCCAGCGCACAAGGTCATGCCATCGAATAACAGGCCGTCGAGCGCCGCAACGGCGTCGGGATAGAGCTTCTTCATGTGCGCCTCTCCAGAGATTTTTCCCTGACGACCGCCATAGGCGGGCCGCCGGGGACCGGTCAATTGGACGGCTGTGCAACCACGATTGCAGAAAACGCAATCGTAAACGGCCGACTCAGAGCCTGCCTGGAAATGTGCGGAAGAGCACATTTCCAGAGCCGCAGGCGCATTTCCAAACAGACTCTCAGATCGGCATGATCCCCGGCCTCGGCCGGTCGCCACCATGGCTTTCCTTTGCGATCCGCACACCCAGTTCCGCCAGCGTCGTACGCTGCTCCGAAGGGCGGGTCCGAAGCAGCGCGTCCTCGACGGGGCGCAGCGCCTGAAAGGCCGGCAAGGCGGCCGTCCTGTCGACGAGCGCGGCGAGCAGCGGCCAGCGCGCCGCGTCGTGCGTCCAGCCCGCAAGTTCGGCGTTGCGGAAAAAAGCGGCCAAGCTGATTTCCGCGACGCCCGGCCGATCCCCGAACAGCCAGCCGGCCGCCGGCATCAGCGGTTCAAGATAGTCGAGCGCCGCCGGCAGGTCGGTCTCGATCGTTCGCGCCACCAGCGCCTCGTCGGCGGGCTCGCGGAAAACGAAGGGTTTGACGCGCTTCTGGAAAAAGAGCCGCCAGATCATCAGGTCGCCCAGCCGGCTGTCCGCGAATTCCTCGATCCAGCGCGCCCGCGCGCGATCGGCCGGATCGGCGGGTTTGAGCGGATGGCCCGGATAGGCATCGTCGAGATATTCGCAGATCACCGTCGAATCGCAGAGCGTGAGATCGCCATCGATCATCACGGGGATGCGCCGCAGCGGGCTGATCTCACCGAAACGGTCATTGCCGAAAAAGGGGACGATCGGGTCGATCTCATAATCGACGCCCTTCAGCGCCAACGCCACCAGCACCTTGCGCACATAGGGGGATACGTGATTACCGATGATGAGCATGGTCAGTCCTGGAAATTGAGCTTCAGACCGGGGCGCGGCCAGTCGATTGCGGCCAGCCGGCCGGTCGCCGACAGGCAGATATAGGCGGTGCGCAGATCGGGGCCACCCCAGCAGATATTGGTGGTGAAGGGATCGTCGGTCGGCACGAAATCGACCAGTTCCCCCGATGGCGAGACGATGGTGATGCCGCTCATACCGATCGTCGCGACACAGATATTGCCGCCCGCCTCGACGCCCAGGCTGTCGAAATAGGTGTAGCCGGCGGGCGAATGGAGGAAATGCCCGCCGCCGCCCGAAAGCCCCGGCGCCTTCGCGATCCGGCCGGGCGCCGTCACCGCGAACGCCCAGAGTTTGCAGGTATAGGTTTCGGCGACATAGAGCATCGCGCCATCGGGTGAGAGGCCGATACCGTTGGGGTTCTCCAGCGGGAAGATCACCTCCTCCAGATGGCTGCCGTCCGAGCGCGCATAGAAGACGCCGGTGACATCGCGCGCACGTTCGCCGGTCTTGCCGTGATCGGTGAACCAGAAACCGCCTGACGCATCGAAGACGATATCGTTGGGCCCGCGCAAGGCGCAGCCGAAATCGCCGTCGCGATAGAGCGTCTCGACCGCGCCCGTCTCCAGATCGATCCGCTCGATCCGCCCGCCGCCATAGTCGGGCGGCGTGCCGTGGGGCATCAGCAGACCATCGGCCTCGATCCAGCCGAAGCCGCCATTGTTGCAGCAATAAAGCTTGCCGTCCGGCCCCATCGCCAGTCCGTTCGGTCCACCGCCCGGCTCCGCGACAATGCGCTTGCCGCCATCCGGCATGATCCGCGTGATCCGCCCGGCCGCTATTTCGACCAGCACGATACTGCCGTCGGGCAGCGCCACCGGCCCCTCGGGAAAACGCAATCCGTCCGCGACGATCCGCATGATTCCTCCCTCTCTGCGGCGACACTCTGGACCCCGTCCGCGCCACCGGTCCAGACTCATTTCATCGGGGCTGGACCAAAGGCGCGACCGGGCTACACATGCATGGCATGACGATTCTCAGAACCGGCGGCCGCATCCTGGTCGATCAGCTCGTGGCCCAGGGCTGCGATCGTATCTTCACCGTTCCAGGCGAAAGTTTCCTGGCCGTGCTCGACGCGCTGCACGATACGCCGGAGATCGAGACGGTGGTCTGCCGGCAGGAAGGCGGCGTCACCTTCATGGCCGAAGCCGATGGTGCGCTCTGCAAACGGCCGGGCATCGCCTTCGTCACGCGTGGCCCCGGCGCCACCAACGCCTCGATCGGCGTCCATGTCGCGATGCAGGATTCGACGCCGATGATCATGTTCATCGGCGACGTCTCACGCGGCGACCGCGATCGCGAGGCGTTTCAGGAAGTCGATTTCACCGCGATGTTCTCGCCGCTCGCCAAATGGGCGACGCGGATCGACGACGCGCGGCGCATCCCAGAATATGTCGCGCGCGCTTATGCGGTGGCGATGTCGGGCCGCCCCGGCCCCGTCGTGATCGCATTGCCCGAGGATATGCTGACCGACATCGTCGAGGCGGTGGACCGGCCGCGCGTGGTGGCACCAGCCCAGCCCGCCGATCCCGAGGCGATGATGGCGCTGGTCGATCTGCTGAAGGATAGCTGTTCGCCCGTCGCGATCGTCGGCGGCGCGGGCTGGGACGAGGGCGCCTCGCATTATTTCCGGCAATGGGCCGAACGCATCGGCCTGCCCGTCGCCTGCGCCTTTCGCCGGCAGGATGCGATTCCCAACGAAAGCAGCGTCTGGGCGGGCAATCTCGGTTACGGCCCCAATCCCAAATTGCTTCAGCGGATCAGGGAAGCCGATCTGCTGATCGTCGTCGGTCCACGCCTGGGTGAGGCGACGACCGATGGCTATACGCTGATCACCCCCGACCATCCCGGCCAGACCCTGGTCCATGTCCATCCCGACCCCAACGAGCTCAACAGCGTCTACAAGACCTGCCTGCCGATCTGCGCGGACATGCGCGAATTCGCCGAATTGGCCGCGCAATGGGAAGACGATCTGCTCGACTTCGACGCCGGCAAACAGGCGCATGCCGAATGGCTCGCATGGTCGGAACCCCAACCCAACGGCGCGACGGTCGACCTGGGCCTGTGCGCGAAGACGATGCGCGAAACGCTGCCGGGCGATTCGATCATCTGCAACGGCGCGGGCAATTTTTCGGGCTGGTGGCATCGTTACTGGCGCTATGCCGGCCCGGTCTGCCAACTTGCGCCGACCGCCGGCGCGATGGGCTACGGCCTGCCCGCGGGCGTCGCCGCGGCGCTGCGCCACCGCGACCGCCAGGTGATCGTGCTCGCAGGCGATGGCGATTTCCTGATGAACGGCCAGGAACTGTCGACGGCAGTCCGCTATGGGTGCGACATGCTGGTGCTGGTGATCGACAATGGCGCCTATGGCACGATCCGCATGCACCAGGAGCGCGAATATCCCGATCGCATCTCGGGCACGCAATTGGTCAATCCCGACTTCGCCGCGTTCGCCCGGGCATTCGGAGCATGGGCCGAAACCGTCGAGAAGACCGAGGATTTCGCCCCCGCGCTCGACCGTGCCCGTGCGCTCAAGGGCGTTCGCCTGCTCCACCTGAAAACCGACGTCCACCATATCGGCGCGGGCGGCAACACGATCGAGAAGGTCCAGACCGCAGGCCGCAACGCGCGCGGCGAATAAGGGAGAGGCCCCGCCCCATGACAGGACGGGGCCTCCCGCGACCCTCTTCGGGCTTTCCTGATCCTAGATATCGTCGCCGAGCGCGCCCTTCACCTTGCCGATGAACTGCTGGCCCTTGCCCTTGCCTTCCTGGCGCGCGCCTTCCTCGACCAGACGCTCGTCGCCCTTGTTGCGGCCGATCGCCTGCTTCGCCTTGCCGGCGGCTTCGTTGGCATTGCCTTTGATCTTGTCTACCAATTCACCCATGTCGAATTCCTTCGGTTGGCGGCGGAAATGACGCCGCGGATGGTCCGAACCCATCAATCTCCGCCGGCGCCAGCATGTTCCCCGCGATGCGACGAAACGCCGCATTGATCGGCAGAGTCGCTGCCGATTAACCGACACGAAGGTTTTTCGCGCTACGACCGACCACAGGAGCGGCTGTGGGGGCCATGAAGAATGGGGATGTCCGGAATCCTGCTGCGCGCGATCATTGCGCTGGCGAGCATGTTGCTCGTCCCGCATGTCGCCTGCGCGGCGGACCGGGACGTCATCGCAAGCCGCCCGGTCTGCGTACTCCCCGCCGATACGCCCACCCAGGCCCTCTTCTCAGCGTCCTCCAGGCCGCATTGCGGCGCCTATGGCAGGATCCGCGTCGATTCACCGCGCTGGCGCGTCATTTCCGGCCTGTCGCTCGCCGCGACGCCGGATGACCCCTGGCTCGTACGCTGGCAGAATTTCTTCGCCGATCGCGTGACGATCGTCGCGCATTATGCCGATGGCAGCATCGCCTCGGCCGCAGTGGATGACGGCGATGTCGGCCGGCACATCTCGATCAATGCGATGGTCGGCCTTGCCCTTCCCGCCCGCGCCGCGCCGATCACCGATATCGCCATCCGCGTCGACGGCGGCCGCATCAATCGCGACCAGGCCGATTCCTTCTCGATGGCGCGGCAAAGTCAGACGATCCGCGCCGGCAAGGTCGACCTGCTTCTCTGGGGCCTGTTCGCCGGAATCGCGCTGGCGATGCTCGCTTACAACCTCATGCTGTGGACGGTGCTCCGCTTCCGCTTCCTGCTGCTCTACTGCGTTTCGGTCGCGACCATCCTGCTTTACGGCGCCACATGGTCGGGCGGGGTCTTCCTGCTCGACCGCACATTGTCGGGGACCGATGCGGTCCGGATCAATTTCTTCCTGCTGTCATGCCTGGGCGCCGCGGTGCTGTGGTTCGCCACCAGCTTCTTCGAGGACGAGGCCCTGCCGCCGATCGCCCGGCGCATCACGGGGATGGTCGCAGTGATGCTGGTCGGCGCGGGCACGATGTTCGCGCTTGGCCCCGCCAGCCATGTCGCGCTGTTCGACCGGCTCTATTACATCGCCTTTGCCATCGCGATCCCGATCGTCCCCTGGCTCTGCGCCCTTGCCTGGCGGCGCGGCAGCGCAGTGGCCTGGGTGTTCGCCGCTGCCTGGAGCGTACCGATCGCCGCGGCGCTGCTGAGACTGCTCAACGGCTTCGATCTGATCCCGACCAGTGTCTCGCTGGGCAACAGCACTTTCTATTCGATGTGCTTCGAATCGCTCATCAGCACATTGGGCATCGCCTATCGCATCCGCCACATCCAGCGCGAACGCGATGCCGCCAATGCCGAACGCAGCGACCTCAGGCGACTGGCGGACACCGACCCCCTGACCGGACTGCTCAACCGGCGCGCCTTTCTCGACGGCGCGATCGAAGCGAGCAACGGCAAACCCTATCGCCTGGCCTTGCTCGACATCGATCATTTCAAGCGCGTCAACGACCATCACGGCCATCTGACCGGCGACGCCGTGCTCCAGGATTTCGCGCTGCTGCTCGCCGCGCTTGCGCCCGCCGGCGCACGCGTCGGCCGGCTGGGCGGCGAGGAATTCGCGGTGCTGATGGCAGCCACCGGCCGGCCGTCCGATTTCGCCGCCGATTTCCTGACCGCACTGCGCACGCTGGATTGCGCGGCGGGCCTGCGCATCACCGCCTCGATCGGCG
>JASBTC010000448.1 GCA_030148625.1 Sphingobium sp. | reverse complement strand
CTGGCGCTCGGTCGTGTGGATCAGGCTTTCGGCGTTGTTCTTCGCCTCGGCTGCCTCACGGCGCTTCTTGTCCTCTTCGGCGAACTGTTCGGCGTCCTTGACCATCTGGTCGATGTCGGCATCCGAAAGGCCGCCCGAAGCCTGGATCTTGATCTGCTGTTCCTTGCCGGTGCCCTTGTCCTTGGCCGTCACATTGACGATGCCGTTGGCGTCGATGTCAAAGATGACCTCGATCTGCGGCACGCCGCGCGGCGCCGGCGGGATGCCGACCAGATCGAACTGGCCGAGCAGCTTGTTGTCCGCCGCCATTTCGCGCTCGCCCTGGAACACGCGGATCGTCACCGCCTGCTGATTGTCGTCGGCGGTCGAATAGACCTGCGACTTCTTGGTCGGGATCGTCGTGTTGCGGTCGATCATGCGCGTGAACACGCCGCCCAGCGTCTCGATGCCCAGCGACAGCGGAGTCACGTCGAGCAGCAGCACGTCCTTGACGTCGCCCTGGAGCACGCCCGCCTGGATCGCGGCGCCCATCGCGACGACTTCGTCGGGGTTCACGCCGGTGTGGGGCTCCTTGCCGAAGAAACCCTTCACGACTTCGCGGACCTTGGGCATGCGCGTCATGCCGCCGACGAGCACGACCTCGGCAATGTCGTCGGCCTTCACGCCGGCATCGGCGAGCGCCTTCTTGCAGGGCTCGAGCGTGCGCTTGATCAGATCATCGACCAGACGCTCCAGATCGGCGCGGGTGATCGCCTTCACCAGATGCTTGGGACCATTCTGGTCGGCGGTGATGAAGGGCAGGTTCACTTCGGTGCTCGCGGCCGAGCTCAGCTCGATCTTCGCCTTTTCCGACGCTTCCTTGAGACGCTGAAGCGCGAGCTTGTCCTTGGTGAGATCGATCCCTTCGGCCTTTTTGAAGTCCTCGGCGAGGAAGGAGACCAGCTTGGCGTCGAAATCCTCGCCGCCCAGGAAGGTATCACCATTGGTCGCCTTCACTTCGAAGACGCCATCGCCGATCTCGAGGATCGAAATGTCGAAGGTGCCGCCGCCAAGATCGTAGACCGCAATGGTCTTGCCGTCCTGCTTCTCGAGGCCATAGGCAAGCGCGGCCGCGGTCGGCTCGTTGATGATGCGCAGCACTTCGAGGCCCGCGATCCGGCCGGCGTCCTTGGTCGCCTGGCGCTGGGCGTCGTTGAAATAGGCCGGGACGGTGATGACCGCCTGCGTGACCGTCTCACCCAGATAGGATTCGGCGGTTTCCTTCATCTTCTGCAGCGTGAAGGCCGAGATCTGCGACGGCGAATAATCCTCGCCGCCCGCCTTCACCCAGGCGTCGCCATTCGAGCCCTTGACGATCGTATAGGGAACAAGTTCGGTGTCCTTGCGCGTCACCGGATCGTCGAAGCGGCGGCCGATCAGGCGCTTCACCGCAAAGACCGTGTTGTCAGGATTGGTGACCGCCTGGCGCTTGGCCGGCTGACCGATCAGTCGCTCGCCATCCTTGGCGAACGCGACGATCGAGGGCGTCGTACGTGCGCCCTCCGCATTTTCGATGACCTTGGGCTTGCCGCCTTCCATGACGGCAACGCAACTGTTGGTGGTGCCGAGATCGATCCCGATAACCTTCGCCATATTCTTCCCTCATACCCCGCATGAATCATGTGGACGGCCCGGACCCCGAAGGCATCCGAACCGAAGCTACCAGCGCGATATAGGTGGGCTTTTTCTTGTCGCAAGCATAAGCGAGGAGTAGTTGGCCACAGTGTCCCATTCAGGAGCCTATTCGATGCGCCTGTCAGTCGCCGCCATCGCCCTGCTTTCGGCCTTCACAGTGTCGAGCTGCGCGAAGGACGAGTATCTTTATATCGACAAGGGCTGGGTCAACCTGCCCGCGGTCGACGGCAACCCGGCCGCCGCCTATTTCACCATTCATGGCGGGCCGCAGGCCGACACGCTGATCGGCGTCTCTTCGCCGGTCGCGATCCGATCGGAGATGCACGACATGTCGAATGACGGCGGCGTCATGAAGATGCGGCCGATCCAGTCGGTGCCGATTCCGGCCAAGGGCAAGGTCGAGTTCGCCCCCGGCGGCAAGCATGTGATGCTGTTCGACCTGCGCCCCAATTTCAAGACAGGCGACAAGATCCGCCTGGATTTCACCTTCGCGAGCGGCGAGCAGATCTATATCGAGGCGCCCGCCCAGTCCGCCGGTGCCCCCTCGCCGCACGAGAAACATTGACCCGGCGTACGCTGACCGAGGGCGAACGGGCGCTCGCCGCCGCGGTCTTCGGCGACGCGATCGACTATGGACGGGTGACGGTCAACAATCGCAAATGGTGGCCGTTCCAGCCCCCGCGCGTGACGATGGCGCCCGACGGGCATTTATGGTTCCATCCCGGCGGCGGCCTCTATTGCGACGATTTCGCCTGTGCCGACCTGGCCGCGCAGGGCCTGTTCATCCATGAGATGACGCATGTCGCGCAGACGATGCATGGCGGCCGCTGGTATCTGCCGCTGATCCGCCATCCCTTTTGCCGCTATGATTACACCATCGAGGCAGGAAAGCCCTTTCGCCGCTATGGCATCGAGCAGCAGGCCGAGATCGTGCGGCATGCATTCCTGATGCGCCAGGGCGCCGTCCTCGCGGGCAAGCCACCGCTCGACGTGTACGAGGCGCTTTTGCCTTACCGCCGCTGACACCTCTCTTGCGTCATCCCAGCGAACGCTGGGATCTCCCTTAACCTTGCAGTGTGTCCCACAGATCCAGCCATTGCGGATTGGCCGTGTCGATCAACTCGAGTTTCCACTCTCGCTTCCAGGCCTTGAGCGCCTTTTCGCGCACAATCGCGTCCTCGATTCGCGCGTGGTGCTCGATCAAGACCAACCGATCGAGGCGATACCGTCGGCAAAATTCAGACCCCTGGCCCGTCCGGTGTTGCGACACGCGTGCAGCCAGATCGGCGATCACGCCGATATAGAGCACGCCATGGGCGCGATTGGTCATGATATAGGTCCAGCCACCTCGCTCCATCGGTCAAACATCGCGTACAAGGCAGTGAGATGCCAGCTTTCGCTGGCATGACGAGAATGGGCTTACGACTTCCGCCGGAACGTCGGCGCGTGAAAGTCGGGTGGCTTGCCCGCGATCCATTTCAGGAATTTCGCGATTTCCGCATGCTCGCGCAGTGCCTCGGCCGACGCATAGGCCTTCGCCAGATCGCTGTTTCCGAACGTCGCATGGATCGCGCGGTGGCAGATCGGATGGAGCGGCGCGACCTCGCGCCCGCCACGGCTCTTGGGCACCCAATGATGCCATTCGATCCGCCGGCCCAGCGGACGCGCGCAGAGCGCACAGCTTTCGGGGGCGCTTGTGCTCATCGCCGCGACGATACACACTCCGCGCACGATCAGGGAGATGCCCGATGCCCCAACCGCTCGACTCGTTTCGTTCATCCACCTGGGGCTGGCTGCGCGGCACGTTGCTCGGCTGGCTGACGCTCGCGCTGTGCGTGGTCGCCGTCGGTTTCGTCATCATCCTGGTCAAATGGATCCAGAATCTGGCCACCACCTATGAAGTGACCGACGACCGGCTGATTCTGCGCAAAGGCATTTTCGTGAAATCGATCGACGAGATCGAGCTTTATCGCGTCAAGGATATCCGGATCGATTTCACCCTGATCAATCAATGGGCCGGCATCGGCACGATCACCATATTGTCGAGCGACGAAACCACGCGCGACGCGCCGCTGGTCATAGCCGATATCGAAAATGCCCAGGCGCGCCGCGAAGCGCTCCGCCTGCTGGTCGATACCGCCCGGCAGAAGCGCCGCGTCCGCGAAGTCGACATGGTCCACGAGGATATCTGATACGCCCATGTCACATTCCGCCTGGCCCGATCGTCAGGAGAGGGAAGGAGAATGACATGATGACGAGATCGGGACGAATCGGACAGGCGATGGCCGCGCTGGCCCTGCTGCTGGGCGTGTTGATGCTGCTCAATGGCCTTGCGATGCTGGCCAACCCGCTGGCCTGGTATGGCCGCGTGCCCGGCGTGGTCCAGACCGGACCGTTCAACCAGCATTTCATCCGCGATATAGGGCTGATCTATGCGATGACCGGGCTGGGCTTCATGCTGGGCGCGGTGCTGCCGGGTCAGCGCCTCATGCTGTGGAGTGCGGCGACGCTCTTCCTGGCCGGCCACGCGGTCTTCCATGTCTGGGAAGTTGCGGTCGGCATCTGTTCGGCCAGCGCCATTCCCCGCGATTTCACCGGCGTCACTCTGCCCGCGCTGATCGGGATCGTGCTGACCGGCTGGGCGGCATGGCGGCCGCGTCAGAGCCCGGCATAATCGATGGGTGCGTGACGATCGAGCAGGCGGCTCGTATCGGTCAAAGGATATTTCAGGCCGATCGCACAGTTGAACAGGACCACCCTGTCCGATCGGGCGATCAGTCCCCGCTCCAATGCCTGCTCATAGGCCGCGAGCGTCGCGCCACCCTCCGGGCACAGCAACAGCCCATCCTCGCGCGCCGTCCGCTCCACGGCTCCGGCAAGCGCTGCATCGGACACGGCCAGCGCCGCGCCGCCGCTCGCGCGCACCGCGCGCAGGATCAGGAAATCGCCGACCGCGCGCGGCACGCGAATGCCCGAGGCGATCGTAGCAGCACCTTCCCAGCGCTCGGCATGTTCGACACCCTGGTCGAAGGCGCGGACGATCGGCGCACAGCCCTCGGCCTGCACCGCGAACATCCTGGGCCGTCCAGAACCGATCAGGCCGATCGCCTCCAGTTCGTCGAACGCTTTCCACATGCCGATCAGGCCGGTCCCGCCCCCGGTGGGGTAGAAGATCGCGTCTGGAAGCCGCCAGCCAAGCTGTTCGGCCAGTTCCAGCCCCATCGTCTTCTTGCCCTCGATCCGATAGGGTTCCTTCAGGGTCGACAGGTCGAACCAGCCATTGCGCTTCACGCCCTCCGCGACAAGCGCGCCGCAATCGTCGATCAGCCCGTTGACGCGATAGACGCGCGCGCCCTGTGCCGCGATCTCGCGCACATTGATCTCGGGCGTGTCGTCCGGACAGAAGACGATGGTCTCGATGCCCGCACGCGACGCATAGGCAGCCAGCGCCGCCCCGGCATTGCCGTTGGTCGGCATCGCGATGGTCGAGACGCCGAGTTCCTTCGCCATCGACACCGCCATGACGAGCCCGCGTGCCTTGAACGAGCCGGTCGGCAGCCGCCCCTCGTCCTTGACCAGCAATTCCGTCGCGCCGAGCCTGGCGGCAGCCGCCGGCAGGGCAATGACCGGCGTGGCCGTCTCGCCCAGGCTGACGATATTGGCGGCCTGGCGGACCGGTAGCAGCTCACGCCAGCGCCACAGGTCCATCGGCCGGGCGGCGAGTACATCGCGGTTCAGCGCGGTCCGGACACCCGCCAGATCGTAGCGAACGAGCAGCGGGCGGCCGACCGGCGACAAACCGTGCAAGCGGTCGGCCTCGAACCGCTCGCCGGTCATCGAACATTCGAGATGCGTGACGAATGTCTTGCGTTCGGCGACCAGATTGTCGTCGAAACGCATTGCGGGCGAAGCCGCGATCAACCCGCCTTGGCCACGCCGACCAGTGCGGGACGCAGCAGCCGATCCTTGATCATATAGCCGGCCTGCATTTCCTGTACGATCGTGCCCGGTTCGGCGTCCGCGCTCGGAATCTCGACCATCGCCTGGTGACGATTGGGGTCGAGCGCTTCACCCAACGCGGAGATGCGCGTGATGCCGTTACGCTCGAAAACATTCGTCAGCTCGCGTCCGGTGGCTTCCAGCCCGGTGACCAGGCCCTTGAACTTGTCGTCGTCGCGAAGCTCTGCCGGGATCGCGTCGAGTGCGCGTTGCAGATTGTCGGCAACCGACAGGACGTCGCGGGCAAAGCCGGTCGCCGCATAGGCGCGGGCATCCTGCGCGTCCTTCTCCAGCCGGCGGCGGACATTCTGCGTCTCCGCCTGCGCATAGAGCACGGCCTGCTTGGCTTCCGCCAGGTCGCGTTCCAGCTTCACCAGATCGCCTTCCAGGCCCAGCGCCTCGTCATGATCCTTCACTTCGGGCGCAGCTTCGGCGGTCTCGGCGCGCAGCGTTTCGTCAAGCTTCTGTTCTTCGTTCATCCGATCAATCTCGATAATGTCTGTGCAGTGAAATCCACCATGGGAACCACGCGCGCATAGTTCAAGCGCGTCGGCCCGATCACCCCGACCACGCCGACCACGCGCCCGTCCTGCCCGCGATAGGGCGCGGCTATGACCGACGATCCCGATAACGAAAAGAGTTTGTTTTCCGATCCGATGAAGATGCGCGTCGCACTGCCCTCGCGCGCGCTGTCGAGAAGCCGCGCGATTTCCTCGGCGCTTTCGAGTTCGTCGAGCAATTGGCGGACGCGTTCCAGGTCGGCCGCGGCCGCGGCATCGATCAGATTGGCCTGGCCCCGCACGATCAGCACCGGGCGCCGTGCGGGATCCTCCGACCAGACCGCAAGCCCGCGCGCGACGAGTTCCTGCGACGCGGAATCGAGTTCGGCACGCCCCTGCCCGATCTCGCGCGCGATGCGCATCCGCGCGTCGGACAGGGTCAGGCCCGACAGCCGGGCATTCATGTAATTCGCCGCCTCGACCAGCGCGACGCGGCCCATGCCCTGGGGCAGTTCCACGACCCGATTCTCGACCGAGCCGTCGGCACCGACCAGCACCGCCAATGCCTGGCTCTCCGACAGCGAGACGAAACCCACCTGTTTCAGCACGGGCTCGCGCTTTGGCACCAGCACCAGCCCGGCGCACGCGGACAGCCCGGAAAGCGCTACGGTGGCCGCAGCGAGCGCCTCTTCGATCGGCCCGCCTCTGTCGACGCGTGATTCGATCGCGGCACGTTCCTCCGCGGAAGGCTCCGCCGCCTGCATCATGCCGTCGACGAACAACCGCAGGCCGCTTTCGGTCGGCATCCGCCCCGCCGATGTATGCGGCGCCGCGAGCAGCCCCAGTTCCTCTAGATCCTGCATGACGTTGCGGATCGACGCCGGCGACAGGCTGAGCGCCGAAAGTTTCGAGATCGTCCGCGAGCCGACGGGGGTTCCGCTCTCCAGATAGCTTTCCACGACGACGCGAAAAATATCGCGGGCGCGGTCGGTCAGTTCGGAGACGGGCGGTGTGGTCATGCCCCCGATGTAGGCGTGGTGAGCAGGATGCTCAATCCAGGTCTATTTTCTAGCAAGGACGATCAGCAGCAGGCCGGCAGCGGACATCATCGCGCCGCGCACCGTCCATTCGCGCATGTCGATCATGAAGCTGTCCGCCGGCCAGCGCACCAGCCCCAGTCCCTGCCCCATCCAGAGCAGCCCGAGCGCCACCGCCAGCGTCGCAAGCGCGGTGATCGCGAACCTGAATATCGTCATCGCTCCCCCTCCCCACGGCGCCAGTCTATCCACTTGCCGACCCTTGGAAAGCAGAATGACTGGATTGCATGCCCCAGCCGGTCTAAGGCCCGCCGCGAACCGTCATTTTCCAGGAGACCCGAATGCGCCCCTCAGGCCGCGCGCCCGATCAGATGCGTGCCATCACGATCGAACCCCGCTTCACCCGGCATGCGGAAGGGTCGTGCCTGATCGGCTTCGGCGACACCAAGGTGCTGGTGACCGCGTCGGTCGAGGAACGCCTGCCGCCCTGGTTGCGCGGCAAGGGTGAGGGTTGGGTGACCGCCGAATACGGCATGCTGCCCCGCGCCACCCATACCCGCGGCAATCGCGAAGCCGCCAAGGGCAAGCAATCCGGCCGTACGCAGGAAATCCAGCGGCTGATCGGCCGTTCGCTGCGCGCTGTGGTCGATCTGAAGGCACTCGGCGAGCGTCAGATCACGCTCGACTGCGACGTGATCCAGGCCGATGGCGGTACGCGCACCGCATCGATCTCGGGCGCCTGGGTGGCGCTGCGGCTGGCGATCGATTCGCTGATGGAGCGCAAGCTGATCGAGGTCGATCCGATCCGGCAGAAGGTCGCCGCGATTTCGTGCGGCATCCATCAGGGCGTGCCCGTGCTCGACCTCGACTATATCGAAGATTCGAACGCCGGCGCCGATGCCAATTTCGTGCTGACCGAAGACGGCAACATCGCCGAGGCGCAGGCAACTGCCGAAGGCGAAACCTATGACGAGGAAGCGCTGCTGCGCCTTCTGCGCCTCGCGCGGATCGGGTGCCGTGAGATCTTCGCGGCACAGGCGGTGGCGACCGGGCGCGCGGCATGACGATCGCGCCGCAGGCCATCCGCAAGCTCGGCCCCGGCAAGCTGGTCGTGGCCAGCCATAACGAAGGCAAGGTCCGCGAGATCGCGGCCTTGCTCGCGGGTCATGGCGTGGAACCGGTCTCGGCCGCGGCGCTCGACCTGCCTGAACCCGAAGAAACCGGCACGACTTTCATCGCCAATGCCGAATTGAAGGCGCGCCAGGCGGCCGATCTTTCCGGCTTGCCGGCGCTCGCCGACGATAGTGGCCTCTGCGTCGAAGCGCTGGGCGGAGAGCCCGGCATCTTCTCCGCACGCTGGGCGGGGCCGAAGCGCGATTTCGGTGACGCGATGCGGCTTGTCGAACAGAAGCTGGAACAGGCTGGCGAAGACGCCGGACGCGACGCGCATTTCGTATGTGCGCTCGCGCTTGCCTGGCCCGACGGCCATATCGAAAGCTTCGAAGGGCGCGTCGACGGCGTGCTCGTGTGGCCGCCACGCGGCACGCAGGGCTTCGGCTACGATCCCGTCTTCCAGCCGCTCGGCCACGAACAGACGTTCGGCGAGATGGAGCCCGAAGCCAAGCATGGGATGAGCCATCGCGCCGATGCCTTTGCGAAGCTCGTGGCGGCGATCTTCTGAGCGAGCCCCGCCCCGACGGTGCGCAGGCCGGGCCACTCGCCCTTTATGTCCATTGGCCGTTCTGCGTCTCCAAATGCCCCTATTGCGATTTCAACAGCCACGTCCGCGAGTCGGTCGACCAGCCGGCGTGGCGCACGGCGCTGCTGGCCGATCTTGCGCATGAAGCCGCGCTGACGCCGGGCCGGACGCTTGGCTCGATCTTCTTCGGCGGCGGCACGCCGTCATTGATGCACCCCGATACCGTCGCCGCGCTGATCGACGCGGCCGCAGGCCATTTGACGGTAGCGGACGATATCGAGATCACGCTGGAGGCCAATCCATCCTCGGTCGAGGCGGCGCGTT
>JASBTC010000447.1 GCA_030148625.1 Sphingobium sp. | reverse complement strand
GACGCGCCGGCCCGCGCCCGGACATTGCGGCCTGAACGATCCGCCCCGGCCCGATCAGTCGAGCAGCCTGTCGACGATCCTTGCCGGACCGTGCAGCAGGGGATCGCAGCATGGCAGCCCCGTTTCCGCCTCGATCCGTTCGATCAGCGGCATGATCTCATCGGCGGGAAGCGAGCTGCTGTTGATGCTCACGCCGACGACGCGCACGGCCGGATTGGTCAGCCGCGCCGCGGCCAGCGCCATTTCGGCCAACTCCATGATGCCGGGCACGGGATAGTCGAGCCCGAGCAGATTTGGCCGTGTCGGTTCGTGGCAGATGACGAGGGCGTCGGGCTGGCTGCCATGGACGAGCCCGAGAGTCACGGCGGCATAGGCCGGATGCGCAAGCGATCCCTGACCCTCGATGATATCCCAATGATCGGGATCGGCGTCCGGCGACAGCCACTCCGCGGCGCCGGACACGAAATCGGCGATGACGGCATCGATCACGACGCCGCGGCCGGCGATGAGCAGGCCTGTCTGTCCGGTGGCGCGGAAATCTGCCGCAAGCCCGCGTGCGCGCATTTCGCGCTCGATCGCCAGCGCCGTATATTTCTTGCCCACCGCGCAATCCGTGCCGACAGTCAGCAACCGTTTGCCGGTCCGCTTGACGCCGGTTCCCGGCGCGAAGCTGCGCGTGGGCGCGCGGACGTCGTGGATTGTCCTGCCCAGCCGCGCCGCGGCATCGGCGACCGCCGGAATGTCGGCGAGCCGCTGATGCATGCCCGATGCGACATCGAGCCCCGCTTCCAGCGCCTCGATAATGCTGGCGAGCCATTTGTCGGGAAGGATGCCGCCGACATTGACGACGCCGACGATCATCGTCCCTGCGCCTTTGGCGAATGCCTCGGCGGGATTCATCTCGGGCAGGCCGAGATCGGACGTGCAGCCGGGCAGCCGGAACTGCCCCAGGCACAATTCCCCCCGCCACTGGCTTATGCCCGCGCCCATCTTGTCCATTCCGACGAGATTGGCGTCCCCCAGGAAGAGGAGATAGGGGCTTTTCATGGTTCGAATCCTCGGCTGACTGTGATCGTGCCCGTTGGTGGCCGAGCCGGGGGCGGGATGCTTAGCCGTATGGAACCGAATCTGTACGGTTCCGGCACCGGGCGGGCATGACGATCCGTGATGAGAAGATGGCGCCCGTTCCTGCATGGTCGCGATTGCCGGCGACGCTAGAGTAAGGGGACACTGGGCGGAGACGGGACATGGGTGCTGCGATTTCGAACGAAGGCGGGCATCCGCAGCGCGCCATGCTGCTTGTGCTGCTCAGCGCGACCTATGCCGTCAATTATGTCGATCGCCAGATCCTCGCCATCCTGCTCGAACCGATCAAGCATGACTTCGGCTTGAGCGATGCCATGCTCGGCCTGCTGGCCGGGCCGGCATTCGCGCTGTTCTACGCCACTATGGGCGTTCCGATCGCGATCCTGGCGGACAGCCGCAACCGCGCGCATATCATCGGCGCCGCTTTGCTGTGCTTCAGCCTGGCGACGGCGGCTTGCGGACTGGTCGTGCAGTTCTGGCAGCTCGTGGCGGCGCGCGTGCTGACCGGCGTGGGAGAGGCGGGGACGGGCCCGGCCTCGCAATCGATGATCACCGACCTTTTTCCGCCGGAAGCGCGCGGCCGGGCACAGGCGCTCTACGCCGTGGGCGTCAATATCGGAATCATGGTCGCATTCCTCGCGGGCGGCTGGATCGCCCATCGTTTTGGCTGGCGTGCCGCGTTTCTCTGGGCGGGAGTGCCCGGGCTGGTGCTGGCGCCGCTTTTCTTCATGAAGGGGCGCGAACCGGCGCGCCAGACATCGCCCCAGGACGGCGATACGCCGTCGCTGGCCGACAGCGTGCGGTTTCTGCGCGGGCAGCGCGCCTATTGCTGGCTGGTTCTGGGCAGCGGTCTCAGCGCGTTTGCCGGATATGGCGTCGCCACCTTCGTTCCGGCGTTCCTGATGCGCTCGCACGGCCTCGATACGCAGCAGGTGGGAACCATCTTCGCCTTGATCCTCGGGGTCGGTGGCGGATTATGCACTTTCGGCGCGGGGATGATGGTCGATTGGCTCGGCCGGCGGGACGTGCGCTGGTACATGCGGGTGCCGATCGTCGGCATCCTGCTCGCGCTGCCTTTCTGGCCGCTGTTCCTGCTCGCGCCGAGCATCACGGTCGCGGTTGCGGCGGCGATCGTGCCACTGTCGGTCAGCGCCGTCTATATCGGCCCCTGCATCGCAACCATCCAGATGCTGGCGCCGCCCAAGATGCGCGCCCGGGCGGCGGCGATCCAGCTTTTCATCGGTAATCTCATCGGATTGGGGCTGGGGCCGCAGGTGATCGGCATCCTCAGCGACACGCTCGCGCCGCGCTACGGCAATGATTCCCTGCGCTATGCGCTGCTGGCCGGTGTTGGCGCCAGCATCTGCGCGATTTTCGCCTATTGGCGGGCGTCGCGCAGTCTCGTGGCCGATCTGGCGCGGCTCGAAGCGCGGCGGTCTTGATGCTTTCGGTATGCGCGGGCGGCGGCTTCGAGTTCGTGAGCGACACGCGGTTCGGATCGAGCCGCCTTATTCGATTTCCGCGGAAGCGGTCAGTTTGTCATGGCGACATCCTGCGCCATTCGTTTCCAGATCCCAGCCATTTTCGAACCACATGCTGAACGATCCGGAAGTGAGGCTCGCCCGGATCACGGTCGGCGCCGTCGCCGGCCCGCGCAGGTGCGAGGAGTTGACGTCGGTCGGAAGACCCAGAAGCGATATGGCGGATCAAGCGCCCGCAGCTACGCCCTCCTGTTCTGCGATCTTCGCCTGATAGGTCGCGACCGCCGCTTCCTTGACCGGTCCGAAGCCCCGGATCATGTCCGCCAGGCTCAGCAATTGCGTCGCCGATCCGTGGGTGTCTGGCGTCAGCCGCTGCAATGCGGTTTCCACCAGTGCTTCATAATCGGCGATCAGGCGCCGTTCCATACGGCGCTCGGCGGTGCGGCCGAACGGATCGAAGGCGGTGCCGCGCAGCCCCTTGGCCGATGCCAGCAGCTTCAGGAACGGACGCAGCTTGGCTGCGCCGAATTCGCGCTTGCGCGGGCGGCCGTCCGGAGTCCGGCCGGGCAGCATCGGCGGCGCCAGATTGAACGACAGCTTTGCGCCATCGGCGAAGGTCCGGTCGAGTTCGGCCCGAAGCGACGGATGCGTCAGCAGCCGCGCCACTTCATATTCGTCCTTGTAGGCGAGCAATTTTGCGTAGTTGCGCGCGACCGCCATGGTCAGCGCGTCGCTCTCCGGCAGGGTGGCCCGCTCGATCTGGCGAACGCGGTCCACCAGGTCGCGATAGCGGCGGGCATAGGCTTCGCCCTGATAATCGGTCAGATGCGCGCTGCGGGCCGCGATGACCGCGTCGAGCGAATGATCGGGTTGCGGTGCCGCTTCGCTACGCCGCATCGCCGCCACCCGATCGGGCTGCTCGGCATAGAGGCGGCCGAGCCGGAACGCCATCAGGTTGAACGCCACCGCGGTGTTGTTGAGCGTGACGGCCTGTTCGATCGCGGCGGTGCCCACGGGCAGCAGGCCGCGCTGCGCGGCGACGCCGACCATGAACAGATTGGCGGCGATGCTGTCCCCAAGGATCTCGGTCGCCAGTGCGGTCGCATCGATTCGCTGGATCGCGTCCTCGCCGATCAGCGCGGTCAGCCTTTGCACCAGCGCGCCGCTGTCGACCGTCGCGTTGCGATCGAACTGGAACGCCACTGTCGAGGTGACATCGCTATTGACGAGCGCGCGGCTGCGGCCAGGTTCCAGCGTGGATGCCGCTTCGTCGGAGAGCGCGGCGACGAGATCGAAGGCGAGCAGGACGTCGGTTTCGCGCCGGCCGATCTTCTGGCTGGAGATGCGTTCGGGCGTGTCGGCCAGGCGGATATGGCTGAACACGGCGCCGTTCTTCTGCGCCAGCCCGGTCATGTCGAACATCGATGCCGCGCGCCCTTCCAGATGCGCGGCCATGCCGATGATCGCGGCGACGGTAATCACGCCGGTGCCGCCGATGCCGGCGACCATGATGTTGTAGGTGCCGCCCGCGATCGGCGCGATCGGCGTGTCGGGCAGGCTGTCGAGCAGGGTCGTGTCGAAATCGAGCCGCTCGCGCTTGCGCGGTTCGGCGCCATGGACGGTGATGAAACTGGGGCAGAAGCCGTTCAGACAGCTATAATCCTTGTTGCAGCTCGACTGGTCGATGCGGCGCTTGGTGCCGAATTCGGTTTCGACCGGGGCCAGGCTGACGCAGGTCGACTGGACCGAGCAGTCGCCGCAGCCCTCGCACACCGCCTTGGAGATGAAGAGCCGCTTGGGCGGATCGGGATAAAGGCCGCGCTTGCGCCGCCGCCGTTTCTCCGCCGCGCAGGTCTGTTCGTAGATCAGCACGGTGCAGCCGGGAATCTCGCGCAGCTCGCGCTGGACGCTGTCCAGGCTGTCGCGATGCTCGATCCGGATGCCGGCGGGCAACTCGGCATTGCCGCGATGCGCGTCGGGATTGTCGCTGACCAGGATGATCGTGCGTACGCCTTCATGCGCCACCTGCTGCGCGATCTCGGCCACCGAGATCGGGCCATCGACGGGTTGCCCGCCGGTCATGGCGACGGCGTCGTTGTAGAGGATCTTGTAGGTGATGTTGACGCCGGAGGCGATTGCGGCACGGATGGCGAGCAGACCCGAATGATAATAGGTGCCGTCGCCCATATTCTGGAAGATATGCTTGGTCTCGCTGAACGGGGCCATGCCGATCCAGTTGGTGCCTTCGGCACCCATATGCGTGGGAAGAAGCGCCTCTTTCGGCCGCACGAAGGTCGCCATCGTATGGCAGCCGATGCCGGTCATGCTGATGCTGCCGGCGGGGATCTTGGTCGATCGGCTGTGCGGGCAGCCGGAGCAGAAATAGGGCGCGCGCCGTGGCAGCGCGGCATTGCCCGTGCTTGTCGCCGCCCTGGGCGCCAGTGCCCTGCGCGCGGCGCGGATAGCGCGATCGTCGATCCCCAGCCGGTCCAGCCGCTCCGCGATCGCCAGCGCGATCGCGATCGGTTCCAATGGCATGGCGGACGACATCAATATCGCCCCGTCCTCGTCACGCTTGCCGATCAGGTGCGGGCGTTCGGGCCGGTTGACCAGGATCGATGCGATCTGCGCCTCGACGAAGCTCACTTTCTCCTCAACGACGAAGATGGTTTCATGGCCGGTGGCGAATTCGGCGATGCCCTCCGGTTCGAGCGGCCAGATGCAGCCGACCTTGTAGAGCGACAGCCCCAGCCGTGCCGCCGATCGGTCGTCCAGGCCCAGAAGCTCCAGCGCCTGGCGGGTGTCGCTATAGCTTTTGCCCGCGGTGACGATGCCGAGGCGCGGCGATTTGGCGCGGAAGAGCGTGCGATCGATGCGGTTGGCGCGGACGAAGTCCTGCACCAGCGGCAGCCGGTGATCGGCGACGATCAGTTCCTCGCCCAGCGGATTGAAGACGCCGGACTGGGCATGCACGCCGTCGGGCGGCAGCGGGGGAGAGGGCGGGGTGACGGGCGCGAAGCCGGGCAGGTCGATATCGGCCGACACCGTCTGTTCAACCACTTCGGTTACGCATTTGATGCCCACCCATGATCCGCTGTAGCGCGACATGGCATAGGCGAGCAGGCCGTAATCGATGATCTCGGCGGCATTGGCGGGATAGAGTGAGGGGATGAAGGCGGCCGCCATCGCCTGTTCGCTGTGATGCGCGATCGTCGATGATTTGCCGGCATGATCGTCGCCGTAGAAGATGGCGACGCCGCCATGGCGGTGCGCGCCGCCGAAATTGCCGTGCTTCAGCGCATCGCCCGACCGGTCGACGCCCGGCCCCTTGCCGTACCAGGCTGCGAAGACGCCGTCATATTTCTGGCCGGGCACCGCGCCGATCTGTTGCGTGCCGCGCACCGCCGTCGCCGCGATATCCTCGTTCACGCCGGGCTGGAAAACCACGTTCGCCGCCTCGAGCCGCCTGGCGACCGACCAGAGCGTGGTGTCGACATTGCCGAGCGGCGACCCGCGATAGCCGGAGATATAGCCTGCGGTGTTCAGCCCGTTCGCCGCATCGATGGCGTGCTGCGCCAGCAGCACGCGCACGATCGCCTGGGTGCCGTTGAGCAGGATACGGCCCCTGTCGACGGTCCATCGGTCGTCCAAGCTGGCAGGACGTTGTCCCTGCGGATCCTTGGCTGCGGATGCCATTTTTTCTCTCTCCAACTGTCCTGCGGTTCCCAAACGCCGCTCGTCGTCACCCTGATCGCGCTACCGGGCGTGGATGTGCGCAACAACCATGCAAAACACCATAGAGGTAGCGGCCCGGCGCGCGCCCGCCGCCCCGAAACCCCTGCAATCTGTGAGATTGTCGATCATCGCCGCCATCGGGAAGATCGGCACCGGGGGATGCCGCAACCGGCCGATAATCGATCCGGGCCGGAAGCGGCGATCGGGAGGCGATCAACCAAGAGGGAGGAACGGATGCAAGGATACGGGGCATTGAGCATTTGGGGGCGGGGCGCCAGCATGCTGGCGCTGGCGACGGCGGCATCGCTCGCATGGGCGGGCGGCGCGCTGGCACAGGCGGCGCCGGACCAAGGGAATGCGGCGAACGAGGGCGATAGCGAGATCGTCGTGACTGGTTCGCGTATCGAACGCGCCGGCTTCGACCAGCCGACGCCGACCACTGTGATCGGCACGACCGAGCTTCGTCAGGGCGCGCGGCCCAATCTGCAGCAGGTCCTCAATGACTCGCCGCAGTTCAGGCCGACCACGACCCCGCAGGTTTCGGTGGGCAACACATCCAGCGGCAATGCGCCCGTCGATCTTCGCGGCCTGGGCGCCGCGCGGACGCTGACATTGCTCAACGGACGCCGCTTCGTCGGCAACAACAATCTCAACTATCTGCCGCTCAACATGATCGAGCGGGTCGAAGTGGTGACCGGCGGCGCGTCCGCCGCCTATGGCTCCGACGCGGTCGCCGGCGTCGTCAACATCATCCTGAAGGATAAGCTGGAAGGCCTGAGTATCGGCGGGCTGACCGGCATCTCGTCGCGCGGCGACGGCATGCGCTATGGCGCGGACCTGAGCTACGGCACATCGTTCGCTGGCGGCGGGGGCCATGCCATCTTCGGGGCCGAATATGTCAATGACAAGTCGATCCCCGATCGCAATTCGCGCCGCAATCTGGGCAGCGCGCAGATCGTCCGCATCAATCCGCTGAGCACGACCGATCAGCGGACGATGCTGGTTCGCGACGTGAATTTCGGCGACCGCGCGTCCGCCGGCTTAATCACGAGCGGAATCCTGGCCGGACAGGTGTTCAACGAGGATGGCACGCTTCGCGCCTTTCGCGGCGGCACGCTGGTGCCCAGTTCAGCGAACCCGACATCGCGCTTTCCCGCGCAGATGATCGGCGGCGAGGATGGCGTCGGAACCTATGACGCGATCGCGGTGACCACGCCGGTCGAGCGGATCAGCGCCTTTGGCCAGCTGAGCTACGATCTTGGCGGCGTGCGCGTCTGGGCGCAGGGCAGCTATGGGCGATCCGCGTCCAGTTACGGGCTGCTCGCCGATTCGGGCGTGGCGGCGACGACGACGATCCAGGCGACCAACCCGTTCCTGTCCCCCGCGATCCGCGCCCAGCTTGCCGCAGCCGGGGAAACCAGCTTCACGCTCGGCAAATTCTACGATGGCGCCTTCGAACTCGGCTATCAAGGCGTTCGCGAGCAGAAGGAAGGGGCGATCGGGATAGATGGCGATATCGGCCGCTGGAAGTTCAACGCTCACTACAGCCACGGTCAGGTCGATTTCCGCCCCTATGTAACCAATGCACGCGTGGTCTCGCGATACAATGCGGCGATCAACGCAGTGTCGAGCGGTGGGCAAATTGTCTGTGCGATCAACGCGGACGCTAATCCTGCCAACGATGATCCTGCGTGCCGACCGCTCAACCTGTTCGGGCGCTATGGCGCTTCGACCGAGGCGCTCGACTATGTCATGGACACGCAACGCACCCATATCCGCACCAAGCTCGATGCGATGGCCGCGCAAATCCAGGGCGATCTGTTCTCACTCTGGGCTGGGCCGATCACCGTGGTAGTCGGCGCTGAAGCGCGATTCGAGGAACAAGTGCAGGAAAGCGGCACGCTCGATCGCGCTGGTGCGTTCGGGCCGCTCAACCTTTATGGCAATCCGGTCAATGGCGGCTTCAACGTCAAGGAAGGCTTTGGCGAGATCGCGGTGCCGCTACTCGATGTTGAGGGCACCGCGAAAATCGATCTCAATGGTGCGGCGCGTTATTCTGATTATAGCCGCAGCGGCGGAATCTGGTCATGGAAGGCTGGCGGCACCGCGCGGCTGTTCGATACGCTGACGCTACGCGCCACGCGATCACGCGATATTCGTGCACCATCCATCACCGACCTGTTTTCCGTCCGCAGCATCGGCATCGGTTCGGTCAACGACCAGGATTTCGTGGGACGTCAGGGCGTGATTCCCGGCTATATCCAGGCACCGGCGCAGGTGACGAGCTATTCGGGCGGCAATCCGGACCTGAAGCCGGAGATCAGCAAGACGATCACTTTCGGCGCGGCCTTCACGCCATCGTTCATCCGCGGCTTCAATCTTTCGGTCGACTATTACAATATCAGGATCGCCGGCGCGATCGCCACGCTGTCGCCCTCGAACCTGACATTGGCGTGCCGGAACGGCAGCACGGCCGCGTGCGATCGGATCACCCGCGATCCGACGACGCAAACCGTGATTGAAGTGCGATCGAACGCGCAGAACATCGCGTCGTTCCAAAATAAGGGCTTCGATTTCGAAGCGTCATATGTGCTGCCGATGAACGCGATCGCACAGGATATGTCGGGCTCGCTGCGCATCCGTGCGCTGGCCACCTATGTGAAGACCTTCATCTTCGATACCGGCGTTGCGCGCGTCGATACGGCCGGTGACGTGAATGCGGCCAATTCCACGCCGAAATGGCGCGGTACGCTCAGCCTCAACTATCAGGGCGAGTCGATCGGCCTCGATGCGCGGGTGCGCTATGTCGGCGGCGGTCTCTACGATCATCTCAACGTCAACCTCGTGAACAACAAGGTGAAGTCCAGAACCTATCTGGATCTTGGCGCGCAGTTCAGGATCGCCGGGAAATTCACGCTGTTCGGAAATGTGAACAATGTGTTCGATCGCGCACCGCCGATCAGCACGGGTGGCCCGATCTTCTACGACGCCGTGGGCACATATTTCAGCGGTGGCGTGCGCGTGAACTTCTGAAGGCCGCCGCCTTCCCGGTTTCGATCGGGAAGGCACGCGCATCGCGCGATGGATCTGCTCCAGGTTGCCCTTTTTTCCTGGAGCAATGGCTCGGGGTATCGGTCCCCGGCGCCGGTTGGCCGGCTCGTGTATTCCTCTTCACGAGCCGGCCTTTTTTGGTTTAGCGCCCGCACGATCCGGCCGGGCCGGGATCGAGATCCAGGCAGCGGCCGTCTATCTCTTCGCCGGCGATGTCGAGGCCGATCAGCGCCGCGAGCGTCGGCAGGATATCGACGGTCTCGACCGACAATGGCTGCTCGAACCCGGTCATGCCCGGGCGGTAGAAGAGGATCGGCACGCGGCGGTCGTAGCCCCAGGGCGAACCATGCGTCGCGACGGCGCCCATCGCCGGATCGGCGATCGGCGTCACATGCGGTTTCAGCAGCACGACCAGATCGCCCGACCGTTCCGGATCGAACGAGGCGCGGGCGCGTTCGGCCAGCGTCCATTCCTCCACCGGCGGGGCAGGGTTCGGCATGCGCCTCAACTCATCCGCGCTGAACACGGTCGCGACCTGCGGATGGGCGAGCAATTTCGACCGGGCCAGCGCGATCGCGCGCGCGCGCATCTCCGCCGGCACTTTCCGCGACAGATACCAGTCGCCGAACGGGCCGTCCGAATAGAAGAGCGGTTCGGCGATGCCCAGTTGCAGCGTGTCGGCAACCGCCTTGCCGATCGCGTCGGTCGAAAGGTCGCGCGCCACCCGCTGTGCACCCGCAAAACCGCGCGCCACATTGCGCTCGGGAAGGTCATGCCCGCCATGGTCGGCGGTGAGGACGACGACATAGTCAATCTTGCGTGCATCGAGCGCGGACAGGATCCGCCCGATATCGGCATCGAGGCCGAACATCCGGGCGCACATCTCAGCGCCCTCCGTCCCGAAGATATGGCCGACATAGTCGGTTGCCGACAGGCCGATCGTCAGCAGGTCGGTCGAGGGCCCCTGGCCGAGCTTCAATTCGTCGAGCAGGCCGATTGCGAGATCGGTGGTTGCCGCGTCGAACGCCGCCGTCGCGCGGAACAGGCTGGCATCCCCGGCCTTGCGTTCGGTGAGCATGCCCACCTGCTGCCCGTTGCCGAGCGGCACCGGTGCGGAATAATGCGCGCATTGCGCGGGCAGCGTCGCCCGGCCCGGCCTGGCGAGAATGGCTGCGACCTGCGCGTTGATCCGCCCGACGGTCGCGGGCGCCGGCCCGGTGCGATCGGCGAGCGTGACATAGCTCTTGCCGCCCCAGAACCACATCTGGTCGGTGCGGTGCCCGCCCATCATCACCGCCGCGCGATCCTTGCCGGCGACCGCGACGACCCGGCTGGCGGGATCGGCTGCCTTCATGCGATCGCCAAGCGTCGGCGCCTTGAGCTGGGCCGGGCTGACGGTATAGCCGCCGGTCGCGTCGCGGGCGATCGCGGGATCCTCGGCGCAATAGACGAGCTTGCTTGCCCGGGGCGACGACAGGTCATACCAGAAATTCGCGATGATCCCGGTTCGCGCGGGATGCGATCCCGTCAGGATCGTCGAATGGCCGGGGCAGGTTTCGGTCGCGGCATGGCTTTGATAGCCGGACGGAAATACCGCACCCTCCGCCAGGCGCCGCATGCCCTTCATATAGAGCTGTCGATATTCCGCGAAGAGATCGGCCGAGAACTGATCGACGGATATGGCCACGATCAGCCTTGGCTTCTCCGGAGCACGGGCATGGAGCTGCGAGGGCAGGACGGCGGCGATCGCGATTGTCGTCATCAGAGATAAGCGGTTCATTATACTGGATTCTTTCTGAATCTGGATGGAATGGCGCTCCACGAGCGCTATCGGGCCGCGGATCGCGCAACAACCGTGCAAAAAACCATAGAGCCGCCATCGGCGGACGCGTCCGGACCCTGCAATCTGTGAGATTGTCGATCGCCGGCCGCGCCGGGAAGATCGGCCCTTCAGGAGGGCCCAGGTGACCGCGACGATAGAAGCATTTCATACCATCGATATCAGCCGGCATGCCATCGCGCTGCGCTCGGCGGGCCGTTCGATCATTCATATGGAGTTCGGCCAGCCTTCGACGGGTGCGCCGCAGGCCGCGATCGACGTCGCGCACCGCATCCTCGATACCGATCCGCTCGGCTATTGGGAAAGCCCGGCGCTCAAGGAACGCATCGCGCTCCATTACCGCCAATCCTATGGCGTCGATGTCCGCCCCGAACGGATCATCCTTACCTGCGGGGCGTCACCTGCGCTGATCCTGGCGCTGAACATCGCCTTCGCCCCCGGCGCGACCGTCGCGACCGCGCGTCCGGGCTATGTCGCCTATCGCAACAATCTGCGCGCGCTGCATATGCGGGTGCAGGAGATCGAGTGCGGCGCCGAACAGCGCTTCACCCTGTCGGCCGATGCGATCGCCGCGCTCGATCCCGTGCCCGACGGCATCATCGTCGCCAGCCCCGCCAATCCCACCGGAACGATCATCGCGCCGGACGAGATGGCCCGCATCGCACGGCTGTGCGCGGACCGGAACATCCGCGTGATCTCCGACGAGATCTATCACCGGCTGAGTTTCGGCGAACCCGCCCATTCGATGCTGCAATATCTCGACGATTGTTTCGTCGTGAACAGCTTCTCCAAATATTTCAGCATGACGGGCTGGCGGCTGGGCTGGCTGGTGGTGCCGGAGGACCAGGTGGCCGCCGCCCGCGCGCGCATGGGCAACATGTTCCTGACGCCGCCCTCGCTCAGCCAGCATGCCGGGCTGATGGCATTCGAATGTACCGAGGAACTCGACGAGCATATCGAAACCTATCGGCGAAACCGCCAACTCTTGCTCGATGCGCTGCCGTCACTCGGGCTGGGTTCGATCGCGCCGCCGGATGGCGCATTCTACATCTATGCGTCGATCGCACATCTGACCGACGACAGCCTGGGATTCTGCATGAGAATGCTCGACGAGATTGGAATCGCGACCGCGCCGGGCGTGGATTTCGATCCGGTCCACGGCAACGGCTTCATGAGGATCAGCTTCGCTGTGGCGACCCCCTTAGTTGAGGAGGCTATTGGCCGGATGAAGACGTGGTTCCCGAAGCAGGCCCGATGCGAAGCGGATGATGTTGCGATTGCAAATGGAATCGGTCGATGGGCCTGACGCTTCATCATCTCGATGATTCCCGGTCGCAGCGTATCCTCTGGGCGTTGGAAGAGATTGGCGTTCCCTACGATGTCCGGCATTATCACAGGGATCCGGAAACCAATCTTGCGCCTGCCGATCTTCGCGACGTGCATCCGCTTGGAAAGTCACCGATCATCGAGGATGACGGTCGAATAATCGCTGAATCCGGCGCGATCGTTGAATATCTTTGCGCGCGATATCGCTCGAATGGCTTGGTGCCGCCCCCCGGCTCCGACGATCATGTTAGGCACCTTCAGCTCATTCATTTCGCCGAAGGTTCGGCTATGCTGCCTATTCTGCTCGAGTTGTATGCGGGACGGCTTGGGCACGCTGCCGCGCCTTTGCGGGCAGGCATCGACCGTGAACTGAATCTCCACTTCGATTTCCTCGAAGCCGAGCTTCGGTCCTCGGGCTATTTTATCGGCGAAACATTGAGTGCGGCCGATATCCTCCTGAGTTTTCCGGTCGAAATAGCGGTCAAGCGGGGCTGGTGTGGTATGCGGCCGAGATTGTCCGCTTTTGTCGCGATGATCCAGGCGCGCCCTGCCTTCAGGCGGGCGCTTCAGATCGGTGGCCCTTACCGCTTCACTCTTGATCAAGCGACACCCTGAAGGTGCGGCAACCGGATACGCCGCACAACAGCTTGCCTAGCTGCTTCGATCCACTCCCAGCCTTCACGCCTGGTGGAGATCAATTCGCACATGAACGACGAACGGACCGGGAAAGGTCTCGCCTATCCAAGGGGAAGAAGAATGAGAATGATCAAGACTCTGTTGTCCGCCTCGATGCCTCTGGGCTGGCTATTGTGCGTGGCGCCAGCCCACGCCCAGCAACCCGACACTGACGCGGAGCACGATACGATCATCGTCACCGCGCAGAAGCGCGAACAGACATTGATAGACGTGCCGCAATCGGTGTCGGTCGTCTCGTCCGACACGCTCGAGCGCCAGCAGGCGACGAGCTTCCGCGACTATCTGAAGCTCGTTCCCGGCCTGCAGCTCAATGGCGGCAGCGCGGGGCAGGGGCGGCTGACCCTGCGCGGCATCAACACCGGCGGCGGTGGCGCGACGGTCGCCACCTATGTCGACGAGACCCCCTATGGATCGAGCACATCGCTGGTCGATGGCGGTTCCTATGCCGCGGAGGGCGATACGCTCGATCTCGCGCGGGTGGAGGGGCTGCGCGGACCGCAGGGCACGCTGTACGGCGCGAGCTCGCTGGGCGGCGTCGTCAAGTTCGTGACCGAGGCACCCGATGTCAGCCGGCTCTCCGCCCGGGCGCGGGCGACGGCCGAGACCACCGATGGCGGCGACATGAGCTATGGCGCGGCGGGCGTGCTCAACCTGCCGCTCGGGGACACCTTGGCGGTGCGCGGCTCGGGCTTTTACCGCAAGACCGGCGGCTATATCGATTCCGTCGGTACTGCGGGCTCGGACGTCGCGAAGAACATCAATGGTTCGGCAAGCTATGGCGGCCGCATCTCCGCGCTGTTCAAGCCGAACGAGGCGCTGTCGATCCGCGCCTCCGCCGTGCTCCAGGACATCCGGACGGACACCGACAATATCGTGGAGGCGAACCCGAACGATCTTTCGCCGCTTTATGGCGGGCTGACCCAGGCGCGCTATGTGCCGGCCCTCACCAACCTGTCCTACCGCATCTACAATGCCACGATCACCCTCGATCTCGGCTTTGCCGACCTGCTTTCATCGACGAGCCGTTCGACGCTCGATGTCGACAACCGGCAGGAACTGACGCCGCAATATGGCGCGCTGATCGGCGCGGTGTTCGGCGTGCCCGCCGATGTCTATGCGCACAACCTGACCAGGCAGCGCAAATTCACGCAGGAAGTGCGGCTGTCGTCGCATGCGAACGACAGCATCGAATGGCTGGTCGGCGGCTATTATACGCGCGAGACCGGGCTGCTCGATCAGACCTATGTCGCGGCGAAGCCGGGCACCGTCGATCAGATCGCCGGCATTCCGCTGCTTGCCAAAGCGCGGCTCGCTTCGACCTACAAGGAATATGCGGGCTTCGCCAATGCGACCGTCCATTTCGGCGATCGCTTCGACATCACTTTAGGCGGACGTTATAGCCGCAACGAGCAGAGCGCGAGCCAGGATCTCGAAGGTGCGCTGGTCGGCGGTTCGATCGGCTATCCCGAAGAAACCTCGGCGCAGAATGTCTTCACCTATTCGGTGGCGCCCAAATTCAAGATCAACGATCATGTCTCGCTCTATGCGCGCGTTTCCAAGGGCTATCGCCCTGGCGGTCCCAATGTGCTGGCACCGGGCACGCCGGCGGGTACGCCCACCCAGTTCAAAGCGGATACTTTGGTCAGTTACGAGGCCGGGGTGAAGGCGGAGACCGCCGATCGCCGCTTCACCATCGATCTCGCCGCCTTTCATCTCGAATGGAAGGACATCCAGCTTTTCGCGCGCGTCAACGGCGTCGGTCTGACCGCCAATGGCGGCCGCGCCGAAAGCGACGGTTTCGAATTCACCTCCACCTTCCGGCCCGGCCCGGGCTTCGATATCTCGGTCAACGGCGCCTATACCCGCGCGCGGCTGAGCGACGATACCGATCCGGTCGTCGGCGGCCGATCGGGCGATCGCCTGCCGTTCACGCCCAAGGTCAGCATCGGTCTGGACGGCCAATATGAATGGGCGGTCGGCGGCGGCGCCAATGCCTATCTTGGCGGTTCGCTGCGCTTCCTCTCGAAGCAGCCGGCGGATTTCGATCCCGCCTATATCGCCGCCACCGGCCGCCAGCGCATGCTGCCATCCTATGAGGTGATCGATCTGCGCGCGGGCGTCCGCTTCGATCGTTTCTCGATCGAGGCCTTCGCCAAGAATCTCGGCAACAGCCGTGGCATCGTCGATGTCGCGGGCGTCGGCCGCTATCCCAATGGCGCGATGGGGACGGCGGTGCTCAGGCCGCGCACGATCGGGCTGACATTGGGCGCGGAGTTCTAGACAAGTGCGCGAAGTGGCCGAGACACGACTCCGATCCGCGGATGCGTGTCCGGCACTCAGCCATTTTGTCGAGGGGAATGCCACATGAAATCCAGCCTGATAGCGATGGCCAGCCTGATCGCGATCGCGGCCGCGCAACCGGCGGCGGCCGCGGAAAAGCCGGCCTATGACCTGCTCATCACCGATGCCATGATCTATGACGGATCGGGCAAGGCGCCCTTTGCCGGGGAAGTCGCGGTCAAGGGCGATCGCATCGTCTATGTCGGTCCGCGTGCGCCGCGACGGGAGGCGGCACGGACCGTCCATGTCGATGGGCAGGCGGTCGCGCCCGGCTTTATCAACATGCTCGCCCATCCCGAGGAATCGCTGTTCGCCGATGGGCGCGCGCTCAGCGACATCACCCAGGGCGTCACGCTGGAAGTGATGGGTGAGGGGAGCATGGGGCCGCTTTCGCCCGACATGATCCGCCTGGGCCAGCAGCGCCAGGGCGACATCAGATATCCGATCACCTGGACCACGCTCGATGGTTATCTGCGCACGCTGGAGAAAAAGGGCATCGCGCCCAATATCGCCAGCTTCGTCGGTGCGGGCACCGTCCGCGTCAACGTCATGGGCGAAGGCAGCGGCAAGCCTTCGGACGAACAACTCCGGGCCATGCAGGGTCTGGTTCACAGCGCGATGGAGGATGGCGCGCTCGGCTTGACCACGGCGCTGATCTACACGCCCGATTCCTACGCGACGACGCCCGAACTGATCGCGCTGGCGCAGACCTCCGCTCAATGCGGCGGAATGTATATCGCGCATATGCGCAGCGAGGGCGATCGCATCCTGGAGGCCGTCGACGAGACGATCGAGATCGCCAGGGGCTCGGGTGCGCCCGCAGAGATTTATCACCTGAAACAGTCGGGCCGCGACAATTGGGGCAAGCTGGATGCGGTGATCGGCAAGGTCGAGGCGGCGCGCGCGGCGGGCACGCGGATCACCGCCGACATGTATACCTATACTGCGGGCGCGACGGGCCTCGATGCGGCGATGCCGCCCTGGGTGCAGGATGGCGGGCTTGAGGCATGGATCGCGCGGCTGAAGGATCCGCAGATCCGCGCACGCGTGGCCGCCGAGATGCGCGTGAAGCCGAAGGACTGGGAAAGCGCCTATTTGGCCGCCGGGCCGGACGGCACGCGCCTGCTTGCCTTCAAGTCCGAGAAACTGAAGCCGTTGACGGGCAAGACGCTGAGCGAAGTCGCGGCGATGAGAGGCGTCACCCCCGAAGAGGCGGCGATCGACCTGGTCGTCGAGGACGGATCGCGCGTCGAGATCGCCTATACGATGATGTCGGAAGACAATGTCCGCCGCCAGACCGCGCTGCCCTGGGTCAGCTTCGGATCCGACGGTGCGGCGCCGGCGCCCGAGGGCGTGTTCCTGAAATCGAGCGATCATCCGCGATCCTATGGCAATTTCGCCCGGATCTTCGCCAAATATGTGCGCGAGGATCGGACGATGACGGTCGCGGAGGCGGTGCGCAAACTCACATCGCTGCCCGCAGCCAATCTGTCGATCTCCGATCGGGGCAGCCTGGCGCCCGGCAAGTTCGCGGACATCGTCATATTCGATCCGGCGACGATCCAGGATCATTCGACCTTCGCCGATCCGCACCGGCTTTCGACCGGTGTTCGGCACGTCCTGATCAACGGGCGCTTCGCGCTTGAGGACGGCAAGGCGACGGGGGCGGCGACCGGTCGCGTGGTGCGCGGCCGGGCATGGACCGGAAACAAGGATGGCGGCTGCCGCAAATCCGCGACCGACTGGACCTGGTCGGGGTGAGAGGGGAACGATGAGGGAGACGGAATCGATGTGGATGCGAAAGCTGGCGGGCCTGCTTGGCCTGCTATCGGCAGCGATGGTGCTGATGGCGCAAGCCCCCGCCGGTGCGCCGCTGCCCGCACCACAGGGCGCTTTGGCCACGGCCGCTCCGGTGCCAGCGGCTGGAATCACCCCGGTGCTCGACACGCAGGATGCGTCCGCGTTCCTCGACGGGCTGGTTCCCGCATTGATCCGGCAGGGCAATATCGCCGGCGCCGTCGTGGTCGTTGTGCGCGACGGCAAGGTGGTGACGCAGAAAGGCTATGGCTATGCGGATGTGAAGCGCAAGATCAGGGTCGATCCGGAGACGACGATCTTCCGGCCCGGATCGATCTCCAAGACCTTCACCTTCACCGTGCTGATGCATCTCGTCGAGACCGGCCGTGTCGGCCTGGACGACGATGTGAACCGCTATATCGATTTCCGCATTCCCGATCGCGACGGAAAGCCGATCACGATCCGTAACCTGATGACGCACACGCCCGGCTTCGAGGAAGCGTTGATCGGGCTGGGCACCAATGATCCGAAGAAGCTGCTCTCGGCCGAGGCCTATCTGAAGCGCTGGATCCCGCGTCGTATCTATCCCGCAGGTACGACGCCGGCCTATTCCAACTATGGAACGACGCTCGCCGGATACATCGTCCAGCGCGTCGTGGGGAAGCCGCTCGAGCAATATCTCGAGGAACGCATCTTCACGCCTTTGGGCATGACGCGCTCCACCTTCCGCCAGCCCTTGCCTGCGCATCTGCGTCGCGACATGTCGCAAAGCTATGATGTGGCGACAGGCGAGCCCCAACCCTACGATCTGATCGGTGTTGCGCCGGCAGGGGCGCTCGCTGCCTCCGGCGGGGATATGGGCCGCTACATGATAGCGCAGCTTGCCGGCAATGTGCTGCTCAAGCCCGAGACGACGCGCGCCATGTTCGGCACGACGTTGCGCCTGTTCCCGCGCGTGAACCCGGTCGCGCTCGGCTTTTTCCGGAGCGACACGAACGGGCAGATGATCGTCGAACATGGCGGGGACACGCTGACCTTCCACAGCCGGATGTTCCTACTGCCCGAAAGCCGGACTGGCGTGTTCGTATCGTTCAACAGCAGCGGCCGCGATTATGCGGCGGGTCCCGCACGCGAGGAACTCTTCGACGCGTTCATGGATCGCTATTATCCTGCAACCCCCGCGCCGGTAAAAGCATTGCCGAAAGCGGTTGCCGCCGAGCACGCCCGGATTATGGCGGGCAGCTACATGACGAGCCGCCGGTCGGAGAGCAGTTTCCTCAAGGCGCTGCAACTGGTGCAGCAGCAGAGCATTTCGGTACGCGACGGAACGATCGACGCGCCTTTCCTCGAGGGGGCGGGTGGGCGACCGCGCACCTGGGACGAGATCGCGCCATTCGTATGGAAGGATCGCGATGGCCCCACATTGCTCGCGGCGGACGTCCAGGGCGGTGAAGTGCGGCGTTTCGGCGTCGATCCCTGGGCCGGCATGCTCGTTTTCATCCGCGTGCCCTGGCATGAATCGGCGGTCTGGCTGCGCCCCGCCTTGCTCGCCAGCTTCGCGCTGCTTGTGTTCACATTGCTCGGCTGGGCGGTCGCGGCGCTGGTCCGCCGCTATTATGGGGTTGCCGCGAAGCATCCCCCGGCGCGCATGCTGCCATGGCGGATCACCCGTCTCGCCGCGATCCCGGTGCTGGCGGTGCTGACCGGGTGGGCGATGCTGCTGCCCGCGATGATGGCGAATATCGCCAAGCTCGACGGCCGGCACGATCCGATCCTCCATGTCCTGCAATTCGTCGGCACGCTCTCCTTCGTGACGCTGTTCGCCGGCACCGCGTGGAACCTGGCGGCCAACTGGAAATCGGCGCGCTGGCCGGCACGGTTGTGGAATATCGGCTTGGTCGCCGCGGCGGTGATCATCCTGTGGGTCGCGATCGTCTTCCACCTGATCGGCTGGAGCACGGCCTTCTGATGCCGGCTCTCGATGGCGCGGCTCGTTGGCCGCCCATCGAAATCTCCCTGGCGCGGAAAGCCATTCTTCCGCGCCCACTCCAGGCTCGTACCGGTTCTGCCTGAACCGGCGCGGGCCTGGATTTTTCAGGCGCCGGTCAGGCTTTCCAGGAACAGGTTGAAGAGCTGCGCCTGCGAATGGATGTTCAGCTTCTGATAGATGTTGCGCTTGTGGTTGGAGACGGTGCCGTCGTCGATGTTGAGCACCCGCGCGACCGATTTCGTCGAATGGCCCTTGAGCATCAGTTCCACCGTATCGATCTCACGCGCGGTCAGTTGCGCGCCGGGCAGGGCGGCGATCTTGTCCCGCAGGTCGAAGGTGTCGGCGCGGTTGGGCGTTTCCTGATATCTTTGCCCGGAACGATCGAGATGCATCCGGCAATATTCGGAGACCAACGGCTGGAAGGCGCCGAGCAGGTCCAGCTCGAAATCCTGGAAGCCGGATGAATCGCCCGCTCGTGCCGCCAGTATCTGGATCGATCCTTGGCCATCATCGTCGAGCGGCACGATGAAGCGCGTCTCGTCGACGATGTTCGTGTGCTTGTAGAAGTGATTATAATATTCGGAGTCAAAATACTCCTCCGGGCTGATGTCGGACAGCCGATGAAAGCCGCTCTCGCGGGTGATCGCCTTCTGGTAGAAGGGATCGAGCAGATACAGGCCCCCACTATATTCGGACAGGCGATCGGTCAGCCATTCCATGCCGAGATTGGTCGTCAGGATCAGCGGTCGCGAATGGCGTCGGTACAGGAAGACGATGAAATCGCTGAACGGACAGATTTTCTGAAGCGCTTCGCCCAATCCGTCGAGCGCGCCGTCGGTGGCGGCATTGCGGAAAAGGTGGACGGAAATATCGACGATATCGGCGATGAGCGCGGTGCCGCTGTCGGTCAGTTTCTTCGCTATCATGATCGCCTCCGCGAATCCCCCTCGCCCAGGCTTTCCTTACGTCGGATGGTCGCGCCGCAACAGGCGGCCCGAGCGGACCGGGGCGACGCCCAATGTCGGCGAATAGCTGCTGACGCCGTTGACCCAGACCTCGACGATGCCCGTCGCGGGCTGGGCAGGATCGGCATAGGTCGCGCGATCGATCACGGTGGCGGGATCGAAGAGCACCAGATCGGCGAATGCGCCGGTCCGGAGGATACCCCGATCGGGCAGGCCGAAGACCTTTGCGGACAGCCCGGTCATCTTGTGGATCGCCGTCTCCAGCGGGAACAGCCCGACATCGCGTGCATAATGGCCGAGCACGCGCGGGAAGGTGCCCCAGAGACGCGGATGCGGAATCTGGTCGTGCGGCAGGCCGTCGCTGCCGATCATCGTGCGTGGATGGGCCAGGATCCGCCGCACATCCGCCTCGTCCATCGAAAAATAGACGGCGCCGGCGGGCTGAAGGCGGCGGGCCGCATCGGCCGGCGAAACACCCCATTCTGCGGCGAGATCGGCCAGCATGCGCCCCGCCGCTGCCGGCTCCGCGAGCGACCAGGTGATCTGCACCGGCAGATCGTCATGCAGAAGCTCGACGAGCAGGGCGGTCGAGGATGCGGCATAGGGATAGGCATCCAGATCGACACGCTGGTCGGCGGCCGATCGTTCGATCAGCGCAAGCGTTTCGTGCGAGCGGCCGAAATTATCGCGCAGCGCGCATTTGTGGTGGCTGAGGACAACCGCGCAATCGAGCGCCCGGCCGATGGCGAGCGCCTCCTCTATGCTTTCCATGACGCGCGGGCCTTCGTCGCGCAGATGCGTAACGTACAAGCCGCCGGCCGCGCCGAGCGGCGCGCCGATGCCGATCACCTCCGCCGTCGTCGCGGCCGTCGCTGGTGGATAGGCAAGCCCCGTGGAGAGGCCCGCCGCCCCCTCTTTCAGCGATGCCTCGAGCAGCCCGCGCATGGCGGCGATCTCGGCCGTGCTGGCCTCGCGCGACAGGTCGGCGCCCATCACCGCGACGCGCAGGCTGATATGCCCGACGAACACCAGCGCATTCACCGCCGGTGCGCGGGCGTCGAGCGCATCCCTGTATTTGGCGAAGCTGTCGAACACCCACCATCGTTCGTCGCCGAGCAGGTCGAGCGGCGCGATCGGGCGGGTTTCGGAGAAAAGCGGCGCCAGGCTGACTCCGCAATTGCCCGCGATGACGGTGGTGACGCCCTGGGACAGTTTGCAGGCCATGTCACCGGGGTCGCCGAGCAGTGCGCGGTCGTCATGCGTATGGGAATCGATGAAGCCGGGGGCGACGGCAAGCGCGCGGCAATCGATCTCCCGATCGGCGGACCAGCGGAACAGATCGCCGATCGCGACGATCCGATCGCCCGCGACCGCCAGGTCGCCGCGCGACGGCGGTGTTCCCGATCCATCGAACAGCTGTGCGTTTCTGAAGATCGTGTCGGCGTGGTCCATGGTTCATCCCGGTCGTTTCGAAAGGCACCGGCGTTGCAAGGGTGCCCATTTTGATCCGCGACGTTCCAGGATATCGGGCCATGTCGTCTTAACCCATCAGGTCGCACGATTCGCTTTCGGCCCAATCCGGCGATGATATTGGCGATGTCGCGTCATTTTGCCAATTCGATGTCCGTTTCCGCAAAGCGCATCGACGGCCCTGACGGCGGAGGTCTATT
>JASBTC010000438.1 GCA_030148625.1 Sphingobium sp. | reverse complement strand
GCTGGTCGGATCACATTCTGGAACCATGGGGCCGAGCGGATGTTTGGCTATGAGAGTGCCGAAGTCGAGGGGCAGTTGATCGAACTGATCGTGCCTGAGCGTTTCCGCGCCGCGCATCGTGAGGGCTTGGCCCGGGTCGCCGCGGGGGGACCGTCGCGAATGACCGGCCGGCCGCTCGAAGTGATCGCGATCCGCCGCGACGGATCCGAATTTCCCGCCGAATTGTCGCTTTCGATCTGGGAAGGGCCGCTCGGCTTTGGGATCGGTGCGCAATTGCAGGATATCTCGGAACGCAGGGCGCGGGAGGAGAGGCTCCACCATCTTGCGAACCATGACGACCTGACCGGATTGCTCAATCGCAACAGTTTCAGGACGCGGATCGAGGCGCAACTGGAGGGCAGCGGCTTCGCGACCGTGCTGGTGCTCGATCTCGCCGATTTCAAAGGCATCAATGATGGGTTAGGGCACGCAGCCGGAGATACGCTGCTGCAGGCGCTTGCGCTTCGTCTGGCGACGTCGATCGGGCCGGATGAGGCACTGGCGCGGCTGGGTGGCGACGAATTCGCCATCCTGCTTTCCGATGCGCAGGATCCGCGATGGATCGGCGCGCGGGCAGAGGTGTTGCTTGATCTGATCAGCCGGCCATTTTCGGTCTGCGGACATCAGCTTCATCTGTCGGGAAGTGTCGGCATCGCGCTTGCGCCGCTGCATGCCCGCGATGCGGAAGAGCTTGTGGTGCGCGCCGACCTCGCGCTGTTCAGGGCGAAAAGCGATGGTGGGCGTCGCTATCGGCTGTTCGACACGGGCATGGAACGCCAATTGTCCGCGACGCGCGCGTTTCAGGACGAAATCCGCGACGCTTTTACCGATCGGCAGTTCGAATTGCATTTCCAGCCGCAGGTCAGCCTTGTCGATCACCGGCTGATCGGAGCGGAAGCATTGCTGCGCTGGCGGCATCCGACGCGCGGACTGCTATATCCCAAATCCTTCCTGCCGGTCCTGGAAACACACGCGCTTGCCTTCGAAGTGGGATGCTGGGTGCTCGACGAGGCTTGCCGCAACCTTGCGCAATGGCGGCGTGCCGGGGTTCCGCCGATCCGGATGGGCGTCAATCTCTTCGCGGCGCAGCTTCGTACCGGCACGCTTGCTCAGGTGATCGATGCCGCCCTGTCGCGACATGGACTGCTGCCCGGCGATCTCGAGATCGAAATCACCGAGACCATCGTGCTTCGCCATGATTTCAACGCCCTGGAACCGCTTCGGGAAGTCCATGCCCGCGGCGTGAGCATCGCGTTCGACGATTTTGGCACCGGATTCGCATCGCTCAGCACGTTGAAGAATTTCCCGCTGTCGCGCCTCAAGCTCGATCGCAGCTTTGTCCAGGATCTATGCTTCGATCAGCACAGTGCTGCGATCGTGAAGGGTGTGGTGACGATCGGCCACAGTCTCGGCCTGGACGTGATTGCCGAAGGTATCGAGACAGTCGAGCAGGAGACGCTGTTGCGCGAATGGTCGTGCGATGCGGGGCAGGGTTTCTATTACGGCCATGCCGTTTCATCGGACGCGTTCATCGCGCCGTTCGGGGTGGACAGCGGCAAGCTCGTGGCAGGCGCATATCGCTAGGGCAACTTTCGTTGCCAGCGGATTGACTCGAAATGAAATCGGCAGATGATGGCCGACGCAGCAAAGTCTGGGATGTCTGCGCGCCGGCCATCGGTGAGTATCGCTACCCGCCACGGCCTTGAAGGGACCGCTTGGCGGCTATGGCACCGTATCGGGCCGGCGCTATTGTTTTTCGACCAAAGGCGTTTGTCGACGGGCCGCTTGCCGGATCCATGCCGGCGTGCATCACCGCCCGATCCAAACCTCTACGGGAATGCGCAAGACGGACGTCCGCTCGCCGGCTTTCCGAATGATACGCTCTTGTCCTGCACCCGCCGATGACGGCATGAGACGCCGGAACGGGAGAGGATGGGCATGGTGAGACTGATGACGATCGATGCAGCCGGCCGTCTGGCTCTTGCCGTCGCCTTGCTGTCGGTTGCGGCACAGGCCCAGGCGGGTTGCGGTGTCGCTGCGGGGGCTGCGATACGGACCGTCCCATATGACGTCACCATCACGCGCGACGATTGGGGTATCGCTCATGTCGAGGGCAAGACCGACGCCGATGCGGTGTTCGGCATGATCCATGCCCAGGCCGAAGACGATTTCAACCGGATCGAGACCAATTATCTGGTCAATCTCGGTCGGCTGGCGGAAGCGGAGGGCGAGGGTGCGATCTGGCAGGACCTGCGCCAGCGCCTGTTCCTCGACCATGACGAGCTCAGGGCCGATTATGCGAAGAGCCCGGCCTGGCTGAAGACGCTGATGATCGCCTGGGCCGACGGGCTCAACCACTATCTCACCACCCATCCCGAAACCTGCCCACGCGTCATCACGCGCTTCGAACCCTGGATGGCGTTGTCCTTCACCGAGGGCAGCATCGGCGGCGATATCGAGAGTGTACCGCTCAGTCAGCTTCAGGCATTTTACGAGAACCGGCCGATCCGGATGAGCGCACTCGAACGTGGCCTGGTCTTTCGCGAACCGCAGGGGTCGAACGGTATCGCCATCGCGGCGAGCCACACCAGGGACGGCAAGGCGCTGTTGCTGATCAATCCGCACACCAGCTTCTTCTTCCGGTCCGAATTGCAGATGAAGAGCGGCGAGGGGCTCAACGCCTATGGCGCCGCAACCTGGGGTCAGTTCTTCATTTATCAGGGTTTCAACGAGAAGGCCGGCTGGATGCATACCTCCAGCGGCATCGACAATGTCGACGAGTTCGCTGAGACGATCGTCGAAAAGGCCGATGGCAGCCGTGCCTATCGCTATGGCAAGGAATTGCGCCCGGTCGGCACGCGACAGCTGACCCTGTCCTATCGCGCCGCCGATGGCAGCATGAAGCAGCGCGGCTTCACCACCTATGCGACGCATCACGGGCCGATCGTCCGCCGCGACGATCAGGGCAGATGGATCGCCTTCGCATTGATGAACCGCCCGATCGCAGCGCTTCAGCAAAGCTATCTGCGCACCAAGGCGCAGGATTATGCGAGCTTCCTGAAAGTGGCGGAGCTCAAGGCCAATTCGTCGAACAACACGCTGTTCGCGGATGCCAAGGGGCAGATCGCCTATCTTCATCCCCAGTTCGTGCCGATCCGCGATGGGCGGTTCGACTATCGCAAGCCCGTGGACGGCAGCGACCCGGCGACCGACTGGAAGGGACTGCACAGCCTGGCAAGCCTGCCCCAGGTCGTGAATCCGAAAAATGGCTGGGCGTTCAACGTCAACAACTGGCCCTGGACCGCGGCGGGCGCGGACAGTCCGAAGGCGGCGGATTTTCCGCGCTATATGGATCAGGTCGGCGAGAATCCGCGCGGTGCTCATGCCGAGCGCGTGCTGAATGCGCGACGCGACTTCACGCCGCAGACGCTGATCGATGCGGCCTATGATCCCTATCTGACCGCCTTTGCGCGCTTTCTGCCCAAGCTGATGGCGGCGTACGATCGTGCGCCGGATCCGAAGCTTGCCGGACCGATCGAATTGCTGCGCGGCTGGGATTATCGCTGGAGCGCGGACTCCGCGCCGACCTCGCTCGCGGTCTTCTGGGGTGAGGCGCTGTGGGCGAAGACGTCGGAAGCGGCGGAGGCGGCGGACATGACGGTGTGGGATTATATCGCCGATCGTGCGACCGACACACAGCGGCTTGACGCTCTGCGCGAGGCGGCCGACCGCTTGACCAAGGATTTCGGCGGCTGGCGCGTGCCCTGGGGGGAGATTAATCGCTATCAGCGCAACGACGGTGCGATCGTCCAGACCTTCGACGACAGCAAGCCGAGCGTCGCCGTGCCTTTCACCTCGGCGCAATGGGGGTCGCTCGCCGCCTTTGGCGCGATGCGCTATCCGGGGACGAAGCGTTATTACGGCACGCGCGGCAACAGCTTCGTGGCGACGATCGAATTCGGCCCTCGCCTTCGTGCCTGGGCGGTCAGCGCAGGCGGAGAGAGCGGCGATCCGGCGTCGAAGCATTTCGCGGATCAGGCGCAGCTCTATGCCGACGGCAAGTTGCGGCCGGTCTATTTCTATCCCGAGGACCTGGCGGGGCATATCGCGCGACGATATCGGCCCGGGGACCGGTGAGAGGGGCAACATCCCGACACGTCACCTTAGCGTTCGCGAGATGACGGTTTGGAGTCTGAGCCTAACCGATCATCCCGCTCAGCGTCCCCAGATCGATATTGCCGCCGGATACGATTGCGCCGATTTTCCGGCCCGTAAATTCCGGGCGAAGCGCCGCGGCGATCGCGGCTGCGCCGGCACCCTCCGCGACCAGCCGGTGGCGCAGCGCCACCTCCCGCACCGCGGCGGCGCATTCATCGATTGAAACCACGATTGTCCGGTCAATGAACCGCTCGATGAGCGGCCACATCTCGCCCAACACGCGCAGCGATCCGATGCCGTCGACAAAGCTCGCCTTGCGCTCGACCGCGACGGGTTCGCCCGCCGCGAAGGCGGCGGTCAACGGTGTCGATGTTTCGACTTCACAGGCGACGATCTCGACGTTGCGGCCCATCAGCTTGAGCGCCAGTGCCACGCCCGTGGCGAGTCCGCCGCCGCCGAAGGGAATGGCGATCGTCTCGATATCCGCCCAATCCTGCGCGATCTCAAGGCCGATCGTGGCGTTGCCTGCGATCACCGCCGCTTCGCTCACCGGATGAACGAAGGTCGCCTTCGCGATGCCGGCGTCACGCGTCTCCATGATCCGCCACCATTCGGCGAAGTCATGGGCATGGACGGTGGCGCCCAGCCGTTCGAGCGTGGCGATCTTGGTCGCTGCGGCGCTGTCGGGCACATGGACATGGAGCGGTAGACCATAGCGCTGTGCGGCAAAGCCCAATCCCTGCGCGAAATTGCCGGCACTGGCGGTCGCCAGCGTCTCGGCGCCGTTCTGCCGCGCGACCTGTGCTGCGTTGAGTCCCGCACGGACCTTGAAGGATCCGAAGGGTTGCAGGTTCTCGGGCTTCAGGCGTAGGTCGCGGTCCGCGCCGCCGTCGCCCATCCAGGGCAGCAGCGGTGTGCGGATGATATCCGGCGCGATACGCGCCGCAACCGCCTCGATCGCGTCGAGATCGAGCGCCAGCACCTGATCCGCAAGCGTCACTTCCCGTCGAACAGGCGCTTGAGGAAGACCGTTTCGACCTCGCGGCGGAGGTCGTTGTTGGGCTTCTTCTGAAAGCCATGACCTTCGTCGGCGAAGACGACATACCAGGCCTCGATGCCGTTCGCGCGGATCTTGGCGACGACCTGATCGGATTCGGACTTGGGCACGCGCGGATCGTTGGCGCCCTGCATCACCAGCATCGGCTTGGTGATCCTGCCGACATTGGCCATGGGCGAGATCCGTGCGAACACCTCGCGCATCTTCGGATCGCGCTCATCGCCATATTCGGCGCGGCGATTGTCGCGGCGATAGGCCTCGGTATTGTTGAGGAACGACACCCAGTCGCTGATCCCGTAGCGCTCGACGCCGCCGACCAGCCGGTCCGAATAATGCGTCATCACCGCCAGCGACATATAGCCGCCATAGGATTGGCCATAGACCGCGACGCGCTTCGCATCGAGATCGGGCTGGGTGCCGATCCAGTCGATCAGCGCGCCGATATCCTTGACGCTGTCTTCGCGCTTCTCCGCATTGTCGAGGTTGAGATAGCGTTTGCCATAGCCGTCGCTGCCACGGACATTGGGCAGGATCACCGTCGCGCCCAGCACATTGGCGAAATATTGCGCGCCATAGTTCCAGATCGGCCGGGTCTGCGCTTCGGGGCCACCATGGATGTCCATGATCACCGGCGTCTTCGTGCCGGCGGGCAGGTTGCGCGGGCGATAGACGAAAGCGGGGATCGAAAGGCCGTCGAACGATTTGAAGCGGACTAGGGTCGGTTCGGACAAAGTCGCGGGATCGAGATCGCCCAGCTCGGAATTGGTCCAGCGCACGAGCTGTCCGCCCGTCACGTCCCAGCTCCACACGTCACCCGCCGAGGTGGCGTTGGTCAGGCCGATCGCCAGCCTGCCGCCGTCGGGCGAGAATTTGAGCGCGGTCAGTACGCCGCGCGGCAATTCTGGCTGGGGCAGGGCGCGGCGGGTGATCCGGTCCTGCACGACGACGCGCGAAAACCCGTCCTCGTTGATCGCGTAGGCGAGTACACGCCCGCCCGCGCTCAGGTCGTAATTCTCGACATCCCATTTGAGATCGGACGTCAGCACGGTTTCGCGCCCGCTCGCGATATCGATCTCGACCAGCCGGCGCGTATCGCTGCCGCCGTCCGATATGGCGATGATGCTGCGTCCGCCGGGAAGGAAACGGGCCTGCTCGTAGCGCGCCGGCGGCGCCTTGGGCGCGATGCGGGTGGCCTTGCCCGAGGCGAGATCGAGCAGGAACAACTGGCTTTCGCGATTGGAAATGCCGCGCGAGAACAACAGGCTGGCTTTGTCGGGCGAAATATCCTCGGGCCCGACATTGCCATCGTCACGATAGAGCAGGCGTGGCGATGACGGCGCCGACGGATCGGTCGCAAGCAGCGCATAGCTGGCCGAGCCCTTGGTCGCCTGCGCCCAGGCGACCAGCTTTCCATCGGCGCTGAACACCGGTGACTGGTTGCGCGTGCCGGCCTGGGTCAGCTGCACGGCTTCGCCGGTCAGGCCCTTGGCGTAGAGCTGGAACCATTCGTCGCCGCCCGTATCGCGCGTCAGCACGAAGCGGTCGCTGCCCGGAATCGTCGCGGCGTCGGCGACGGGCTCGCCATAAAAGGTGATCTGCGCCCGGTCCGCACCCGGTGCCTTGACGTGATGGAGCTGTTGCGTGGCGCCGAAACGCGTGGCGACCAGCATGCTGCCGTCGGGCAGCCAATCCTCGAAGAGAGCGGCGCGGCTGTTCTGATAGCGCTGCACCGCCGCCGATACTTCGGCGGGAATGACGGGCACATTTTCGAGCGTTGCCGAACCGACCTGCCGGGTTTGCTGGGCTTGGGCTGGCATGGACACGATGACGGGGGCAAGCGCGATGGAACAGCGCAGCAAGATCTTGAGCATCGATGGGATCCCCTTGATTGATTGATGAGGGAAAGAGCAGCGGCGCTGGCTGCGGTCAAGGGTGCACCCACTGGACACCGGCCTCCGGCGCCATCATCTCCACCCCGATTGCATCCATCACGTGCAGGAGAGTTTCCGATGACCGTCAGACGCATCGTCGCCAATATCGCGACTCCGGATCCGGAACGCGCAGAGGCCTTTTATGCCGGGATTTTGGGGCTGGAACTGGCGATGGATCATGGCTGGATCCGTACCTATGCCGGCGATGCCACCAGCCGCGCGCAGATCAGTTTCGCCAGTGAAGGCGGTTCCGGAACCGATGTTCCCGATCTGTCGATCGAAGTCGACGATATCGATGCGGTGATCGAGCGCGTGCGAGGCCGTGATATACGGATCGAATACGGCCCGGCCGACGAACCATGGGGCGTCAGGCGTTTCTACGTTCGCGATCCCTTCGGGCGATTGCTCAACATCCTTCAGCATCGCCACTGACGGCATCAACTCGACCAGGGCGCCAGATCCTCTTCCTGCGCGATCAGCGCAAGGCCATGCGCGATCGAGGTGAGTTCGCCGCCGCTCATGATCGCATCGGCGCCGAAACGACGCGTGAAGATGGCGCGGACCATCGGCGTCAGCGAAGTGCCCCCGGTCAAGAAGACGCGGTCGATCTCGTTCTCGCTTGTCCCGGCCGCCGCCAGCGCGCGATCGAGCGTCGCCTCGATCTGCGCGACGTCCTCGGCGATCCAGCTTTCAAAGGCGGCGCGACCGACATCGACATCGATCTCCAGGCCCGCGCCCGAAAAATGGAAATGCGCTTCGTCCCGTTCGGACAGCGCACGTTTCAGCCGGCCGACGGCGTCGTAGAGTGGATAGCCGAGCTCATTCTCGATCACCGCGATCATCCGGCCGATCGCGTCGCCATCGATTGCGCTGCGCTGGAGTCGGCGCAGTTCGTCGAGCGTGCGGCGGTTGCGCATCAGCGCCAGGCGCGACCAGTCGGCGAAATCGGCGAAATAGCCGCGCGGGATCTCCAGCGTCTTGCCGAAGGACTGGTAGGAACCGCCCTTGCCGAGCATCGGCAGGATCAGGCGATCGATGATGCGATAGTCGAACCGGTCGCCGGCAATGCCGATGCCCGCATGGCCAAGCGGCACGCATCGCCGCACCGCGCCTGGTTCTGCGAGCTGGACGATCGAGAAATCGCTGGTGCCGCCGCCGAAATCGGCGACCAGCAGCCGCGCGGGTTCGGCGAGCCGCGACGCATAGCTGAATGCGGCGGCGAGCGGTTCGTAGACATAATGGATGTCGGTGCCGAAGCCCGCGAACATCGCGTCGTAACGCTGGCGCGCAAGGGCGGGGTCGGGCCGTGCACCGGCATATTCGACCGGACGACCCACGACGACGCGCCCGGGTCGGGTGTCGAGCCGGCCGCCGGCATGCGCCACGAACCTGTCGAGGAACCGTCGCCCGAGATCCTCGAAGCGGAACCGCTTCTCGAACACCGACGCGCTTTCGAAGCTTGCGCTGGCCGCCACCGACTTGAACGACTGCAGGAAACGGCTGTCCTGCGGATAAGCGAGATATTCCGAGATCGCCCAGGGGCCAGCCTCGACCGCCAGCCCGCCGCGCACATCCTCGTCATGCCAGAAACATAAGGCGGAGCGGAACACTGCACCGTCCGCCTCCGGTCCTTCGAATGCGATCAGATCGGTGCTGCCGTCCGCCGCGGCGAGTGCGGCGACGCTGTTGGTCGTGCCGAAATCCAGCCCGAGGGCGGAACCGGCGGTGATGGTTCGCATGATATCTCCAGATCAGCGCTGCGCAGAGCAGGCGCGCCGCGCGCCTATGCCGATGTCGGCGGGCGAAGCGCAACCCCGGATACGCATGTCGAACGGAGACGGACAATCCGTCGCGACGATCTCGAAGCATCCGTTACGGATCCGAAATACTAGCCAAAATGGTAGCTTTTCTGCGGGGTGGCGAGTCTAAAATTAACCGTATCGCAAGTCCCGCCCTCTTAGTCGTTGCCCGTGGGGTGACCGATGGATAGCGATGCGACATCTCTGACGAAGGCCGGCGGGCGCGCTCCGATCATGGGTGCCCGCGGCCCGGCTGAGGATCGCTTCAAATGGCGCGATCTGGGCCCCGCTGCGGCGCTGCTTGTCGTCGGCCTGATCGGCCTGGTTGTCGCGACGCTCGCACCGACCGGTCGCGATGGCCAATATGCGGTTGTCGCACCACCCTGGTACGATCTGCAGCAGACCATCGCGCTGATCCGCGCAGCCGATGGCGGGATCGCCGATATGGGCGGGCCGGGCAACATCGTGATCGCGCATTCCGATGATCCCGACTTTGTCGGTGCGCTCTATCGGGCGGGTGCGTGGGTAGTGATCGATCCGATGCGGCTGCGAGGCTGCGTCGGATTCAAACCGGCGTCAGGGCCGGCGCAGGGGGGATAATGTCCGAACTCGACAAACTTCGCACACACTTTGCGCGGTTCCTGGTTCCGCTGCTCTGGCTGCATGTGCCGGTCCTGGCGATCACGGCAGCGATCGTCGGACATTCCGTGCTCGCGGCCGCGCTGGCCGGCACGCTGCTGGCCGGTGCATATCATATCGCATGGTGGCGCAACGGCATCGCCCCGGCCAACCGCTATCTGTCGGCGATTGCGCTGATGGGGGAGCCGGCGCTGCTCGTCTATCTGCTGTCGGACAATCCGTGGCAGATGGATATGCACATGTATTTCTTCGCCATGCTGGCGCTGACCATCGCCTGGTGCGACCGGCGCGCGATCATGCTGGCGGCCACGGCGATCGCGATCCACCATCTCATTCTCGATCTCTTGCTGCCCACGGCGGTGTTTCCCGACGGCGGTGGCGGCGACGTGCTTCGCGTCCTGCTGCACGCGGGGATCGTCGCGTTCCAGACCGCGGTTCTCGTCTGGCTCAGCGACATGCTGGTCGAAAGTTTCGACCGGATCGGCGTGATGCGCGACGAGATCATGGCCAAGAATGCGGTGCTCGAGGAACGTACGCACGATGCCGAGGCGGCCAATCGTGCCAAGAGCATGTTTCTGGCGAATATGAGCCATGAAATCCGGACGCCGATGAACGCCATTCTCGGTTTCTGCCACCTTGCGCTCCGGACCGAGCTGACGCCGAGGCAGCAGGATTATGTCGCCAAGATCAACGGCGCCGGCGCCTCGCTGCTCCGCCTTATCAACGACATTCTGGATTTTTCGAAGAACGAGGCAGGAAAGCTTGAGCTGGAATGCCGACAGTTCGATTTGCGGACCTCGCTCGACAATCAGCTTCATCTCACCGATGTCGATTCGCAGCCCAGGGGCGTGACGGTCCGCGCGATCGTCGATGAGGCGGTGCCCGCGATGCTCGTCGGCGACGAACTGCGCTTCAACCAGGTCGTGCTGAACCTGGTGAGCAACGCCATCAAGTTCAGCGAGAACGGCGCGGTCACGGTTTCGGTGGGCGTATCGGAACGAAAGGGCAATGGCGTCATTCTCGATGTGTCCGTGCGCGACACCGGCATCGGCATGACGCCGGAGCAGCAGGCGTCGCTTTTCCAATCCTTCACCCAGGCGGACAGTTCGACCACGCGCCGGTTCGGCGGCACCGGCCTGGGGCTCGCGATCAGCAAGCAGATCGTCGAGTTGATGGGTGGCGCGATCCGCGTCGAAAGCCGTCCTGGCGAAGGCAGCGTCTTCACCTTTTCGGTCTCGATGGAGGTCGGTGATGAAACGGTCGCACCGGTCAGCCTGCCCGCGCAGGCGATCATGGCGCTGCGCGTCCTGATCGCGGACGACAATCCGGCGTCGCGCCAGATCCTCCAGGAGATTTTCGCGTCCTGGTCGATGTCCGTGGATCTCGTCGCGTCGGGCGCAGAAGCGCTCGGTGCGATCGAAACCGCGTCGATGGCGGGAACGCCTTATGACCTCGTCCTGCTCGACTGGAAGATGCCGGGCATGGACGGCATGGAAACCGTCAAGGCGATGCGCGAGAATCGGAAATTGAAGACCTTGCCGGTCGTGCTGCTGGTCACAGCCTATGGGAATGACGAGTTCCGGGCAGAGGTGGAGCGCGCGGACATCGCGGCGTTCCTGACCAAGCCCGTCGAACCGACGACGTTGCTCGAGACGATTACCGGACTGTTCGCGGTGGAGGATGACCGGCCGGCCGACGCCGTCGAGATACCCGGTGTCGTCCCGATGGTGGCGGCGGCGCTGCGCGGACTGCGCGTGCTTGTCGCCGAAGACAATGACATCAATCGCGAGATCGCGGTCGAATTGCTGACCGATGCCGGCCTGGACGTGGATGTCGCGGAGAATGGGCGGATCGCCTGCGAGCGCGTCGACGACGATGGCGCGCGCTATGCGGCTGCAATCAACGCGGCTGTGCCAGGTGATGTGGAGGTGGCGGTGACGGCCAATCCGCTGCCCGGCCGGTCGGCAACGCCGTTCACGGCATTG
>JASBTC010000433.1 GCA_030148625.1 Sphingobium sp. | reverse complement strand
GCCCCAATATTTCTTGCCCGAATGCTGATATTCGATGCGGCCGAAACCCTCGATGTCGCCGCTGATCGCGGTGCGATATTGCAGCGACGCGTTGAGCGTGAAGGGCGTGGTGCGCGGCGTCCGGTTGCCGATATCGGCGGGGAACAGCGTCTTGCGGATATTGGTGTCGACATAGCCGATGGCGAGCCCGGCCTCGAGGCCCTTCACCGGCTGCGCGATCGCCTCCAGCTCGATGCCCTTGATCCGCACCTTGCCGATATTGTCGATGATCTGCGATGCGGTCAGCGCGTCGACATAGAAGAACTGGTAATTGTCGACGTTCATCATGAATGCCGATCCGTTGATCGTCAGGCGCCGGTTCAGCCATTGCGTCTTGAAGCCCAGTTCGAAATTCTCGAGCGTCTCGGCCTTGAACGAAGGTACGGTGACGTTGGGCGCGTTGAACCCGCCCGAACGGAAACCGGTGCTGTAGGTGGCATAGACCAGCCGGCCATTGCGCGGCTTCCAGGTCAGCGTCACCTTGGGCTGCCAGTGATCGAACGACAGGTCGCGCTTCGCGCCGGTCGTGACATTGGTCTGTTCGCGATCGTCGCTGTCGTAGCGCAGGCCGCCGGTCAGCGTCAGCGTGTCGAGAATGTCGTAATCGACCTGCGCGAAGCCGGCATAGGCCTTGTTCCGCGCGATCTCGTTATTGTCGATGATCACCAGCCCGGGCGTGTCGATCTGCGCCGGATCGCTGTTGATGTCGATGAAGCCGCGGGTGCGCAGCGCGCGCCGCGTGTTCAGATAATAGCCGCCGACCAGCCAGCGCAGCGGGCCGTTATCGGCGGAGACCAGCCGGATTTCCTGGCTGAAGGTCTTTTGCGACAGATCCTGGCCCTGACCGAGCTGGAAGCCGAGCCCGTTGAACCCCGAAGGCGTGTCCACCGGATTGCTGAAATCCAGGTCCGCGCGGTAGATCTGCTTGAAGCGCGTATAGGCGGAGATGCCCGTCAACGTCGCGAAGCCGAAATCATAGTCGATCTTGGCGGTCAGGTCGCCGCTATGCCCCTTGGCGAAGCCGGGAATGTTGGACTGCGGATCGCGGAAATCATTGGGATCGCCAGACTTGACGACGGCATAGCCGTTGGTGCCGCCGCGAAAATCGCGATACTGGCCGCGCAGGTCGATGCTCAGCGGTTCGCTGGGCGTCAGCAGCAGCCGGCCGCGCTGCGAATAATCGTGGTCGACGAAATCGGTATGGTCGCCGCGGAAACTGTTGCGGATCAGCCCGTCCGATTGCTTGTAGGTGCCCGAAACGCGGAAACGCACTATGTCGTCGACGATCGCGCCCGATACGCCGGCGGAGGTCTCCAGCGTATCGCCATTGGCATAGCTCAGATTGCCGAAGCCCGCGAAATCGTTGGTGGGTGCCTTGGTGACGACGTTGATCGCGCCGCCCACGGCGTTACGGCCGTAAAGCGCGCCCTGTGGTCCTTTCAGCACTTCGACGCGCTCGAGATCGAACAGCGCGACGCCCAGTTGCTCCTGGCTGGTCTGCGGCACGCCGTCGATGACGAAGGCGATCGGCGGATCGGCATTGGTGATCTGCGTCAGCCCGCGCATCGTGACGAAGCTGCTGGAGTAATTATTGCCGCGATCGAAGCTCATATTGGGGATCTGGGCGATGATGTCGCCCGTCGACCGGATGCCCGCGTCGGACAAAGCCTGATCGGTGAAGGCGCGCACCTGGATCGGCACATTCTGCAGCGGCTCGGCGCGCTGCTGCGCGGTGATGATGATATCGGCGGTGTCGGCACCGGCCTCGCTCTGATCCTGTGGCTCGCTCTGCGCCCATGCGGCTGTGCTGCCCATGATCGCCACCGCCGCGCATCCGGTTAGCAGACAGTGCGATATGCTTTTTCCGGTCTTCGCCATCATCCCTGACTCCCTTTTTATCTTCGGGAGCATCAGACCATGACGGGCCTCGGCTTGGCCAATGGCTTATGGGGTGGTTGCGGGCGAATAAGGGTAGCGGAACCCACACCGTTCGCTTCGAGCAGCGTCGAGCCTGTCGAGACGCGGCCGTCGAGAAGCCGCCCGGCGTCCAGGTCCTTCTCGACTTCGGTTCTCGGCAAGCTCGAACCTGCGCTCGAAGCAAACGGATGGGGGACGCCCTTCACCCGTCCTGCATAACCCGCGCCACCGCTTCCTTGCGGCTCGAAACCCCGAGCTTGGCATAGGCTTTTTTCAGGTGGAACTTGACCGTATTGTCGGTCAGCCCCAGCCGGCGCGCGATCAGCTTGTTCGATGCGCCGTCGGCCAGATGCGCGACGATCTCGGCCTCGCGGTCGCTCAGCATGTCGGGCGATCGGAATTGCGGATGCGCGTCCAGCGTGCGCAGGATCGCCTCGGCATGTTTCTGGTCGATCGCCGCCTGCATCAACGCGCGGGCGCGCAGCAGCAGCGGGCGGATCGCGGCCCCTTCCTCGACGAACGCCGCCGTCACGCTTTCGGTGCAGGCGATGCGTACCGCCTCGCCGATCGCCCGGTCCACCTCCGCGCCGTCACCCGCGGCGTCGCTGGCGCGCGCCAGCAGTACCAGGCCCTTGATCAAGGTACCCGTCCGGTTGCCCTGCTGCGCTTCGTCGATCATCGCGCGGGCATGGTCACGCGCCGCCATGACGTCACCCGTACGCAATGCCGCGGCAATCAGCGTGCGATTGGCCATATCGCGCTCGCGCCAAGGCACCCCGGCGCTGTCGCGCGCCGCCGATCGCCGCAGCGCGGTATCGGCGAGCAGCGCCGTTGCGGCATCGGCGTTCATCCCGCTCACCCGGTGTGCGCTGGCCAGCGCATGGAGCAGGCCGGCGCAGCACATCATCCCGCGCGCCTTCAGTCGTGCATCGGCGGTTTCGATCATGCGGATCGCGGCGTCGCGCCCGTGCCGGCGCGCGATCACGTCGGCGATCACCGGATAGGCGATGGCATAATGTTCGAACCAGGCTTCGCCCTCGCCGAACTGTTCCAGCGCCAGCCGGATCGTGTCGCCCGCGCGCTCCCGATAATTGCGCTCATGCTCGATTACCGCCAGCGTCATCTGTGTCATCGCCGCGATCACGGGCTCGGCATGGCGCCGTGTCCGCTGGTCGCGCTGCATCACCGTCGCCAGCTCGCCCGCCTGGCGAAGCTGGCCGGCGGCGAGCATGATGAGCATGTCGTGGGTGTGCAGATGCGCCTCGGCAAAACCCAGCATCCCGCTGGCTTCATAGATTTCGCGCGAACGGATGATCGACTGGCGCGCCGCCGCCAGGTCGCCGCGCTGCTGGTGGACCACGATCATCGCATTCTCGCACCACGCCCAGAGCAGCGGATAGGCGCTGGCGCGTGCCAGGATCTGCGCGATCCGCGTCTCGCAATCGCTGATCGGCCCGTCGATATAGATCAGGAAGATCAGCGCCAGTGCGTCGCATTCCACCGCGAAACGGACATCGCGCTCAATCTCTCCGTTCGCGATCGCTCGCTCGCGGACCAGGTCGAGCATCGCCAGTGCGCTGCCGAACGCCCCCGTCTTGAAATGCGCGAGCGCCGCCATCAGCTGGATGCGCGGCAGCGCCGCGACCAGTGCGGCGGGCGTCTCGCGCAGGATCGCGCGCAGCTCGCCCGCGCCATAGGCCAGGAACACGTCTAGAAAGGGCAGCGAACCGACGATGCGCGTCTGCACCGCCGCATCGCCGCTCAGCACGGCGTGGCGGACGGCGGCGGCATAGCGTTCATGCTCGCCGAACCATGAGGCCGCCTCGGTATGAAGCTGGCAGGTCTGCGCCGCGCTGCGCGCGCCGCGCGCCTGTGCATAATCGGCGAGCAGCGGGTGAAGGCGATAGGCGGGCTCGCCCTCGGACGCGCTGCGCTGCACCAGGGTCGGCAGCCGCGCCGCGATCTCGGCCAATTGCCCGGCACTGTCGCTCCGGCCGCGAATGCGGTCGGCCAGCGCGGGTTCGATATAGTCGAGCGCCGCCATGTCGAGCACCAGCGCGCGCAGATCGTCGGACAGGTCGGCCAGCACCTGTTCGGCCAGATAATCCGCGACTTCCTCCACCTGTCCGCCAAAGCCCGGGGCATCGGCGTGGCGGCCGGCGCGCTCGCGCCACAGGTGATAGAGCTGGACGGCGACCGGCCAGCCCTCGGTCTGCTCGACGATCCGTGCCAGCTCAGGCGTGTCGGGCGCGATGTCGAGTGTCGCGGCGATCTCCTGTTCGTCCAGGCGCAATTCGCCGGGGTCGATGATCCTGACCGCGCCCTGCGCACGCAGGGCCGACAGGTTGAGCTGCGGCTTGCGCCGTGTCGCCAGCACCAGGTGGATCTCGGCCGGCAGCGCCTCGACGATCGCGTCGATCATCTGCGCGATCGCGGGATGCTCCAGGCGTTCGTAATCGTCGACGACGATCACCAGCGGCCGCGCGAATTTCTCGAGCTGGAGCAGGATCGCGTCGAGCGTCGCCTTGGGGCTGGCATAGCCCGCCTTGCCCAGCGCCGCGTCGGCCATGTCGACACCCGCGCGGTCGAGCGACAGCGCCAGCATCTGCAGGAACAGGTCGGGCTCGCGATCGAGATCGGACGCGGTGTACCAGGCGGCGGCCAGTCCGCGCCCGGTCAGGTTTTCAACCCATTGTGCGAGCGCGGTCGTCTTGCCGTAACCGGTCGGCCCGATCAGGATGGTCAGCCGCCCCGCGCGCGCCACGTCCAGCGATCGCTGGAGCAATGCCCGGCCCGTCGCCGCGACATGCTGCACGGGCGGGGCGATCCGCCGCAACTGCGCGCGCCGCCGGGAAAGGCCGGGGCGCGAAAGGCCCGGGGTCTCCGGTTCAGGCGCAGTCATGGGCGGTTCCGTTCAACGCTGCGCCTCCCATGCGCTCCCGATCGTTCGGCACGATGCGTCGCGCCTGTCTAGAGCGATTTGGAGTTCGATGGAATCATCGAACGACTCGCAAATCGCGGAAAACAAAAGACTAGGGCATGCGATCCGCTGGAAGCGGATCGCATGCCCTAGCTCGCAAGCGCGTTCCGGCAAAAACGCCCGTCCTTCATGATCACGGGGATCGCCTCGGGCCGTTCGAACAGCGTGACATCCTCCAGCGGATTGCCCTCCAACACCAGCAGGTCGGCAAAGGCGCCGGGCGCGATCACGCCGAGTTTGCCCGTCATCTGGATCAGCTCCGCATTCACCGAAGTGGCGGAGCGCAATATGTCGATCGGCCGGCACACTTCGCGCCGCAGGCGGAATTCGCGGGTCTGCCGGTCCATCAGCCCGCCCAGCAGATCGGTGCCGAAGCCGATGCGCGCGTCGCCCTGAACCAGCCGGTCGAGCGCGAGATAGGCCTGGTCTGCCACCTCGCGCACCTTGTCGACCATCGGCGCCGCCAGGCCCAGCCCTGGTCCCAGCGTTCGCAGCGCATCGATGATCGCCAGCGTCGGTACCGCGAAACCGTCATTCCGGACGATCGCGGCGACGCCGTCATCCTCGATCATCGTCGCATGCTCGATCGAACGCACGCCCAGTTCGACGCAGCGCAGCGCCGCTTCGTTGGTGTGTGCATGCGCCATCACATAGGATCGCCGCGTTTTCGCTTCCTCGACGGCGACCGATATCTCGGCATCGCACAGCTGGTTCATCCAGATCGGGTCGCCGGGGGAGAGCACGCCGCCCGATACGAACAGCTTGATATGGTGTGCGCCCTGGCGGAACTGCTCGCGCACGATCCGCCGCATCTCGTCCGGGCCATCGGCGACGACGGAGAGCGCACCGCAATAGGCACAGGCGCACAAAGGCGCATGATCGGGCCCGCGCGGATCGCCATGCCCGCCGGTCTGGCTGATCGCGAGCCCGGGATAGAGCAGCCGGGGACCGTCGATCAGCCCGGCTTCGAGCGCCGCCGCCAGCACATGATCGCCGCCCGCCGCGTCGCGCACCGTGGTGAAGCCGCGCTGCAATGCGCCTTCCATGATCCGCCGCGCATGCAGCGCGCGCAGCCCGGGCGCGATCGCGTCGATCCGCGCCGGATTGGGCTCGATGCCGTAGCAATGGAAATGGGCGTCGATCAGCCCGGGCATAACCACGCGTCCGCCCACATCGACCCGGTCGCCGCCGATCGCGGCCGGAACCGGCCGGTCGGACACTTCGCGGATGACCCCGGCCTCGATCAGGATCGACCCGCCTTGAAGCAGATCCTCCGATCGACCGTCGAAGATCGTGCAATTCTCGAATATCACCGTCATCGTCACCTCTACCCGTCGCAGGTTTCGATCATCGCCGCTGCGATGCAATCGGCTGGACGGGTAGCGGGGGCGATTATCGGGTAGCGCCTATGTGCCTTGCGACAATGCCAGATCGGCGAGCGGCGGCCGGCCCAGCTGATAGTGATCGGCGACGCGGGCGGGGTCCAGGCCCAGCCGGGTCAGTTCGCGAAGCTTGCGAAGCAGGAGCAGGCTGGGCGGTGCGCTGATCTCGCGAACGCTCGCGTTCAGCAGATTGTCCGTCAGGACGGTCCAGCGGTTGCCGCCGAGCCGGGTCACCAGCCCCTTGGCCTGCAGTGCCTGCACCTGTCGCCAGGCGGTGGCATAGGGGATGGACAGCGCCGCGGCCAGCTCGCGCAGCGATATCGCGATCCTCAGATCGTCGGGCGGAATCGTATCGGCATATCGCCGGCTCAACACCGGATCATGTGTCACGCCCCGGACCGCGACCACGGTCAGTGCGCCCCATAGCAGAAAGGCGAGCAGGCTGCTTTCGGCCGGGCGATAGGTATCGATCGGCAGCAGCAGCATATCGAGCGCGCGCTCGATGATGTCGCCGATCGCGAAGCCGGGCGTCTTGTTCACCGGAAGATCGACATCGCAGGTCGCGGATATGTCCTCGATCAGCCGCAGGAACAGGTCGTGGACGCCGAGATAATATTGGCGCACCAGCGCTTCGTTGGCGGCAGTGGTGGCAAGCGACACGCCCTGGGCCGAGGATGCGAATATGCCGCGGTCGATCAGCAGCTTCACATGGCGCCGGGTCGTCTCCGGCGCGCTGCCCAGCGACAGCGCCATTTTTCGCATCGTGATCGCCCGTATCGGCACGGCTGGCCGCACCAGCGATCCGCTCGCCGTCCAGTCGGGCAGGCATATCCGCGCGACGATCCCGAGCTTGACCCCCAGCATCGGCTCGTCCGGCAGCAGCCGGGCGGTGAGCTGGGTCGCGGCGATCGACATTTCGGCACGCAGCCGGGTCAGCTGCCGCAGCGGCGGATCGATGGCGGAATCGGTCACCGGACCGATGTGCCCGATCGCCCATCGGGCGTCCACCTCCGCCGCGCCGATGCTTGCCGGGTTCGCCTGGAAAGAGCGTCACATCCGCCATTATCCATTTTGGGGCGTTTCCGGTTTCACCTCGCCCATATCCCCGTTTATCCGGTCGGACGTGGCAACCGTCATTGGGGGAGTTGACGGTCCGTTTGCCGGTCGGCGCGGTCCGTGCCTGGGTGGGGAACAATGTACCTGGTCGATCAGGCGTAGCCTGGCGCATGTGGGACGCGCCGCACGACTGAGCGCACCAGTGAACTCCGGCGGCCTGCGCGCCGCCGGAGCATTGTGCTGAACGGCCGGGGCCAACCAATCCGATCGCGCCCGCCGACAGCCATGGTCGCGGTTCCGCGCGCGTTACCGTTCCGAAGATCTGGCATTGTCGAACAGGGCGATCGCGGCGGCGGCCAGATTAGCGACAAGGCTCGCGACGATGGCCAGGCGATAGCTGTGGGTCGCATCATAGAGCAGCCCGGCTGCGACCGGACCCAGGAGCGTTCCGATCGCCACACTGGTGTAAAGCAGCCCGATGACTCCGCTCAGCTTCGCGGTGCCGAAACGATCGGCCACGACCGACGGCAACACCGCGACCCACCCGCCGTAAAAGATCCCATAGACCACCGCAAAGACGATGAGCGCGGTGCCGCCGGATGCAAATGCCCACAGCCCCATGGCCAGTGCCATCGCGACATAGGTGGCGACGAGAAAGCGGTCGCGGCCCAGCCGGTCGGCGACGCTGCCGAGCAGGAACCGGCCGGCGGTGCTTCCCGCCCCAATCAGCGCGATCAATGCGGAGGCGTTCCCGGCGTTCATGCCGTGATCCAGCGCATAGGGAATCAGGTGGACGAACGGAACGAAGGTGGCGAGGCCGCATGCAAGACAGGCGAGATACAGGCGAAGGAATGTCGGCGTGAACACCATGTCTCGCAGGCTCGCGTCGCGATCGCGCAATTGTGCCGCACCGTCGCTTGGCGCCTCCCCGATCAGCAGTGCCATGCCGATTCCGATGATCGCCGCACCGGTGCCAAGCAGCCCGAACGTCGCGCGCCAGCCGAACCATGCGATCGACCAGGCTGCCAGCGGCACGATCACCAACGTCCCCACGCCGATGCCGCTCACCGCCAGCCCTGAGGCAAGCGCACGGCGCGCGACGAACCATCGCTGGACGGCCGCGACAACGGGCACATAGGCAAGGCCGATCCCGCCGCCGACACCCAGGCCGTAAGCGAGATAGACCTCGTTCAGGCTGCGGGCACGGCTCGCCAGCGCCAACCCCATGGCCAGCAGCGCCATGCCGATAATCGCGAAGCGGCGCGCGCCCATATGGTCGGCCAACGGGCCGCTGACCGCGCCCAGCGCGAAATAGAGGAAGCCGGCAATACTGAACGCCAGTGCGAGCTCGGCGCGCGACCCGCCGAATTCCGCCTGCAGGGGCGCCATGAAGGCACTGAAACTATAAGCGCTGCCGAAACCGACAAAGGTTATCGAAAACGCCGCCGCGACGACGATCCATCCGCGTCCGGACTCGGCCGGGGCGTCGGGGGCGATCGGCGCTTTCACAGCGCGGGATGGCGACGGTGCCATGCCGTCACCGACTGATAGGCGCCCACTGCACGGAACAAGGCGGCTTCGTCGAGATCGCCCGCAACGAGCTGGGCGGCGATCGGCATCCCCGCGGCAGTGGCACCGCCGGGAAAGGTCAGGCTGGGGCTTCCCGTCAGGTTGAACGGGCAAGTGAAACGCTGAAGCGCCGCCACCAGTTCGGGCTGCGTCCCCAGCGTGCTGATCGCATCGAGCGTGAGCGGAGTCATCGGCTGCGCGGGCATCAGCACCAAGTCTACACCATATGTGGCCGCGGCCCATCGCCCGCGAAACGCGGCGCGTTCGAGAAGCGCATGCTGGTACGCCGTCGCTGAAAGCGCATGCCCCGTATCGAGCACCCAGGAAAGGACCGGGCCATAGGCCGCGCGATGCGCGGGATAGGTCGCCTCGTGCGCCACGGCGGCCTCGACCGCGCAGATCGGGAACCAGGCGGAGACGGCGGGCTCCGGATCGGGAAGGCGTACGTCGACGAGCGTGGCGCCAAGCCCCGTTAATTCCCGGGCAATGCCGGCGACGACGGCCGCCACTTCGGGCGCGATGCCGGTTTCGATCCAGTTCGGATCGATGCCGATGCGCAATCCGGCCAATCCCATTTCCACTGCCCCCATTTCCACCGCGCCGACATAATCGGCGACGGGCGCCTGGACCGCCGTCGGATCCAGCGGATCGGGACCGGCGATAGCCTGGAACAGATAGGCGGCATCGCGGGCGCTGCGCGCCATCACGCCGACATGGTCGAGCGACGGCGCCAGCGCGAATACGCCATGGCGGCTGACACGGCCCCAGCTCGGCTTCAGCCCCGTCACGCCGTTCGCCGCCGAGGGCCAGCGGATCGATCCGCCCGTATCGGTACCGATCGCGCCATGGCAAAGGCCGGCGGCGAGCGCGACACCCGACCCGCTGGAGGAAATGCCGGGCCAATATTCCTCCCCCCACGGATTGCGCGGCGCGGCGATGTCGGGATGATGATCCGAATAGGCGCCTTCGGTGAGCTGGCTCTTGCCGATGATGACGGCCCCGGCGGCGCGCAGGCGAGCGACGATCGTCGCGTCCTCGGCCGGCACGAATCCGCGATGGAGCGGCATGCCGGCAGCGGTTGCCTGGCCGGCGGTCCAGCACAGATCCTTGACCGCGATCGGCACGCCCAGCAGCGGCCCGACATCTTCGCCGGCGGCAAGGCGGGCATCGGCGCGTTCCGCCTGGCGAAGCGCGTCGTCGGCCATCACCGCCGCATAGCTGTGCAGGTGGCCGTCCAGTGTCGCAATGCGCGCCAGCAGACAGCGTGTCGCTTCCGTCGCCGAAATGGCGCGGCTGCGGATCGAATGGGCAAGCGCGTGCAGCTCCAGATAGTGGAGCGGCGGGGCTGCGGTGGGGGAGGGGGGCGTATTTTCGGACACCGCTTAATCCTATTTAATGGTGTCTCTTGGAGTCAACCACTAAATCGATTATACTGGTGTCATGAGACTGTCCGATCGATATGCGGTGCCGCCCGGTGCCGCGCTGCTTTACGATTTCGCCAACACGCTCGACGAGCGGCGCTATGTCGTCGACCATAGTCGCCTCGAAGGCGGCGATGCGCTCGAAACCCCGGCGCTCTTCGAAGACTGGCTCGACCGACACGATCTGGGCGAACCCTCGGACGCCGGGGGCTGGCGGAATGCCGTCGCGCTGAGAAATGCGCTGCGATCCTATCTGGAGCTTCCGCCGCACGCGCGGTCGACCGCCGCCCCGGCCCTGGACGCCGCGGCGTCGGTCTATGGCCTCAAACTGGCGGCCGACGAGAAAGGCGTGCGCCTCGTTCCGCAGGCTGGTGCCCATACGCTGGGCGTGGTGCTGGTCCAGCTCCACGCGCTCGCGGCCGGGGGACAGCTCGACCGGCTGAAATCATGTGCCGATCCGGATTGCCGCTGGATATTCCTCGACCGCTCGAAACCCGGTTCCCGGCGCTGGTGCTCGTCCACCGGCTGCGGCAATCGGCAGAAGACCCGGGCCTATCGCGCTCGCCGAAGTCGCGCGGATCAAATCGCGGGCGACGGTTTCGAAACGCGCTGACCTCTTCCGAGGTTGACCGCGTGTGACAGACGATATCATTCTGCCCCGTGAGAGTGGGCGACCGCGGGCAAGCTTTGTCGGCGGCATCCACATGAAATATCGGGGGCGAATGAAGCACGCGAACATGATCGCGACGAGGCGCTTCTGGTCGTTGGCGGCTGCGGGCTTGCTGCTTCTGTGCGGCCAGCCCGGCCGGGCCGATGCTCCGGTCCGCCACCCCGTCCGGCAATTGACGATCGCGACGGCGGAGCAGGAAAAGCGCTTCGCACGTGCCTTTGCCGAAGTGGACGGGTTTCTGGCGCAGAAGGCCTTTCCGGGCGCGGTGCTCGCGGTAGGGCAGCATGGCCGGCTGATCGCGCTCAAGGCCTTCGGGCGCCGCGACGTGTCCGCCGGCGCGCCGGCGATGCCGGTCGACGCCATTTTCGATCTGGCTTCGCTGACCAAGGTGGTGGGTACGACGACCGCTGCCGCCATTCTGTACGATCGCGGCCGGCTCGATCTGGATGCCCCTGTCGTCCGGTACCTGCCTGGGTTCGGGGGCACGGCCGAGCATGACCGCATCACCGTCCGCCAGTTGCTCACGCACAGTTCGGGCCTGAAGACGGGCGATCCGCTCTGGCATCACGCCAGCGACCGGCAGGGCATATTGGGCCAGATCGACACCATGGCGGTCGCCGACGCGCCGGGCACAGCCTATCGATATCAGGACGTGAATCTGATCCTGATGGGGGAGATCGTCGCGCGCATTTCCGGACAGCTGCTCGACCGGTTCCTGCGGGCGAATGTGTTCGGACCGCTCGGCATGAAGGATACAGGATTCCGGCCGCCGCATTCGAAACTGCCACGGATCGCGCCGACCGAGCAGGATGATCAGCTTCGTCACACGCTGGTGCACGGCGTCGTCCATGACGAGAATGCCTATCTGATGGGCGGCGTCGCCGGCCATGCCGGGCTGTTCTCCACCGCCGGCGACCTGGCGAAACTCGCACAGCTCTGGCTGAACGGCGGCAGCTATGGAGGCAAGAGACTGTTCCGCGCGAGCACGGCCACGCTCTTCGCCAGCCGGCAGAATATTCCGCCAGGCAGCACGCGTGCCTTGGGCTGGGACATGCCGGCGGCCGCGACTGGCGGTTTCGCAGGGCCGCTCGCGTCTCCGCGCGCGATCATGCACACCGGCTTCACCGGCACGACGATTTATATCGATCCCGATCGCGACGCGTTCGTGATCCTGCTGACCAATCGGGTGAACCCGACGCGCAACACCAATCTGATCAATCAGGCACGCCCCGCGATCCACACGGCGGTGCTGACCGCGCTCGATGCGTCCGTGCCAGCCAAAGCGAAGGCACCATGATGGGACGAATGCTGATCCTGATCGTCGCGCTCCTCGTGACGATGCCGGCGCAGGCGCGCGTCCGCACGGGCATCGACGTGCTGCAGGATCAGCGCTTCGCGCCGCTGCGCGAAATGGCTGCGCGCCACGGCGGACGGTTGCGGCTGGGCATCCTCGCCAATCCGATCAGCGTCGACGGGCAGGGGCGCCGGACGATCGACGTGCTGCGCAAAGATGCGCAGGCTGCGGTGCCGGGGCTGGAAGTGGTGCGGCTGTTCGCCGGCGAGCATGGCATCGATGCGACGCAGGATGACGAGACTATCGGCAACGCCGTGGACAAGGCGAGCGGGCTGCCGATCATCAGTCTTTATGGGAGGGCCGACGCCGACAAGCGGCCCAATGCGCAGCAGCTTGCCGGGATCGATGCGATCGTCATCGACCTGCAGGATGCCGGCGTGCGCTACTGGACGTTCCAGACGCTGACCAAATATTTCCTGCAGGCGGCTGCCGCGCACAAGGTCGAGATCGTCCTGCTGGACCGGCCCAACCCGGTCAACGGCATCGCAGTACAGGGCCCGGTCTCAACCCCGGGGCGCGAGGATTATGTCACCCCTCATTCGGAGCCGATGCGCCCGGGCCTGACGCTGGGCGAGCTCGCCCGGATGTTCAATGCGGAGGACAGGATCGGCGCGAAGCTCACCGTCATCCGCATGACCGGCTGGAAACGCAGCGACTGGTATGACGATACCGGCCTGTTGTGGATCAATCCCTCGCCCAATCTGCGCAGCCTGACCCATGCGACCGTCTATCCCGGCACGGCCTTGCTCGAAGGGACCAACGTCAATTTGAAAGGCGCGACAGAGCCGCCTTTCCTCCGCTTCGGCGCGCCTTGGATCAAGGGGGGCGAACTGGCCGCCTATCTCAACGCGCGGGCGATCCCCGGCGTGAGTTTTCTGCCGGTCGTCTATGTGCCGACGGGCGAGGTGCACAACCAGTTCATCGGCCAGCGCATCGAAGGCGTCGAGTTCATCGTCCGCGACCGCACCCGGCTCGACGCACCGGCGCTGGGCGTCGAGGCGGTCTCGGCCTTGTGGAAACTCTACGGCAAGACTTTCGAGATCGAGAAGGTCGACCGGCTGCTGCGCAACCGCGCGGTGCTCGACCAGATCAAGGCCGGCATCGATCCGCGCAGGATCGTCGCCGGCTGGCAGGGCGAGCTGAACCGGTTCAAGGCGCGCCGGGCGCGCTATCTGCTCTACTGATCCGCGCTCGATCGATCCCCATTGGAGATGGCCATGTCCCTGCCGTTCAGCACCCTCGATTGGGTCGTGATCCTAGGCTATCTCGCTTTGCTCGTCGCCGGCGCCTGGCTGTTCATGCCCCGGCATACCGAGAATACCCGCGATTATTTCCTGGTCGGGGGCACGGTGCCGGCCTGGCTGGCCGCGGTGTCGGTGCTGTCGGCCACCCAGTCCGCCGCGACGTTCCTGGGCGGGCCGGATTTCGGCTATCATGGCGACTTCACCTATCTCGGCACCAATCTGGGCGGGCTGCTCGGCGCGATCTTCGTCGCCAGGATCCTGATCCCGCGTTTCTATGCGGCGCGCGTCACCACGGTCTATGAGTTGCTGACTCTGCGCTTCGACGCGCGCGCGACGCGCTGGGCCGGGGGGATGTTCCTGCTCGGCCGCGTGCTGGCGGGCGGCGCGCGCGTCTATCTCGCGGCGATCGCGGTTGCGATGGTGATGACGTCGACGGTCAGCGCGCAGGGCATCATGATCGCGGCGGCCGTGCTCGTCATCGCCAGTTTCCTGTCGACATTCGTCGGCGGGCTGAAATCCGTGCTGTGGATCGACCTGGTCCAGTTCGCGATCATGGTCGGCTCCGCGATCACGGTGCTGATCTTCATCCGCCTGGCGATCCCGGCCAGCAATGCGGAGATCGTCCAGGGCCTGATCCATGCGCCGGGCGGGGTCGACAAGCTCCGCCTGTTCGATCTGTCGGCCGATCTGTCGCGGCCATTCTCGCTGCTGGCGATCGTCACGGGGATCGCTTTGCTCTACATCGCGTCGTCGGGGCTCGATCAGGACACGACCCAGAGGCTGCTGGCGTGCAAGGACGCACGGACGGGATCGCGCAGCCTGTACATGTCGGTGCTCGCCACCGTGCCGGTGGTCGCGATCTTCATCACCATCGGGCTGTTGCTCCATATCTTCTACGATCGGCCCGAACTGATGGGCGGGGTCACCGCCAGCGCGGGTCAGGCGTTCGCGGGCGAGAAGATCAGCATCTTCATGCATTATATCCTGACGCAGCTGCCCTCGGGGCTGCGCGGGCTGGTGACCGCGGGGATCATGGCCGCGGCCGTCGCCACCACCAATTCCGCGTTGAACGCGATGTCGTCGGTGCTCATCCAGGATTTCTACCGGCCGTGGCGCGAGCGGCGCGGTGCCGTTGCCGAGCATCATTATGTCCAGGCCGGCCGCGCGGGCATGGGCATTATCGGGGTGGCGATGCTGGCTGTCGCGGTGCTGTCCTTCTACTGGCAGCATTATGCAAAGCTCGGGCTGCTCGAATTCGCGCTGCAGGTGATGGTGTTCGCCTATGCCGGGCTGCTCGGCGTCTATCTGACCGCGATATTCACGCGGCGCGGCACGACGGGATCGGTGATCGCGTCGCTGATCGCCGGCTTTGTCGCGGTGCTGCTGCTCCAGCCGGCGATCGCCACGGCGCTCGGCTTCCCGCCGGGGCTGCGCCATCTGGCCTTTCCGTTCCAGCTCTGCCTCGGCACCGCTATCGCTTTCCTGGTGGCTGCCGCGCCCAAAGGCGGTGGCCGAGCATCCTAACGCTCGACGATCCGCGAATAGAGGTGCCAGCTCGCATAGCCCAGGACGGGAAGGGCCACCGCAAGGCCCAGGAACAGGGGAATGCAGGCAAGCGCGAGAATGACGGCGACATAGACTCCCCAGCGCGCGACGATCAGCGGATTCCGCACAGTGGCCCGGAACGACGCTTCGACGGCGTCGCTAGCATGTGTCGACCGGTCGACCAGCATCGGGAAGGAGACGAGCGAGATCGCGAGCGTCACGATCGCAAAGCAAAGACCGGCGAGATTGCCGAAAGCGATCAGGCGCCAGCCCTCTGCAGTGGTGAGCAATTGCGTGATGAAGGCGCCGATCCCTGCCGGCGCAAGCGTGCCAAGCGTCGCATCGTAGATGGCGCGGGCGACGAACATCCATCCAATGGCGATGAGCGTGAGAACCCCGGCGAGCGCCACTATCTGCCAGCGCGACGGGCCGCGCAGAGGATCGAGATAGTGCGCCCATCCGGCGTCGAGCCCTTCTTCCCGTCGCCGCGCCAGTTCGTAAAAGCCGATGGCGATTATCGGGCCCAGCAATGAGAACGCCGCCGCCATCGGAAAGATCAGCGGGATCATGTCCATGTTGAGCGCGAAGGCGGCGGCGAGCAGCGCCACGACCGGATAGATGACGCCGGCGAACAGGATGTCGCCCCGAAGCGCGAGGAAATCGTTCAACCCCTGGCGAAGCGACCAATGAAGATCCTCAACGCCGATATGGCGCAGCTTCACGGCCGATGACGGTACTGAAAAAGACGAGGCGGCGACCATAGCGAGTCTCCTGGCAAGGCAGTCTCGGGCTGCGATCAGTCAGGCTGCCAAATTACGCACTGGCGCGGTTCGCACGCCAGATCCGCTAACCTCATAATACGCCTTTCGCGAAGCACATGCCAGCGCCCTTGCGGCATTTTCCCGCCGATCGGCTCGCTTCAGGGCCAAAAGCGATCGTCTCGCCTGCCGCTCATATGGAAAACATATTCCGAAGCGATTTCCTGCGTCTCGCAAAAAAATGCGGTGCGGGACTATTTGACTGTCCTCTCGATCGAGTCCCGTCGCCGGCCAGAAGCGTGGCGGGGGTTCGTCGTTCCACGAGGATGGTTATGAAAATCATGAAGTCGATCTCGTTTGCCGCAATCACCGCCGGCGGCGCCTTGGCCCTGGCCGTGCCTGCCAGCGCACAGGACGTCCCGGTCGAAGCACCTGCGGAAACGCCGCCGCCGATCACCGTTTCGGGATCCGCGACGCTGATCTCGCAATATCGTTTCCGCGGCGTGTCGCAGTCGGACGAGGATGTGGCGGTGCAGGCGGGGCTGACCGCGACGCACGAGTCCGGCTTCCATGTCGGGACCTGGGGCTCGAACCTTGCCGGGTTCGGAAGCTTTGGCGGCTCCAATCTCGAACTCGACGTGTTCGGCGGATTCAAGAAGGATCTCGGCGGCGTGACCGTCGATGCCGGGCTGCTCTGGTATCTCTATCCCGGCACCAACGGCACCGATTATGCCGAACCCTATGCCTCGGTGAGCGGCACATTGGGGCCGCTCTCGCTCAAGGCGGGTGCGGCCTATGCGCCCAGGCAGGACGCGATCGGCGATAACGACAATCTCTACGTCTATACCGACGCCGCGGGCGCGATCCCCGGAACGCCGGTCACGCTCAAGGGCCATCTTGGCTATACCACCGGCAAGGGCAGCACGCTCGCCGGGCCCGACGGCCATTATCTCGACTGGCTGGTCGGTGCCGACATCTCGTACAAGATGCTGACCCTGGGGGTCGCCTATGTCGATACCGACATCGGCAAGACGGGCGCCGACGCCTTCTACACCAGCGGCACCAGGCCGGGCCGCAACATCGTCGACGGGGCCGTGCTCCTGTCCGTCACCGCGTCATTTTAGGGAGAAAGCTGATGGGCGATATCCTCTGGCTCGGAATCATCATCGGACTGGCGGCCGCGACGCTCGCCTATGTCCGCTTCTGCGACAATGGCTGACGGAGCCACAATCATGACCATCGACCTCTGGCTCGCCGCGATCACCGCTGGCGGCCTCCTCATCTACCTCGTGGTCGCCCTCGTGCGGCCCGAACGATTCTGATCGGACCGACGCCATGACCATGCAGGGCTGGATCCTCATCATCGTCTTCGTCGCCATTCTCATCGCGCTCACCAAGCCGATGGGGCAATGGCTGTTCGCCCTTTATGAAGGGCGACGAACGCCCTTGCACGCCGTGCTGGGGCCGGTCGAGCGCGGTTTCTACGCCGTGTCGGGCATCGATCCCAACGCCGAGCAGAGCTGGCGCCGCTATGCGGTGCACATGCTGCTGTTCAATGTGGCGCTGCTGCTGTTCACCTATGCCGTGCTGCGGTTGCAGGCGTGGTTGCCGCTCAATCCCCGGGGTTTTGGTCCGGTTCCCGACCATCTCGCGTTCAACACCGCGATCAGCTTCACCGCCAACACCAATTGGCAAAGCTATGCCGGTGAATCGACCATGAGCCAGCTGTCGCAGATGCTCGGGCTCACGATCCATAATTTCCTTTCGGCCGCCACCGGCATTGCGCTCGCCTTTGCCCTGTTCCGGGGCTTTGCGCGGCGGAGTGCGGCGACGATCGGCAATTTCTGGGCGGATATGACGCGCGTGACGCTCTATCTGCTGTTGCCGATCTGTGTTGTCCTGGCCGTGGTCTATATCGCCAATGGCGTGCCACAGACGCTTGTCGGCTCGGTCGATGTGACGACGCTGGAGGGCGTCAAGCAAACGCTCGCGCTCGGGCCGGTCGCCTCGCAGGAAGCGATCAAGATGCTCGGCACCAATGGCGGCGGCTTCTTCAACGCGAATTCGGCGCACCCCTTCGAGAATCCCAACGCCTTCACCAACCTGCTCCAGATGCTGTCGATCTTCGCCATCGGCGTCGGGCTGACCTGGACCTTCGGAAAGGCGGTCGGCAATACCCGCCAGGGCTGGGCGATCCTGTCGGCGATGATGATCCTGTTCGTCGCCGGTACGGCCGTCACCTATTGGCAGGAAGCCGCGGGCAATCCGATCCTCCACGATCTCGCCGTTGCCGGCGGCAATATGGAGGGCAAGGAAGTCCGGTTCGGCATCGCCGCTTCGGCGCTGTTCTCGGTCGTCACCACCGCGGCGTCGTGCGGTGCGGTCAATGCGATGCACGACAGCTTCACGGCACTGGGCGGCATGATCCCGCTGTTCAACATGCAATTGGGTGAGGTCGTGATCGGCGGCGTCGGCGCGGGCATCTATGGCTTCCTGCTGTTCGCCATTCTCGCGGTGTTCGTCGCCGGGCTGATGGTCGGGCGCACCCCCGAATATGTCGGCAAGAAGATCGAGGGGAAGGAAGTGAAGCTTGCGGTGCTGGCCATCGCGGTGCTGCCGCTGACGATCCTCGGCCTGACCGCGATCAGTTCGGTGGCGACGGCGGGGCTGGCCGGGCCGCTCAACAAAGGCCCGCACGGCTTCTCCGAAATCCTCTACGCCTTCACCAGCGCGGTCGCGAACAATGGCTCCGCCTTTGCCGGCCTCACCGCCAACACGCCCTATTATAACGCATTGCTGGGCGTCGCGATGTGGATCGGCCGCTTCTTCATCATCGTGCCGATGCTGGCGATCGCCGGATCTCTCGCCGCCAAGAGGCACATTCCGGAATCGGCCGGGTCCTTCCCGACGACCGGTGGCCTCTGGGTCGGGCTCCTTGTGGGCATCATTCTGATCCTGGGCGGTCTTACCTTCCTGCCGAGCCTCGCGCTCGGTCCCATCGCCGATCATCTCGCGATGATCGGCGGGCAAACCTTCTGATCGGGGCCACGCATATGAGCCGCACCGCAACCAAATCCGTGTTCACGCCCGAATTGCTCGGGCCTGCCATCGGAGACGCATTCCGCAAGCTCGACCCGCGCGAGCTGATCCGCAACCCCGTGATGTTCACGACCGCCGTCGTGGCCACTCTCCTGACCGTGCTGCTCGTCGTCGGGAATGACGGGCTGGCCATGGGCTTCAAGATCCAGCTCGTGATCTGGCTCTGGCTGACCGTGTTGTTCGGCACCTTTGCCGAAGCCCTGGCCGAAGGGCGCGGCAAGGCGCAGGCCGCGTCGCTGCGCGCGACCAAGGCGGACCTGATCGCGACACGGGAAAATGGCGAGAAGGTCGCCGCCAGCCTGCTGCGTGCCGGCGATATCGTGCTGGTCGGCACCAACGATCTCATCCCCGCCGACGGCGAGGTGATCGCAGGTGTCGCAAGCGTCAACGAAGCCGCGATCACCGGCGAAAGCGCACCTGTGATCCGCGAGGCGGGCGGCGATCGCTCCGCCGTCACAGCGGGCACGCGCGTGATCTCGGATCATATCAAGGTCCGCGTCACCGCCGAGCCGGGGCAGGGCTTCCTCGATCGGATGATCGCGCTTGTCGAAGGCGCCGAGCGGCAGAAGACGCCCAACGAGATCGCGTTGACCATCCTCCTGGTCGGCCTCACCATCATCTTCCTGATCGCGGTCGGCACGATTCCCGGCTTCGCATCCTATGCCGGCGGCTCGATTCCGGTCGCGATCCTCGCCGCCCTGCTGATCACGCTCATCCCGACGACCATCGCCGCGCTGCTGTCCGCGATCGGCATCGCCGGCATGGACCGGCTGGTGCGCTTCAACGTGCTCGCCAAATCGGGGCGGGCGGTCGAGGCGGCGGGCGATATCGACGTACTGTTGCTCGACAAGACCGGCACGATCACGATCGGTGACCGTCAGGCGAGCGAGTTCAAGCCGATCGACGGCGTCACCACGGCGGAGCTGGCGCAGGCGGCCTTGCTGGCCAGCCTGGCCGACGAGACCCCGGAAGGCCGTTCGATCGTCGTGCTTGCCCGCGAGAAGCAGGGCGTCTCGACGGCGGCGCTGCCGGTCGGGGCCAAGGTGATCGCCTTCACCGCCCAGACCCGGATTTCCGGCGTCACCATCGATGGATCGACGATCCAGAAGGGGGCGGTGGATTCGGTGCTGAAGGCCAATCCGGGCCTGG
>JASBTC010000426.1 GCA_030148625.1 Sphingobium sp. | reverse complement strand
ATTGGCACCGGTGCGGGTTCGAATTCCTCCAGGACCGTCTCGACCTCGCCGGTTTCCACCAGGTGGCGGATTTGCCAGAGCGGCGAATATCCCAGCCCCATGCCGCTTCGAACCGCCGAGTAGATCGCGGTCATGGTGTTGGTCCGGAAACTGCCCTGCACGGCTACGCTGCGGCTCTTTCCGGCGATCTGGAAGGTCCAATGCCCCAGCCGCCGATCGATAGTCCTGACAATGCAGGAATGTCTGCGCAGTTCGCTCGGATGCTGTGGCCGGCCATGTTTCTCGAAATATGACGGAGCGCCGAACACCACTCTTCTCAGCGCGCCCAACCGCCTGCTTTGCAGTCCCGAATCGGGCAGGTCGGCAATGCGGATGACAACATCCAACCCCTCTTCCGCGAGGTTCGCAAAGGAATCCGCAAGCTGGAGATCGATCTCCATTGCCGGATATCGCGCGGCATAGGCGCTCAGGATCGGAACGAGAAAGTCAGGTCCGAACAGAACCGGGGCGCCAACGCGAAGCGTTCCCCTCGGCTCCATCCGGCTGTCCGCCATCTCACCTTGCGCTTCCCGTATATCCGTCACCGCCGGCTTTACGCGTTGATAGAAGGCTCTCCCCGCCTCGCTCATCGTCGAATGGCGGGTGGTTCGGTGGACAAGCTCGACACCCACATCGGCTTCGAGTGCGGCCAGCGATCGGCTCACAGTCTGCAAGGATCGCCCAAGTTCCCGGGCAGCTGCCGTCAACGAGCCCGCCTCTGCAATTGCGACAAATGCCTCCAGGTCGGTGATGCGCAACGATTATCTCGATCCAGTTGATAAAGCTTATCCAATACCCTCAATTATCTCAATTTCCGACATGATCTAGATCTGCTCCGACAGCTTCTGAAAGGGCAGCATATGGAACGATCTTCGATCAGGGTCCTGGTCATCGGCGCGACCGGTAAGTTCGCCGGTCTCGTGGTACCGGCATTGCGCAGACAGGGTGCGTCTGTTCGGGCGCTGGTTCGGGACGAACGCCGCGCCGCGATCGCCACCGCTGCGGGTGCGACCGAAACGGTGTTCGGCGATCTCCGCGATCGCCAGTCGCTCATCAGGGCGGCCGACGGAATGGACGGCGTCTTCTACATCGGCCCCGCCTTCGCCGCGGACGAGGTGGCGATGGGTCTGACGGTCGTGGATGCGGCAATCAAGGCGAACGTCCGCAAGTTCGTCTTCTCGTCGGTGATCCAGCCGACGAACCTGCAGCTGCAGAATCATGCGAGCAAGGTCCCGGTCGAGGAAGCGATCTACGCGTCCAGCCTCGAATACACGATTCTCCATCCCGCCAACTTCATGCAGAATATCGGCCTGGTGTGGCCGTCCATCCTGCGCACCGGCCGATTTGCCGAACCATTCCCCAGCGACAGCCGAATTGCCCGCGTCGATTACCGCGATGTCGCAGAGGTGGCCGCGACCGCATTGACGCGCGACGGTCTCGCCTATGCCACGCTCGACCTATGCGCCGGGATGTACAGCCGTGTGGAGATCGCCCGGATCATGTCGGAGGAGCTGGGCCGTCCGATCGAAGCGCAGGAATTGCCCTTCTCCGAATGGGCGCTCGCGTCGCAGCTCCCCTATGACGATCGCCAGTTGGGGCTGCTTGCCAAGGTCCATGATCACTATCGGCGATACGGCCTTGGGGGGAATCCGCTCACGCTCGCCGCCGCGCTGGGCCGTCGCCCGACCACGTTGAAGGACTATGTCCGCGATCTGGCCGCAGACTGGAACCTCACCGGAAACCCGGGGGAGACGATTGATGCATGACGGCATCCGGCCCGACCGTCGAAAGCTACCCGCCGCCTGTGCGCGATGGCTGGCGCCGCTCCTGATCTCGATCCTCATGTCGGCCATCGTATCCGCGGTGGCGACCCTCATGAATACCGGACCGGGCACCGCATTCATGCTGTCATGGCCCCGGGCCTGGGGCACGTCCTGGGCAGTCGCCTTCCCCGCGTTGCTGGTCATATTGCCCTTTGTCCGGCGAATCGTGGCAGCAGTCGTGCAGCAGCCGGAATAGTGGCGGCGCGTCCTTCCAATGTTGGAATTCGTCTGATCTATCCTGATCGGTGGAATACCGGCCAGCATCTTCCGGCTGCAACACACATCGCTCTTCGCCGGCGCATGGGTGTCGCGCACCTGTCGCGTCGGTGGCGCGGAGGTGTCGCGTCACCGTCGTCTATGTGTCGCTTGGCTGTCGCGTTCCCGTCCCGAACCCGCCGCGTTTCCGTCGCATCGCCCGCAAACCCCGCATTGCGGGCTACCTTTGCGAACTTCGCCGGCGCTCAGTCGCTCGACGCCAGCACCCTGGCATAGGCTTCCGGATCGGCATTGCCGCCCGACAGGATCACCAGCGTGTCCGGCGTCGGATCGACCTTGCCCGCCAGCAATGCGGCAAGCGCGACCGATCCGCCCGGCTCGAGCACCAGCCTCAGCTTGCGCGCCGCCCAGCGCTGCGCCGCCCGCACCTCGGCTTCGCTCACCGCCACGCCGGTCGCGCCACGCCGCGACAGCACGTCGAAGGTCAGTTGTGCGGGCTGGAAGGTCTGGAGTGCGTCGCACGCCGTCGGCGGCGGGGACTCGCCGATCGATTCGATCCAGCCATTGGCGAGGCTGCGGCACATGTCGTCCCAGCCCTCCGGCTCGACGATCGTGGTCTGCGCCTCGGGCAGCGCCAGCGTCACGCCCGAGGCCAGCCCGCCGCCGCCGCACGGCACGACGATCCGGCCAGGATCGGGCAACCGCATCTCCGCGGCTTGCGTGAGCACCTCGATCGCCATGCTCCCCTGCCCCTCGATGATCCACGGATCGTCGAACGGCGGCACCAGCGTCGCGCCGCGGGCATGGGCGAGGTGCGCGGCGATCTTGACGCGATCCTCCTTCATCCGGTCGTACGCGACGACCTCCGCGCCCAGCGCCAGCGTCGAATCGCGCTTCGCCGCCGGCGCATCGGCCGGCATCACGATGACCGCGGGGATGCCGAGTCGCTTCGCGGCCCAGGCCACGCCCTGTGCATGGTTGCCCGACGAGAAGGCGACGACTCCCTTCTCGCGCTGCTCGGGGTCGATCGCGGTCAGCCGGTGCCATGCGCCGCGGATCTTGAACGCGCCGATCGGCTGCAGGCACTCGGCCTTGAACATCACCGGAATTCCGCGGATTTCCGCCACAAGCAGCGGCGTCGGCGGCAGGATCGCCGCCACCTTTGCTGCCGCATCCCGCACCCCGGCCCGTGTCGGCTGTCTCAGAATCGTCACAAATCACCCCGCATCGTTAATTCGCCCCCGGAATCACTTTACAAGGGGGGGGACCGACCCTAAATGACCCCTCCGCTGCCCCATGGGACTTCCACCGCAAGGCAGTGTTTTCACCGTATGCCGCAAGGCAATTGGAGGTCCCTTGAGTTGCACAAGCATCATAGCGCGCTCGGGCTAGCGAAAGCCCTTCGTCC
>JASBTC010000418.1 GCA_030148625.1 Sphingobium sp. | reverse complement strand
ATCCCCGCTACCCGCTCCAGACTTTTCGATCCCGTTGCCAGCGTATCGCCGAACAGCGATCGGGCGGCGGACGGTTCGTTCAGGCGCCATACTCCGCCCAGGCGCAATAAGGCTGATGGGGGAAGCGCTTGAGCCGCATGTTGTTCAGGCCGAGCACTTCATCCAGAGCCTTGGTTTCGCCGGGGAAATGGGGGCAGTTCAATTCATCGAAGACCAGGATCGATCCTTTGACCAGGCGCGGCAGGATCAGTTCCAATGCGGTCTTGGTGGGTTTGTAGATATCCATGTCGAAGATCGCCATCGCCACGATCGCGTGGGGATTGTCTTCGAGCCATCCGGGCAGCGTGGCGGTCACATCGCCCTTCACCAGTTCGAATTTCTGGATCTGGGGAATGGGGGAGAAACTCTCGTGCAGGCTGAGGATCTCGGTCAGTTCCGCCTCATAGCCACGCGATGTGGAATAGTCGCCTTCACTGGAAAAGCCGCCATCGGCCACATCGACATCGACGAAACCGCTGAAAGTATCGAAGCCGTGAATGCGGCGGGAATGGTTATAGGGTTCGTGGATGCCGCGCAGATTGCACAGGGTCGCCATTGTGGCGCCCCAATGCACACCAAACTCGCAAATGACGCCGGGAACATCCAGGATCTTGCGGTAAAGCTGGTCCAGATAGAGAATGCGCGACAAAACCTGTCGCTTCATGAAGCTCAGGGAATGATGATTCCATTGCGGACCAAATCCCCCGGTCGCATAGCGATTGCGCGCGATGTCGTGGAGCTTTGCATCATTGTCGGATTCGGCGTCTCCGCGCTGCGTGAACTCACCGTCGATCTTTTTTAGTTTCATGTCGGATTGCGATACCTGTTGCGTGATTGCATCCGCCGTAGAGCGCTCGAGATCATGCGGCCACCGAAATATTCGGTGCAGATGAGTGCTTGCCGCACGCAGATCGTGAGGAAGTAACCCAAAACCCGAAACCTGTCCCCAAGATATCACCGCGACGTCCGGTTATCATCATCCCCAATGCCGTTGAATCGCAGGGGATTTCTTGTCCGGATTTGCCAAAAACGGACACCCCGGTTGGGCACGCTACAATCAGGGGAGCTTCTTATGAATCGCTATGGGCGCATGTCGCTGGTTTCGTGCACGGTGCTGGCGGGGGGCTGGCTGATCTTTACGCCGTCGACCGCTCAGCAGGCATCGGCACCGGTCGCGCGCTACGTGATGAGCGTCAGCACCGAGAGCGGCATGGCCGGCATGGCCGGCGGCGGCATGGGCGGGGCGATGAGCATGATGTTCGGCGGCGGCAATCGCGAATCCCATTCGATCCAGTTGCGGCTCGGATCGAGCCGCGCGCCGACGCCGGCACCGGCCAAGGCCGATCACTTCCCGCCCGCCGGCGCCCGGATGGGCAATGTGCTGCCGCTGATCACGCCAACGCCCGGCACACCCGAACCCGTCGGCGAATATGAGCGACCCAAGGGGCGATTGCTGATCTATTGGGGGTGTGGCGCCAAGGCCGGCCCGGGCCAGCCGGTGATCATCGATTTCGCCAAGCTGGCGGCGGGGCAGATGCCACCCAATCTGTTTTCGACCCGGGTGCCCATGGATCGCGGGCCATCGCTGACCAACAGCAAGACGTTCGGTTGGTGGCCGAGCGGCAAGGGCGGCAAGCAGCCGGGCAAGGGATCCTCGCTGATCGGCGACCATCGCGTCGCGGGGAATTATTCGCCCGAAATCAATTTCACCCTGGCGCAGGATTATATGCCCGGCATCGTCGGCCGCGCCAGCGAGCAGAGCGGCGGCGCGACCAATCTGGGCTGGGGCTCGGTGACGGGCGCCACCGGCTATTATGCCTGGGCGTTCGGCGGGAAGGAGGATGCCGGGCGGGGCGGTGACCTGGTGTGGTGGACATCGTCGGCGACGCGCGAATTCGGCGGCGGGCTGTGGGACTGGCTGTCGCCGGAGACCGTTCGCAGGCTGATCGGCGAAAAGGTCGTGTTGCCGCCGACCCAGACAAGCTGCACCATTCCCGCCGAAGTGCGCGCGGCGGCGCCGCAATTCATGATGGCCAGCCTCTATGCCTATGGTCCCGAAGTGAATTTCTCCTATCCGCCGCGCCCGGCAAACCCCGCCACGCCCTGGAAACTCGAATGGACCAGCAAGGTGCGGTTCCGGTCGACGACCATGATGATGGTGGGCGGTCCCGATATGGGCGACATGTCCGCCATGGCCGATGACGAGGATGAGGCGCCGCGCGCGGGCAAGAAGAAATGCAAGAAAGGCGGGCTCGGCGGCCTGGGCGGAATGCTGTCCGGCGCGCTTGGCGGCAAGGGCTGCTGACGCTCGAAATTATTCGGTCCACACCTTGCGTCCTACCCTTCTTCGCAAGGGCGGGACGCGCAATCCAAAGCAAGGACATATCTAAGAAGAGTTGCGCACGTTGCCGGAATTATTGTGGCACTTTGTTGGATACATGTAGGAAATTCCCTGCAAACTCTCCTGTTGTTCAACTCAGGAGAACCACCATGGCAAACATCACAGACACGCAACTTGCCGCTTCCAACGGCGCCTCTCTGGTCGGCTTCAGCCCCTCTGGCTCGCCAAACCAGGTGCGGACTGTCGAGGGCCGGTTGAGAGACACGGTGTCGGTCAAGGATTTTGGCGCATTGGGCGATGGCACCTTCCATGCCCTGTCGGCTTCCTTTGCATCGCTGGCGGCAGCGCAGGCCGCGTTCGGCCCGCATGTCACATCCCTGAGTCAATCCCGCGACTGGGCTGCGATCCAGGCGGCGATCAACGCGGTCGAAGCCGGTCGTGGAACGGTGTTCCTTCCGCGTGGGCGATATGTGCTCAGCAGCGGTGATTCGCTGAAGATTCCCAATTTCGTCACCCTGCGCGGGGATTCGCAAGCCGGCTCGATCATCGACAATCAGAATCATGCATTTGCCGGCGCGCTGGCGGTGAACAAGGATCCGGCGGGCTTTATCTTCGCGACCTTCGAGCATTTGAGCTTTCATGGCGGGACGATCGGCCTGGACATCAGCGTCACGAATGAAGTGGCGGGTCTCATATTCAACAACGTCGGCTTCCAGCTCCAGACCGACAAGAATCTGAGCTGCAACAAGCTGCTGCAGACGTCGAAATTCAGCCAATGTACGTTTGCCGGTGCCAGCTATGGCGTGAAGGTCGATGCCTGGACGACAAACGCCGTTGATTTCATTTCCTGCGATTTCACCAATCATGCGTCCAGCCATGTCTATCTGCGGTCCGCCGAGGTCGTGAACTTCATCGGGTGTCGTTTCGAAGGCGGTGGTGTGACCGGTCAGAAGACAATCGACCTTACCGATGCCAGGAACGTCACGTTCAAGGGCTGCTACTTCGAAAGCACGCACGAATATCTGTTGGCGGAAAGCAGTTCGAGCAATTCGGTGAGCTTCGATGATTGCCACTTCACCGGCTGGAACAGCCCATCGGGCCTGGCGCCCTATCAGTTCCAGTCCGATGGTATCGTGCAGTTCGGGAGCAATAGCTGGTTCAAGGGAAGCGATGGTCCCGCGCGGATGATGATGACCGGCATGAACAATGATGCGCTGGGCCGCAACAACACGCTTTATTTTGCTCATTCGCGTACGCGCAAGCATATCGTTTCACCATCTTCGGCCATTCCGGCTTCGCTTCAGAAGAACCTGGTGAAATTTACCAGAAGCGCCGCTTCCGGCGCCACGACAAACTTGCAGACGCTGACCGGAACCCTTGTGGTGAACGCCTTTTCTCTGGAAGCTGGCGGCTTTGGAAAAGCCTTTTCGAGAAAATACCTTGTGCGCCTCGAGGCGGTCGGTTTCGCAACCATCGGCTGCCAGTTGGTGCAGGAAGCCGATGCGAGCACCGCGCCGGGCGCATCGATGACCGTGCAGAAGAAATCCGGCACGACCGCGGGTGAACTGATGCTGGAGGCAGTGTTTACCGGGCTTAATCCGGGGACGGCCATCACCTCGTCGCTGCAATGGAGTTTCGATTCCATCGGCGCCTCCACGACCGAGGAATTTTTCCAGGTGACCCTGGTCTGATCACCCCCGGGGACGGGAGCATAATCCCGTCCCTGGACGCATCGGCAAACATGTCACGGCATTTTGGGTCGGGGCGGCTGGTGGCCGACATAGCCGGTGAAGGTCTGGTGGAGGCGGGTGAGTTTTTCCAGCCGCTGCTCGACGCGCGCGCCGATCAGCTTGATGACGCCGTTCACCATCAGGTTCACCGCGCAGACCAGCGCGACGGGTGAACTCCAGAACATGCCGGTCTGCGTCGGCACCGCGACGACATGGCGGGTGAAGCGCGGTGCCCAGTCGCAATAGATGTCGGTCAGCACGATCAGCGGGATACCGTGCTGGCTGGCCTGTTCCGCGATCAGATAGGATTGCCGCGAATAGCGGCGGATATCGATGACGACCAGGCAGGTGTCGGTCTCTTCATAGGCGAAGACATCGGCATAATTGCCTGCGCTCAGATCGACCAGCCGGACGCCGTCACGCATGAATTGCAGATGATTGGCCAATAGCATGGCGATGCCGCGTTCGGTCTGGAAACCGGCGATGTGGACGGTGCGCGACTGTGCGAGCAACGCGACCAGCGCCGCCCATTCCGGCGTCTCCGCCAGGCGATAGACCGCCATCAGCGCGTTCATCTCGCGCTGGCGGCTGCTTTCCAGGTCGCTCGGCTGGCCGGGTGCATCGACGAATTCGGCGAGATCGGGGCCGATCAGCCAGGGAAAGGCATCGGACGTGCTGTCCTTGAGTTCGTTCTTGAGCGCCTTGAAATTGCGATAGCCGAGCTGGCGGGAGAACCGGCCCACGGTGATCGCGCTGACCCCCACCCGATCGGCAAGCGACTCGGCCGTCTCGAAGGCGAGCGTCGCGTAATTGGCCAATATGTGCCGGGCCACCGCGCGTTCGGCCGATGTATAAAGCTCCAGCTCGGCCTGAAGCCGGCGCAGCAAAGGCACGTTGGGGATCGCCGGCGAACTGGCGGGCGGATCGCTTGCCGGCGCCGAAACCGCACTTTTCCGGGCTTCGTCATCTTCCATGGCCTCTCTCCCTGCGGCTCGCGATCTTCTAGCCCAGAAGATGTTAGTTTTCCAATGAAACTATCAATTGACAGAAAGGTGTCATGAGCCTTTTCTTGGCCGGCCTGGCGGGAAACCGGGCGGGAGGAGAGGTCGACGCTTCCTCCGCAATTCAGATCAACAATTCAGGGAGGGGGCGCAATGACGACGCTCTGGCAAGGCAATGACGCGTGCGCGGGACATGGGCGTCCCGTGCGATTGACACGCTTGCTCACCGCGAGCGCGCTGGCCGTCCAGCTCGCGCTGCTCGCAAGCCCGGCATATGCGCAGGACGGCGGCGCGCAGAAGGATGGGGCGGAGAATGCCGAGCCCCAGACGACCGAAACCGGCGCGGACATCGTCGTCACCGGCGCCTATCGCTACCTGACCGAAGATACGAGCGGCACCACTGGCCTGCCGCTGCCGATCGAGGAAGTGCCGCAGGCGATCAGCCTGGTGAGCAAGGATTTCCTGAAGGCGGCCGATCTCAAGACCCTGGGCGAGATGGCGCAATATGCGCCGGGTGCGCTGTTCGCGGGCAATCAGGAAGGGTTCGGCACGATCGTCAAGCTGCGCGGCTTCGCCGGCGGCGCGGCGTTCGACGGGCTGACCATCGGCTCGCTCATCTATGAGCCGGATTATGCGACGATCGAGCGCATGGAGATCGTCAAGGGGCCGGCCTCGGTGGTCTATGGCGCGGCCAGCCCCGGCGGCCTGATCAATCTCGTGTCGAAGGGCGCGCGGCCGGATACGCCCAATTATGTCGAGCTGCTCGGCGGTTCATGGGGGCGCTGGCGGCTGGAAGGGCAGGTGGCGCACGCGCTCAATGCCTCCGGCTCGGTCCGCGCGATCGGCATCGCGGCGCATGAGCAGGCCGGCAGCTTCATGCGGCACGTCGATTCCCGCAAGACCGTGCTGTACGGCGGCATCGATGCCGATATCGCCGATGGCCTCACCGGCTATGTGCATGGCGGCTACGAACATTATCGCCGCACCGGTTTCGACGGCATCCCGACATTGGCGGACGGATCGCCGGCCCCGGTCGGGCGGTCCTTCTTCATCGGATCGAAGGATTTCGACCTCGTCACTTCGGTGAAGCGCATCAATGCCGGGCTCGACTGGGAAGTCTCTCCGGTCTGGTCGATCAGCCTGAAAGCCAATTATCTCAAGACCCATACGCGCGGCCCCGCCGCCTATGCCTATGGGCTGGAAGAGAATGGCGACTTCTCGTTCCAGATCCAGAATTTCCTGAAATTCCCGGTCGAAGATTTCAGCATCGGCGCGTCGACTATCTACAAGCTCGACGAACTCGGCATGTCCGACAGCTTCATCTCGGCGTCGGCGATCTATCAAAGCACCGCGTCCTTCACCCGCCAGAGCCTGCCGGAGGTCGATGGTAGCGGAACCGGACATGCGAACATCTTCGACGGTGTCGATGCGATCGACGCGATCATCGGCTCGGCAATCTTCCCCGGCACGATCTTCGAAGACAGACGGCGCCGCAAATTCCTCACCCTTTCCAGCCAGGCGGTGCTGAAGGTGGCGGAGCCGGTGACATTGCTCGCCGGCCTGTCCTATTCCAAACCCGATATCTCCACCCGCTCCGATGACGGGCCGTGGCGCGATTTCAGCGGCGACGGGCAATTGAGCTATCGCGCCGCGGTGACGGTGGAGCCGATCAAGGGGTTCAACATCTATGCTTCGTACAGCGAGTCCTTCCAGCCGCAGCTGACGATCGACATCAACGACAATGTGCTGCCGCCGCTCGCCGGCAAGCAATATGAGCTGGGCGTGAAATATGTCTCGCCCGATCGGCGCATCCTGCTCACCGGCGCGCTCTTCGATCTTCGACAGGCCAATCAGGGCGTCTACGACCAGCAGGGGCCCGACGGCTTCGATCGCTATCGCGCGCTGGGCGAAGTGCGCCATCGCGGGCTGGAGCTGGAAGCGATCGGGCGCGTGACCAAGTCCTGGCAGGTCAATGCCGGCCTGACCATTCTCGATCCCAAGATCAGCAAGGACGCCGATCCGACGGCGGTCGGCAAGACCATCACGTTCCTGCCCAAGACCACCGCCAGCCTCTATACCAGCTATGATTTCGACGGCGGCCTGTTCGTCGGCGGCGGCATCCGCTTCGTCGACTCGGTCAAGACCGCCTTTGACGGCTCGACGCGTGACCTGCCGAGCTACACGCTCGTCGATGCCTCGATGGGCTATAATTTTGATCGCTGGCGATTGCAGCTCAACGTCAAGAACATCTTCGACAAACTCTATTACATCAACAATTATCAGACCTTGTTTTATGGTAATGTCGTGGGTGAGCCGCGTAGCGTCACCCTATCGTTGAGGGCGGGGTTCTGATGGTTCGTCGAACATCTCCGGCGGTTCTGGCCGCCGTCTCGATCCTCGCGTTCGCAGCGGTTCCGGGGACGGCGCAATCGCCGTCCGCCGGCGCCGTGCATGACATCGTCTATCTCGGTGCGCGGACGATCGATCCGGAAACCGGGCTCGATGGAATCCGCAACATCGCGGTCGATGGCGACAGGATCGTCGCCGTCACCGAAGCGCCGCTCAAGGGGCGGCGCACCATCGATGCGCGCGGCCTGATGGCGGCGCCGGGCTTCATCGACCTGCATTCGCACGCCACCAACGACGAAACCGCCGCCTATGAAGCGAAGGACGGTGTCACCACCCGGCTCGAGCTGGAGATCGGCACCTATCCGGTCGCGAAATGGTACGATGCGAGACAGGGGCGCGAACGCATCAATTACGGCACCAGCGTCGGCCACACCGCCATCCGCTACTTCCTCCAGAAAGGCGGCGGTGCGGCGGGGCTCGCAGCACTCGGCGACGAAATGGCCGCCTTTACCGCGGCAGAGATCAACCAGCCTATTCCCGACGCCCAATATGCGCGCCTGGCGCCGTTGCTTGAGGAGGGGCTGCGCGACGGCGCGATCGGCGTCGGCAGCGGCACGCAATATGCGCCGGGCATCACGCACAAGGAAATGCTCGACGTCACCAGCGTCGCCGGAAAGACGAAGAGCTGCGTCTTCACCCATGTCCGCTACGGCAGCCTGGTTGAACCCGACAGCACGCTGGAATCGGTACAGGAAAGCATCGCCAACGCCGCGATCACCAAGGCCTGCGTCCATGTCGTCCATATCAACAGCATGGCGATGTCCGATGCGCCGCTGATGGTGCAGCTGATGCGCGCGGCGCGCGAGCGTGGCATCGACGTTTCGACCGAAACCTATCCCTGGGACGGTTCGGTCGATGCGATCCGCAGCGTGATCTTCGAACCCGGCTGGGAAAAGCGCTGGGGCGTCAACGTCGGCGATCTCCAGTCGCGCGTCACCGGCAAGCGGCTGACCCAGGCCGAGTTCGACGCTTTGCGTTCGGGCACCGGCGACGACGGCGTGATCATGCATATGAACAGCGAAGCGACGATCGCGGCGCTGCTGCGCGATCCGCTGGTGCTGGTGGCAAGCGATGCCGGCAATGTCGAAGGGCCGAACAGCCATCCGCGTTCGGCGGGCACCTTCGCGCGCGTCCTTGGCCATTATGTGCGCGACACGCAGGTGCTGGGCTGGAGCGAGGCGATCCGCAAGATGGCGCTGATGCCGGCGCAACGGCTGGAAAGCTTCGTACCCGCGATGCGGCGCAAAGGGCGGCTCCAGGCCGGCGCCGATGCGGATATCGTGCTGTTCGATCCCAAGACGGTGGGCACGAAGGCGACCTATGGCGACGCCGCACGCTATTCGGACGGCTTCCGCTATGTGATGGTGAACGGCGTGCTTGTCGTCGATGGCGGGAAACTGGTGCCCGACGCGCGGCCTGGCCGACCCGTTCGATCGGAGATCAGGCCATGAGCGGCGCACCGATCGATCTGCCGCGCCCCTATCTGCTCTTTCTGGGCGATGCCGACGACACGACGTTCCTGAAGACCGGCCTGGGCTTGCGCGACTGGGCGCCGTCCTTGTGCGTCGCCGAGTATAAATGCGCTGGTGCCCGCGCTTCGCTGGGCCTGCCCGTCATGCGACCCGACCAGGCCCATGCCGCCGGCGCGCGTGCGCTGGTGCTCGCCATGGCCTCGATCGGCGGGGGTATCCGCGAGGCGTGGATCCCCTGTATGCTCGAGGCACTGGAAGCGGGGCTCGACATCGTCAGCGGCGCGCATGACCGCCTGTCCGCCGATCCGCGCCTTCACGCCGCGGCCGCCCGGCTCGGCCGGCGCCTGATCGATATCCGCACGCCGCCGGCCGACCTGCCGATCGGCACGGGGCGCCCCCGATCGGGCAAGCGCCTTGGGACGCACCTCGCACGCAAAGCCCCGCCCTCACCATCGCGACCGTTATGCAACGCAGCAGGCCGCAGAAAAGGTGGGGC
>JASBTC010000406.1 GCA_030148625.1 Sphingobium sp. | reverse complement strand
GTACGCAGATCGGCGATCGCACCAAGGCCGAGCGTCGAGAGCGCTGCGAAGTCGCGATCGTCGAGGCGATCGAGCTGATCCGAACGATAGATCAGCCCCATCCGCACCCAGCGGCCATCGGCGGTGCGATAACCGCCAATGTCGCGGAGATTGGGAACCGTGGCGAGATACAGGCCGCGATCGGCAATGACGAGCGGCGCACCGCGATCGGGCACCAGCGCGAAGAACCAGCGCCGGTCCGGCGCGAGGCCGGTGACGGTGGCATTGCCCGTCGCCCCGCCCTTCGCCACGGCGCGCGTCCGATCGATCGTATCGGGGCTGGTACCCGCATAGATGGTGACGTTCGACGCGCCGGGCGCCGACCAGCGAATATCATGGCCACCATCGCCGCGCACGATTTCGGCCTGCGCAAAGGGAATGACATCGGACCGGACGGCTGCGGTCGCCGCGTGCGGCTCGACCGTCGTGCACGCCTGGAGCGCGGGTGTCAGCGCGAGCGCGAACAGGATGGGCAGGCGCTTCATCATGTCGATCCTATACGCGCTGCGACGAGATATTGCCGCCATCGACGACGATCTCGGCGGCGGTGACGTAGCTCGCTTCGTCCGACAACAGGAAGCGGACGACACGGCCCACTTCCTCCGGCGCACCGATCCGTTCGAGCAGAATGCGCTTTTCGAAGAAACCCTGCGGCAGATTGTCGATCGCGGGGCGCGTCATCGGCGTCACGATCTGTCCGGGCGAGACCGAATTGATCCGGATGCCGTCGCGCGCCAGCCGATCGGCGAGCGAGCGGACGAGCGAGAGCATGCCGCCCTTGGCCGCGCTGTAGATCGGATTGATGCCATTGCCGAGCGTCGCGTTGATCGAGGTGATCGCGACGACCGCCGATCCCGGATTGGCGGCGAGGTCGCCATGGATCGCCTGGGTCAGCATCGCCAGCGGGCGCAGATGCGTGTTGATGCCCGCCGCCCAGCTTTCCGCCGTGATCCCTTCGAGCGAGGCGGTGTCAACGATGCCCGCGGCATGGACGAGCCCGCCGATCGTGCCCATCGCTTCGCGGCTGGCGGCGATCGCGGCCGGATAGCTATCGAGATCGGTGAGGTCGATCGCCACGCCCAGCGCGGCCACACCGAATTCGGCGGCGATCGCGGCGGCGCTCGTTCGGGCGCGATCGGCATCGATATCCCAGAGCGCGACGGGACGGCCGACCGCGGCAAGCGCGCGCGCGGACGCCAGGCCGATGCCGGAGGCGCCCCCGGTCACGATCACGCCGGTGGCGGGTGCGCCGAGCGCGGGCGATAAACTGGTCGAACTCATCGGAACATCATCTCCATATCTTGATCATCGGGCTGCGCCCGGCCCTTGTTTTCCAAACATGCCGTCGAGCTTCAGATTGCTGATGCGCGGCGCACCGTCGGCCATTGCCACCCACATGACGTGATCGACCACCGCCGGATCGCCCGGTGCACCACCAGGCATCCCGCCCGTCGTACCGAGCTGGATATGATCGACACCCCAGCGCTGTTCATAGGCATATTTGTGATAATGCCCCGCCAGCACGGTATGCGGGCGCCCCTTCAGCATCGTCTCGATCTCCCGGAAAGCGGCGGATTCGACCTTCCATGCCGGGCGGTGCATCAGGACGAAGGTCCAGCGCGCCTTGCGGTGCTTCGCCAGCGCGTCGCGCACCATCTTCACCTGGTCCGCGCTGAACGCGACATTCTCCGATCCGCGAACCCTGGCGGCAAGCTCGGCCAGCTTCGGATCGCCCGCGAAGATCGCCTCCGCCTTGGCGGGATCGCCCTGCAGCGCGGTGAAGACGATCTTCATCGCGTCCGCGCCATATTGCTGGAGCAACTGCATCCGCGCGATCTTCGGCTGCGGGGGGTCCTCGGTATTGAGCACGAGGAACAGCGCATCCTTGTAGGTGAAGCTGTAGTAATCCGCGCCCAACCGCTTGCGCCAGATCTCGCGCTGGACCGCGTTGGTCAGGTCGTGATTGCCCGGCACGTAGAAGAAGGGGACGCCGAGCCTGGCGACCGCGGCGTCCACTTCATCCCACTCCCCCTCGATCCGCGCGCGATCCTCCGTATTCCCCTCGATCAGGTCGCCAATATTGATGACGAAATCGGGGCGGAGCTGCTCGACCTTCGCCATCGCATCCTCGAACACGCCCGGCCGGTGCTGGCCGGTGCGATCGCCGATCACGACGAAGCGGAATTCGCGCGCGCCGCCGCCGAACGGCTTCTGCGTGCGCGCGACCGATGGTTGCGCACCCGCCCCCTGCGCGCCGGCCATGGGCAGCGCCAGCGCCGCCAGGCCGAGCATAAGGCCCAGGCGGCGCATCGCACGCCCGCGCATCAGAATTCGACGCTCAGATCGATGCCATAGGTGCGCGGTTCGCCGAACAGCGCGCCGGGGCGGCCGATGTTGAACTGCATGATGTAATATTCCTTGTCGGTGAGGTTGCGGCTCCACAGGCCGACGCGCACGCCATCGAGCCCCGGAATGTCGGACAAGGTCAGCCGCGCGTTGAGCAGGCCGTAATCGCCGATGATGTACTTGCCCCCCGCGATCGTCGAGCTGGCATATTTGTCGCTCTGCATCGTGTAGTTGATGTTGGTCGAGAGCGTGCCGATCGGCAGCGATTTGAGATCATGGTTGAGGTCGAGCGCCAGCGTGTGGCGCGGCGCGTTGGTGAAGCGATAATTCGCCGAGATATCGGCGCCGTTGGCGTCGATCACCTCGTCATAGCGCGCGGAGAGCCAGCCATAATTGACGGTGAAGCGCAGGTTGCGCACCGGCGCCAGGGTCAGATCGGCCTCTACGCCCTTCACCGTCGCCTTGCCCGCGTTGAGCACGTCGGTGATCCGCGCATTGGTCGGATCGGACTGCACGTTGATCTGGATGTCGCGATATTTGGACTGGAAGGCCGCGACGTTGAAACGGACGCGGTTGTCGAGCCACTGGCTCTTCATGCCCAGTTCGTACGACCAGAGCGTCTCCGAATCGAAACCGTCGTTGAACCGCGCGATCGAGCTGGCGCGGATATTGTAGCCGCCGGATTTATAGCCCTTCACCGCCTTGGCATAGAGATTGACGTTGTCGGCGGCGTCATAAGCCAGGATGAAGCTGGGGCTGAAATCCTTGAACTTGCGGTCACCGTTGCCGAAGCCCGGCACGGTGACGATCGCGCCGTTGTTGACCTGGGTCTGGCGCGCCAGCGTGGCGGCGCGCTGATCCCAGCTATGGCGCATGCCGACGGTCAAATGCAGGCGGCGATCGAGCCATTCGGGGCTGTAGGTCGCCTGGCCGAACACCGCCCAGCTTTCATTGGCGATCGTCGCGGTGGTGAAGCTGCGCGTCAGCGTCGGCGGGCTGTAGCTGTTGGAGAAATTGCTGCCGTCCTCGGAGAAATAATAGACGCCCAGCACATATTCGAGCTGCCGGTCGAACGTGTCGCCGATCAGCTGCAGTTCCTCGCTCCACTGGTCCTGCTTCGCCCGGCTGCTGTTCTTCTGCAACGGATTGGGCCCGGTGACGCCGGACAGATAATCCTGGTTCTGGAAGTTATCGAGCTTGCGATAGCCGGTGATCGAGCGGACGGTGAGCGCGTCGCCCGCATGCCATTCGGCGATCAGGCTGTGCCCTTCGGCGGTGACGTCGTTGGGCAGCAGATCGCGGACAAAGGGGCTGCCCGCCTTGGGGCGCCGCACCGTCAGCGGATGCAGTGGAGAGAAGGCCACATAGATCGGCGTGTCGTTGATCTCCGAACGATCATAGCTGTAGCGCAGGCTGAAATCGTCGGACGGCTGCCACAGCACGTCGCCGCGCATCGCCCGGCGATCCTTGTCACCCCAGCGCTTCACGCCGGTGCCCGGATTGGCGACGAAGCCGTCCTGGCGGATATAGGCATAGGACAGCCGCGCCGCGAGCGTGCTGCCGATCGGGATGTTGACCGCGCCCTTCAGGCGAAGATTGTCGTAATTGCCGTAGGTCGCCTGCCCCTTGAAGCCGAACGCCCCAAGATCGGGTTTTTTGGTGATGAAGTTGATCGCGCCGCCCGTGGCGTTGCGGCCGTAAAGCGTGCCCTGCGGGCCGCGCAGCACCTCGACACGCTCCAGCTCGGCGACTTCGAGCGCCTGGCCCTGGCTGCGCGCGACATAGACGCCGTCCATATAGACCGCGACGCCGCCATCCTGGGTGATCTGGTCGTCGCTCAGCCCGACGCCGCGCATGAAGATCTGCGTCGTCGCCGCGCTGTTGGGATGCGGGGTGAGCTGAAGGTTGGGGACGTTGGCGCGCAGATCGGTCAGTCCGGTGATGCCCTTGGTCTCGAGATCGGCCTGGGTGAAGGCGGCGATCGAGATCGGCGTATCCTGCAGCGACTCCTCACGCTTCTGCGCGGTGACGACGATGTCGCCCAGTCCGTCGTCGGTCGCCTGCGCAGCCTGCGATTCGTCCTGTGCCCAGACCGGCGCAGCCATAGCGAGAACCGCCGAACCCATCAGCGCGCGCAGCAGCAATCCGTCTCTTTTCATCGAAATCATCCTCCCCTGAATGCCATGTCGCAGTGGTGGCACTCCACTTCTACCTACGCGACGGTAGACATTTTTACCTACATGAAGGTAGAATTGCAATCATGAAAAGAATGAAGGCCTCCGCGCCGTCGCTTCGCGTGCTGCATCACCCTGCCCCGGGCCACCGGGATCGGATCATATCGCGCGGAAAACCGGTTCCCACTTCGTCACGCGATGCTTTAGGAAGAGCGGCAATGAAGCCGATCAAACATCACCGTGGCGAAGCGACCCGCCAGTCGATCCTGGACGCAGCCGAGCAGGTCTTCGCCGATCTCGGCTTCGCGACCGCGCGCCTCGAGGATGTGGCGCAGGCGGTCGGCATCCGCCGCCCGTCCATCGTCTATTATTTCGCGGGCAAGCAGGAACTGTACGACGCGGTCGAGGCCGAGATCTTCGCATCGATGCACGAGGCTGCGCTGGGGCGCGTCGCCGATGCGACGGCGCCGCTCGACCGGCTGTTCGCATTGTTCGACGCGTGGCTCGACTTCCTCGTGGCACGCCCAACCGCGGCGCGCATCATCCTGCGCCTGGTCGCCGACGTCACGCCGCGGCATGGCGATCCGACGCAATTCTCCAACGTGCTGCTGAGCGATATCGAGAAGCTCGTCGCCGAAGGGGTCGCCTCGGGCGACTTCAGGCCGCTCTCCGCGATGCATCTGGTCAATGCGGTGGGCAGCGGCGCGCTCTTCTATGTCTGCAACGGCAACCAGATCGGCGACAACCGCCGCTACGACCCAGCCGATCCCGAGGAACTCGCCCAGTTCCGGGCCCTGATGCACCTGCTCGCGAGATCGGCTGTCACGCCGGCGGGCTGAATGATTGGGGCACATGGTTCGCAGCCCGAGACGGGTGGCCGAGGGCGCGTTCGGCCTGTTGCAATGCGATATGCGTGACTTCGGGTAGCATCGCGACCCGGTCCCGGGCCGCATCGGATGCGGCGTTGCCGCGCACGATCCTCCCATTGATGCCGTGGAGGATCGCCGCGACCCGGAACAGATTGAACGCCAGATAGAATTCGAAATGGGGAAGGTCCGTGCGACCGGTCCGCCGGCAATATTCCGCGAGATAGGATTGCTCGTCGGGAATGCCGGTCCGCCGGTAATCGGTGCCCCGGAGCCCTGCGACGAGGCCGACAGGCATCCGGTACATCATGGCGTGATAGGCAAAGTCCGCCACGGGATTGCCGATCGTCGACAATTCCCAGTCGAGAACCGCGATCACGCGCGGTTCGACCGGATCGAAAATCAGATTGTCGATGCGAAAATCGCCGTGAACGAGGCTGACGTCCTCATCACCCGGATCATAGCCGGCGAGCAGTTCGACCAGCCTGTCCATCGCGGAATCACCCCCCGCATCACGATCGGCCAGATACTGGCCCGACCAGCGGGATATCTGCCGGGCAATGTAGTTTTCCGGGCGCCCAAACCCGGTCAGGCCGGCGGCGTCGGGGTCGATCGAATGAAGCCGCGCGATCGTCCGGTTCATCGCGCCATAGAGCGATGACCGCTCTTCGACCGTACAGTCCGGCAGCGCCGGATCCCAGAAGATCCGCCCCTCCACCAGTTCCATCACATAGAATGCGCTGCCGATGACATCGGCGTCGGTGCAGAGCGCATGGATGCGCGGCACCGGAAAACCGACACCGTGAAGCCTGTCCATGACCAACGCCTCGCGATCGATGGCATGAGCCCCCTTGACGATAGGGCCGAACGGCTTGCGCCGAAGCACGAACGATCGGCCGGAACCCGTGACCCTGTAGGTGGGATTGGACTGTCCACCGCTGAATCGCTCGATCGCCAGGGTGCCGGAAAAGCCGTCGACATGATCCGACATCCACCGCGCAAGCGATGCGGTGTCGATCGCGCGGTCCACCGGAGCATTGATGGATATGGTCGTCATCGCTCCGCTCAACCGTGCATGAGGATCTGCGCACGCGCGCCTTCGGACAATTGCGCGCGCGAAACCCTGCCCAGCGCCCAGGCCACGCCCCCCAGCATCAGCCAGATGCAAAGCGTGATCCATTCCAGTGGAACGATACCGGTCCTGTTGCGATAGGCTTCGGCCAGGGCGATGCAGACCAGGGCGGCGGAAAACAGCATCGCGCTTGTCGAGACCAGCCGACCGAAGACCGGATGCGCGAACGCGATCTGCCCCCGACTCTGTGAGACGTGAACCGAGAGCGCCATGACGAAGAACACGATCGAAATGACCGTTACATGCGTCTTCACAAGCGGCAGGATGATCCCCTTTCCGAAGAAAATGACCGCCGCGCCGGTCAGGGCGACAAGCAGGGTTGCGATCGAAGGTGTCCCGTGGGGGGAGAGCCGGGCAAGCGAGGGCGGCAGGAGCCGAGCCCTGCCGAGCGCGAACAGGACGCGCGTTCCCGCGAAGAACAGGGCGTTCCAGCTCGAAAGAACACCGAAAAGTCCGCAGACGAGCACAAGTTTTCCAAAGATCGGAGACCCCAGGCTCAATGTGAATGCCTCGGCGACGACCAGTTCGAGACCGGCGAACTGCCCGCGTGGCAGCAGCATCGCCGTGCCCAGGATCACCGAAACATAGAATATCACCGCGAGCATGATCGCACCGACGACGGCGATCATGACGTGCCGTGGCGTGACGCTTGGATGCTTTTCCCCCATCGCCTGCGGGACGACATCGAAACCGGAGAGGAAAAAGGGCGTCGTGGCCAGCACGGTCAGAAACCCCGCGAAGGACACGGACCAGTCCGCGCTTTTGAACAGCGGCCAGAGATTGTCGACCCGACCGTTATAGACCCCGCCCACGACGATGACCGCCCCGAGCAGGAGGAAGATATAGGTCAGATAATCCTGGATCCGCGCGGTGAGGCCGGCCCCGCGATAATTGACATATCCGATCGCCAGCAACAGCAGGAATCCAACGATCATCGTTCCAAGATGGACCGTCGTTCCCATCACCTCGTAGAGCGCGGGCCCCTTTATGCCAGGCAGCAACGCCTCGATCACCCAACTCGTCGACACGACCCCGAATGCGGACGCGGCGACATAGGTGAGAACCATCAGCCACCCGGTCATGAACGACGCCGGAGCGCCGAAGACATTATAGGCATAGGCGATCGACCCGCCGGTCACGGGATAACGGATCGCGAGCTTCGCGTAGCAAAGGCCGATGGCGGACATGAAGATGCCGGCGACCAGGAAAGCAAGGCTGGCGCCGAGCGCCCCGCCCTCAAGCAGCCAGGTCGACATGATGATGATCCAGCCGACACCGACGATCGTGCCGAAGGCGAGATTGAAATATTGCACGAACCCGATGTCGCGCTTGAGCCCCTGCTCATCCATGCCGATGTGCCCCACCTATCGAGTGTCAGGAAGCCCACATCCTGGGCGCGGAGAGCACCCGGCGGACCAGGGGCTCGAACTCCCTGAGCGGCAGGGTGTCGTATGTGGGATCGAACGACATCTGGTCGTATTTTTCACAGAAATCGACGGTGGCCTGAAAATGGGGATGGTCGCGGAACATGTCGCGCGCGTTCCGGTCACGTCCCTGCCCGTCCAGATGCCAGAAATAATAGCCCTGGAAGACCGCGTGGTTCTTCACGATGAAATGCTGTTCCTCGGTGACGTACGGCTTGAGGATGCCCGCAGCGACATCGCCATGATTGTGCGGAGAGAGCGTGTCGCCAATGTCGTGGAACAACGCCATGACGACATAGTCATCGGGCCGGTGATCGCGCAGCGCGCGTGTCGCCGTCTGCAACGAATGCTCGAAACGGTCGACATGATGGCCGGCATCGTCGCCGAGGAGGAATTTCAGATGATCCATCACCGCGTCGGCATGCTGGGTCACGCACCGCGATCGGTCGAATCTCTCCGTCGCCAGCCGATAATCCTCGGCATCGCCATCGGTCATGTGATAATATTTAACCCGGTTCATCGTTGACCTCCCTGGCTGGCTGGAATGATTGGCGGGACCGTGCGGGAGGCTCAGCCCCGCTGATGCGCGGCACGGGTCATGGCGTCAGCCCCGATATCGTCGCGCCGCCATCGACCACGAGCGTCTGTCCCGTCATGTACGCGGCGGCATCCGATGCCAGATAGCCGGCGGCACCCGCGATTTCCGCCGCTTCCCCGATCCGCTGCAATGCCGTCGCCTGGACGACGCGCGCCTGCGCGCGCGGATCCTCCCATAGCGCCCGTGCGAAATCGGTGCGGATCAGGCCGGGTGCGATCGCGTTCACCCGCACATCATGCGGTCCGAATTCAAGCGCGAGGTTGCGTGCAAGCTGGAGGTCCGCCGCCTTCGAGACATTATAGGCGCCGACCACCGTCGAGCCCGTCAGCCCGCCGATCGAACTGATCAATATGATCGATCCCCGACGCCGCGCGATCATCCCCGGCGCGACGAGTTGGACGAGCCAGTGATTGGATAGGATGTTGTTCGACAGGATCTTCTCGAACTGCTCGTCGGTGATATCGAGCATCGGCCCGTAAACAGGGTTGGTCGCGGCGTTGCAGACCAATATGTCGATATCGCCCAGTCGATCGCGTGTTTGCTCGACCAGCCGCGCCAGATCCTGTTTCCGCGAAATATTCGCCGCGACGGCGATGGCGATACCATCGCCATGACGCCGGTTGATGTCATGCGCGACCGCCTCGCATGCCTCGACCTGCCGGGAGGAGATCACGACGCGCGCGCCCTGGCTGGCAAGCTGGCGCGCGATCGCCTCTCCGATTCCGCGCGACGAGCCGGTGATGAGCGCAGTGCGCCCGGTCAGGTCGAAAGCGGCCGTTCCCGCACCCCGGCAAGGATCGGGACTATTCGGCACGGACTTCATCCCGCAGGATGTCGGTACGAAAGCCGCTGGGATCGCCATATTTGACAGCCCTGGGCCACAGCTCGTCCAGCGTGTCCGCCTGGTACATGCGCCCCGCCTTCACGACATAGCGCAGCGACAGGGTGTTGCGGATATTCGCGCGCGGGTCCGCGTCGAGCACGAGCAGGTCCGCGATCTTGCCGGTCTCGATGCTCCCGAGCTCACGATCCAGACCGATGAAGCGGGCACTGTCGATCGTCGCCGCTTCAAGGGCCTCGTCGTTGCTGAGGCCCGATTGGCCGCTGGTCATCGTCCAGAGTTCCCAATGCGTCCCCAGTCCGACGACTTCGCCATGCGCGCCCACGGCGACATGGCCGCCTTCACGCTTGATCCTGCGCAATCCGTCGGCGACGACCGGAAACAGATATTCGGTTTCCGGCTTCTTGTTGAAGATCCGCCGCGCCGTGCCGCGCTGCCACGAGGTCCAGCGGCTGGCCTTGCTGTCGGTGAGCAGGTTGTTGCGGCTGTACCAATATTCGAGCGCCGAACCGTTCGAGAAATCGCTCAGATAGATCTGCGCCGAGTTCGTCGATCCGACCTTGCCGAAGAACTGCACCACATCGTCGTAGAGCCTGTACTGCAGGGGGTGTTCCCAGCCCGTCAGCCCGTTCATCGCCTGGCCCAGCATATAGTTGAGCGGACCAAGTTCGGTGGTCACGGTCATGTTCCGCATCCGCGCCGCCTCGACGATCATCTGGCGCTGCTTGCGGTTGCACAGCAGATAATCCTTGAGCGAGAGCACGCCATAACTGGCCGCCCGATCGACATGATCGAGCGCGTCTTCGAACGTCTCGATGTTCCGGAGCAATCCGCCCGGCCCGGTGCAGGTCAGCGCATATCCGGTCGAATAAGTGCGTGGACCGACGATCCGCCCCGCCTCGACCAGATCGCTGATCGAGAATTGCGGAACCGGCGAACCGAACGGATCATGGATCGTAGTGACGCCGTAAGCGAGATAGGCCGAGGAATCGAGGCGGCGCAGGTTGATGATGTCGCTGCCCTCGTCCTCATGGATCGAGTGGGCATGCACATCGAACATGCCGGGCATGATGTATTTTCCGCTCGCATCGACGGTCCGCGCATCGGCCGGCGTATCGCAGCGCCCGACACAGGTGATCCGTCCATTGGTGACGACGACATTGCCGGTGACGACCTGTCGCTGGTTCATCGTGATCACGGTCGCATTCGCGAAGACGATCGAACCGCGCGCGATCGCGCGTGGCAGCACAAGGCCGCTGGGCGTCGATCGCAATGTCTGCGACGACACGTCGTAGCTCGTCAGCGCACCGCCGCTGGCCATCTCCAGAACATTGTCGTCGCGCCAGTTCAGGTAGCGCGCGCCCTTGCGGGTGATCTGTTGCGCGTCGGGCCCGGTGGTATCGACCAGTTCGCCGGGAACCGATTTGAGCCGCACCAGATAGGCGTCCTGATACTGGCCGATGGCGAGCAGCTTGCCATTGGGCGACAATGCCAGTTCGGACACGGGGCCCGCGACGGTCACGATCGGCTGGTCGGTCTTCGACTGCGGATCGAACGCGGTGAGCGTCATCCCCTTGTCGCCCGGTTTCAGGAAGAAGCGCTTGCCCGGATGCGCCGCATTGCCGGATGACGCGCCCTTGTCGCGCGCGACGATCGTCGCGGTGCCCCCCGTCGCCGGCAGCGATACCAGTTCCCAATATTGCTTGTCGGCGGTGAAGGTAAGCGCTGCCGGCCAGCGATCCGCGAGGATGCGCGCGCCATCGGCGCTGAAGGACGGCCGCATATAGAGCGCCGGTTCAAGGGAAATCTGGCGCGCGACCGCGTCGGATGCCTTGACCATCCAGATATGACCGGCGCGAGCCTCTGTCGCGGTGGTGAAGACGAACGCCTTGCCGTCGCCCGACCAGGATGGCGTGAGTTGAACCGCATCGTCCCCGCCCGCGCTGATCGCGCGCGGTGTCGCATGTCCAGTCGAGGTGAGCCAGAGACGGCCGGCCGCCTCGAACAGCGCGTGCTTGCCGGTCGGCGATGTCAGCGGCCAGCGCACGAAGCGTGGACTGAAGCTGTCATCCTCGATCCGCACGTTCGCGCGGGTCATCTGCGATATCTCGCGCTTGACTTCGGCGGTGAACTCGATCGTGGTCGTCCTGGCATCGTCGAGCCAATAGCGCTTCAGCTTGCCACCGATGCTCAGGACCAGGGACTTGCTGTCCTTCGCCCAGCTATATCCCGGCAGAATGCGGTCCTGGTAATTGGGAAGGTTGGTGCCGGCGTCCCGCGTG
>JASBTC010000397.1 GCA_030148625.1 Sphingobium sp. | reverse complement strand
GGCATCACCGAGACCGGCAAGATCTTCGCGGGCGTCGACCTGACCCGTCAGCCGCTGCCTGTCACGCCGACCGTCCATTACAATATGGGCGGCATCCCCTGTAACTATCACGGCGAAGTCGTGACGCTGAAGGACGGCAATCCCGATACCGTCGTCCCCGGCCTGTTCGCGGTCGGGGAAGCGGCGTGCGTTTCGGTCCATGGCGCCAATCGCCTCGGCTCCAACTCGCTGATCGATCTGGTGGTGTTCGGCCGCGCGACGGGTTTCCGCATCGCCGAGCTGATCAAGCCCAACAGCAAGCACGGCACGATCAATACCGAGGCCGACGACAAGGCGCTCGGCCGCCTCGACCGGTATCGCAATGCTGCCGGCGGCACGCCGACCGCGAAGATCCGCCTCGACATGCAGCACACGATGCAGCGCCATTGCGCGGTGTTCCGCGACACCGAGCTGCTGCGCGAGGGCCAGGGCCTGATCGACAAGGTCTATGCCAATCTGCAGGATGTCGGCGTCACCGATCGCTCGCTGATCTGGAACACCGATCTCGTCGAGACGCTCGAGCTCGACAACATGCTGCCCCAGGCGGTGGTCACGATGCATTCGGCCGCCAACCGCAAGGAAAGCCGCGGCGCCCATATGCACGAGGATTTTCCCGATCGCGACGACGCGAACTGGATGAAGCATACGATCAGCTGGTTCGAAAAGGGTGCGGTGACGCTCGATTACCGCCCGGTCCACGATTATACGCTGACCGACGAGGCCGAATATATCAAACCCAAGGCACGGGTTTACTGATCGGATCGGGGCTCCTTCGGGAGCCCCTTTTCGTTGAGGCATATGGATTGACGAAGGAGAACGGCATGACCGCGATTCAGGATATTGCGCTGAAGACCATCACCGGCGCGGATGCGTCGCTGGGCGATTATGCGGGCAAGGTGGTGCTTGCCGTGAATGTCGCGTCGAAATGCGGCCTCACGCCGCAATATGAGGGGCTGGAGGCGCTCTACGCCAGATATCGGGATCAGGGGCTGGTCGTGACCGGTTTTCCCGCCAATGATTTCGGCGCCCAGGAACCCGGGACCAATGACGAGATCGCCGAATTCTGCACCACCAATTTCGGTGTCGATTTCCCGATGTTCGCCAAGATGCAGGTGACCGGCGCGGACAAGCATCCGCTTTATGCGGCGCTCACCGAAGCGGCGCCGAATGCGGCGGGCGATCCCGAAGCGTTCCGCGAACGGCTGCGCGGCTATGGCATGACCCCCAATCCCGAGCCCGAAGTCCTGTGGAATTTCGAGAAGTTCCTGATCGGCCGCGACGGTGAGGTCGTCGGCCGCTTCGCACCGACCACCGCGCCCGACGATGCCGCGCTGGTCGCGGCGATCGAAACGGAACTGGCGAAGGGGTAAGGGCCGGTCAGGAGAGACCCTCTCCTGTCATTCCCGCAAACGCGGGAACCCAGCTATTCCGTGAAGCGTCAGGAAAAAAGAAGAAGAAGAAGAAGAAGCTGGATCCCCGCTTTCGCGAGGATGACACCGTAGGGTGTCTCAACCTCGGCGCGCTACCCCGCGTCGGAACCACCCGCTTCGTCGACCGCATTGAATTCGGTCGCCCGGGTCTGATGCCCCGGATCCACGCCCTGTTTCAGCATCTCGATCGCCGCTGCGGCGATGGGGGAAAGGCCGGCGCCGTCCGCAAAGACTTTCGCCTTCATGCGCGGATCCCAGAACATGCGGATATGGTCGGCGATGGCGGCTGCAGCATGATCATGCTGCATCGCGCCGAGATTGCGCGCGATCTGGTTGGCCATGTAGATCAGGCGCTCCTGCCCGTTCATTCGGCCGCCTCCAGCGGGGCGACCCGGCGCGAACGCTCCGACAGCGCCTCATAATCCTCCTGCCAGTCGGTCGGCCCGTTGGACGGCGTCACCTGGACCGCCGTCACCTTATATTCGGGGCAGTTGGTGGCCCAGTCGGAGAAGTCGGTGGTCACCACATTCGCCTGCGTCGCCGGGTGGTGGAAGGTCGTATAGACCACGCCCGGCGCGACACGGTCGGTGATGAGCGCGCGGAGGGTGGTTTCGCCCGAACGGCTGGCCAGCCGCACCCATTCGCCGTCCTTGAGGCCGCGATCCTCGGCATCGACCGGATGGATCTCCAGCCGGTCCTCGGGGTGCCACGCGGTGTTCGCGGTTCGCCGCGTCTGCGCGCCGACATTGTAATGGCTGAGGATACGGCCGGTGGTGAGCAGCAGCGGGAAGCGCGGCCCCGATTTCTCGTCGGTCGGCACATAGTCGGTCACGACGAACTTGCCCTTGCCGCGCACGAAGCCCTCGATATGCATCGTCGGCGTGCCGTCGGGCGCGCTTTCGTTCACCGGCCATTGCAGCGAACCGGCCTCGTCGAGCCGCTTGAAGCTGACCCCTGCGAAGCTCGGCGTCAGCCGCGCGACTTCGTCCATGATCTCGCTGGGATGGGTGTAGTTCCAGTCGAGCCCCATGGCGCGCGCCAGTTCCTGCGTCACTTCCCAGTCGGCATAGCCGTTCAATGGCGACATCACCTTGCGGACCGGCTGGATGCGGCGCTCGGCATTGGTGAAGGTGCCGTCCTTTTCGAGAAAGGTGGAGCCCGGCAGGAAGATATGCGCGTAATTGGCGGTTTCGTTGAGGAACAGGTCCTGGACGATGACGCATTCCATCGCGGCGAGGCCGGCGGAGACGTGGCGCGTATCGGGGTCGGACTGGAGGATGTCTTCGCCCTGGATATAGATCGCCTTGAAACTGCCATCGACGGCGGCATCGAGCATGTTGGGGATGCGCAGGCCAGGCTCCGCATCGAGGCTGACGCCCCAGTCGTCTTCGAACAGTGCCCGCGTCGCGCCGTCGGAGATGTGGCGATAGCCCGACAATTCGTGCGGGAAGCTGCCCATGTCGCATGCGCCCTGGACGTTGTTCTGTCCGCGCAGGGGATTCACGCCCACGCCGGGCCGGCCGATATTGCCCGTCGCCATGGCGAGATTGGCGATCGCCATCACGGTGGAAGAACCCTGGCTGTGCTCGGTGACGCCCAGTCCGTAATAGATCGCGCCGTTGCCGCCCGTGGCGTAGAGCCGGGCCGCTGCGCGCAGCTCCGCGGGGTCGACCAGCGTGACCGGCGCCAGCGTTTCGGGGCTGTTCTTCTCGTTCGAGACGAAATCGGCCCAGTCCCGATATTCGTCCCAGTCGCAGCGCTCGCGGATAAAGGCTTCGTCGGCCAGCCCCTCGGTGACGATGACGTGCGCCAGCGCGGTCAGCACCGCGACATTGGTGCCGGGGCGCAGCGGCAGATGATGCGCGGCCTCGACATGCGGCGAGCGGACAAGGTCGATCCGGCGTGGATCGATGACGATCAGCTTCGCGCCTTCGCGCAGCCTTTTCTTCATCCGGCTGCCGAACACGGGATGCGCGTCGGTCGGGTTCGCGCCGATCACCAGCATCACATCGGTATGTTCGACGCTGTCGAAATCCTGCGTGCCGGCGGAGGTGCCGAACGTGGTCTTGAGGCCATAGCCGGTCGGCGAGTGGCAGACCCGGGCACAGGTATCGACATTGTTGTTGCCGAATCCGGCGCGGATCAGCTTCTGGACGAGGAAGGTCTCCTCATTGGTGCACCGGCTGGAGGTGATGCCGCCGATCGAACGCTGGCCATATTTGGCCTGGATTCGCTTCAGTTCGGATGCCGCATGGGCAAAGGCCTGTTCCCAGCTCACTTCCTGCCAGGGCTGGTCGATGCTGGCGCGGATCATCGGCTTGGTGATCCGCTCCTCATGCTGGGCATAGCCCCAGGCGAAACGGCCCTTGACGCAGCTATGGCCGCGATTGGCCTTGCCGTCCTTCCACGGCACCATGCGGACGAGCTGTTCGCCGCGCATCTCGGCGCGGAAGGTGCAGCCGACCCCGCAATAGGCGCAGGTGGTGACGACCGAGCGCTCGGGCGTGCCGATCTCGATCAGCGTTTTCTCGCTCAGCGTCGCCGTCGGGCAGGCCTGGACGCACGCGCCGCACGAAACGCATTCGGAGGACAGGAAGTCGTCTTCCGCGGTTCCCGCCGAAACCTGCGATCCGAAGCCGCGTCCCTGGATGGTCAGTGCGAACGTGCCCTGCACCTCTTCGCAGGCGCGCACGCAACGCGAACAGACGATGCACTTCGAGGAATCGAAGTCGAAATAGGGATTCGAATGATCCTTGGCCTGGCCAAGGTGATTCTCGCCCTGATAGCCGTAGCGCACGTCGCGCAAGCCCACCGCGCCCGCCTGATCCTGAAGCTCGCAATCGCCATTGGCCGCGCAGGTCAGGCAATCGAGCGGGTGATCGGAGATATAGAGCTCCATCACGCCCTTGCGCAGTTTCTGCAGCCTGGGCGTCTGGGTATGGACGGTCATGCCCTCCGCCGCCGGCGTGGTGCACGATGCCGGGGTGCCCCGCGCGCCATCGATCTCGACCAGGCAGAGCCGGCAGGATCCGAACTGCTTGAGCGAATCGGTCGCGCACAGCTTGGGGATCGCGGTGCCGATCTCGGCGGCGGCGCGCATCACCGTGGTGCCCGCGGGCACGGTGACGGCGCGGCCGTCGATGGTGAGCGTCACCGTCCTGTCTGATTGGGATTCGGGCGTGCCGAAATCGGTCTGGCGAGAATAGGTCATGCTGCCCGATCCTGACGGTAGGAGGCGAGATCCTCGGGTGTATTGAAATTGTGGAAGGCGGTATCGAGCGCGACGGTTCGCGCACCCGATATCGCGATCCAGCCGCGCATCGTGCGGTCGTCCTGCGTGGCGAGATACTGGTGGAGCGCGTCGGCAAGGCTCGCCTGCCACAGCCCGATCAGCGGCTGGCCCTTCGCCACGGCATTGGCCGCGCCAAGCAGCGCCGGCAGGTTCGTCGGCAGCGGCAATATGTCGCATCCCGCGGTCAGCACGGTTTCGAAGCCATGGTCGCGCGCATGGTGGAGCGCGGCGCACAGCCCGCCCAGCGGGCCCTGATCGGGTTCGGGCCGGTCGGGTATCGCGCTCAGCCCCGGCCAGTCGCGCCCGACCACGACCAGCGCGTCGGTCTGCGCACCCAGTGCGCCGGCGACATGATCGAGCAGGGGCGTGCCGTCGAGCGCGGCGAGCGCCTTGTCGCTGCCGAACCGGCGCGATTGGCCGCCGGCGATGATTGCGCCCAGGGTCCGGCCACGCGTCATTCGGCCGCTTCCTTCAATCCGAAATCCTCGGGGAAATGATGGAGTGCGCTGAGCACGGGATAGGGCGTGAAACCGCCGAGCGCGCAGAGCGAACCGAACTTCATCGTCTCGCACAATTCCTCGACCAGCGCGATATTGGCCAGCCTGTTCTCGTTCGCGACGATCCGGTCGATCGTCTCGACTCCGCGCGTCGAGCCCAGGCGACAGGGCGTGCATTTGCCGCAGCTTTCGATCGCGCAGAACGCCATTGCAAAGCGCGCCTGCGCCGCCATGTCGACACTGTCGTCGAACACGGTCACTCCGCCATGGCCGATCAGCCCGTCGCGTGCCGCAAAGGCCTCATAGTCGAATGGGGTATCGAACAAGGCCGGCGGGAAATAGGCGCCGAGCGGACCGCCCACCTGTACCGCGCGTACCGGCCGGCCGCTTGCGGTGCCGCCGCCGATCGTATCGACCAATTCGCCGAGCGTGATGCCGAATGCGGTCTCGAACAGGCCGCCATGGCGGATATTGCCGGCAAGCTGGATCGGCATGGTCCCGCGCGAGCGCCCCATGCCGTAATCGGCATAGGCCTGCGGCCCTTCGGCAAGCACGAAAGGCACGGCGGCAAGCGTCAGGACGTTGTTGATGACGGTCGGGCGCCCGAACAGCCCTTCATGCGCCGGCAGCGGCGGCTTGGCGCGGACCTCGCCGCGCTTGCCTTCCAGCGAATTGAGCAAGGATGTTTCCTCGCCGCAGACATAGGCGCCCGCGCCGACGCGGACTTCGATCGTAAACGGCGCGACGATCGACCGGCTGCGCGCCACGGCCGCCTCGAGCTTGGCGATGGCATGCGGATATTCGGAACGGAGATAGACGAAGCCGGTGTCCGCGCCGGTCGCAAGCCCGGCGATCGCCATGCCCTCGATCAGCACATAGGGATCGCCCTCGATCAGCATGCGATCGGCAAAGGTGCCGCTATCGCCTTCATCGGCATTGCAGACGATATATTTCCGGTCACTCGGCGCATCGAGCACCGTCTTCCATTTGATCCCCGCGGGGAAACCCGCGCCGCCGCGCCCGCGCAGCCCCGATGCGGTGACGGTCTCGACGATCTCGCCCGGCGTCATCGCCTGTGCGGCGCGCAGCCCGGCCCATCCGCCCGTCGCTTCATAATCGTCGAGCGAAAGCGGCCGCGTCTTGCCCGCGCGCGCAAAGGTCAGCCGCGTCTGGCCGGCGATGAAGGGATGCGCCGCGACGTCGCCGATCCGGATCGTGTCGGCGCCGCCGTCCAGGATCGCCTGGACATCGGCCGGTGCGACGGGGCCGTAGCCGGTCCGCACGCCGTCGATCTCGATCTCGACCAGCGGTTCGAGCCAATGCATGCCCCAGCTCGAGACCCGGACGATCTCGGCATCGGGGGCGGCGCGCGAAAAGGCGGTGGCGACGCGATCGGCGCCACAGGCGATCGCAAGCGCGTCGTCGGAGATCAGGATCCGCATCACAATGCCTCGATCAGCGCGCCGAGCGATGCCTGGTCGAGCCGGGCATGGACATCGCCGTCCAGCATCGCATTGGGGCCGACGCTGCACAGGCCCAGGCAATAGACGGGCTCGATCGCGATGCGATCGCCGGCCATGGTTTCGGCCCAGCTGGCGAGCGGTTCGGATCCACGCGCCTGGCAGGCTTCGGCGCGGCACAATTTGAGTACGGGGCGCGGCTCGGGGCGGGTGCGGAAATCATGATAGAAGCTGACCACACCATGCACTTCGGCGCGGGTCAGGTTCATTTCATGCGCGACCGTGCGGATCGTGGTTTCGTCGATCCAGCCATGATCGGCCTGGATGGCATGCAGGATCGGCAGCAGCGCGCCTTCGCGATGCGCGTGGCGGCGCACGATCGTTCTGACATCCTCTGGCGTGGCTGCGTTGCTTGGCAGTTTCATGGCTCAAGCGGTCACGCAAATCGCGGCAAAGGTCAAATCGAGAGCTGCTATCCTTGATAGATCATGTCTATCAAACCGTGCGCAACGGCGTCAGCAACTCGATCGATTCCGCGACGGCCAGCGCGGCTCTCGCCAGCGGCGAAAGCGGCTCGCGGTCGAGCACGATCAGGCCGATGCTGTTGGGGGGTGCCGGATCGACGATCTCTATCACGCGGAGCTCGGGATCGCCCGCGACGAATTCGGCATGGCTGTCGGTGACGATGCTCGACAATCCGCCGTGCGCGACCATCGACAGCAGCGCGACATAGGAATCGGCGGTCGCGATCGGCGCGATGCCAAGGCCGAGCCGGGCGAGATGCGCGTCGAGGATGCGGCGATTCTGCATGCCCTGATGAAGCAGGCAGAGCGGCGCCGCCGCGACTTCGCGCCACGTTACCGCCTGTTTGGCGCCGAGCGGCGAATCGGTGCGTGTCGCGAACATGTAGCGCTCCGAATAGAGCGGCACCGCGCGCACCTGGGTCGGCGGCTCGTCGTGGAGATAGGTGAGCCCCGCTTCCAGCTCATAGTCGAGCAGGGCGCGCTCGATTTCGCGCGAGGTGAGCGATCGGATCGTCACCTGCAGCCGGGGATGCTGGGCGTGGAGCGCACGCATCAGATGGCCGATGCACGGCATCGCTGCCGGGATCGATCCGATCCGGAGCTCGCCGCGTAACGGCCCGGCCGGCGCGTCGATCGCGCGGCGCAGTCCTTCATGATCGGCGAGCAGCTGACGCGCAAAGGGCAGGATCGCATGCCCCTCCGGCGTCAGGTCGATAAAGCGCCGGTCTCGCACCACCAGCCGCTTGCCGAGCATTTCCTCCAGCGAAGCAATGCCGGCCGAGAGTGTCGGCTGGGTGACATGACAGCTTTCCGCCGCCCGCGCGAAATGCTTCTCGCGGGCAAGCGCGACGAAATAGTCGAGGAAGCGAAGCTGCATGACCGGGGACTAGACCAACGCCCACGCCCTGTCATTCCCGCGAACGCGGGAATCCAGCTTCTTCTTCTTTCTGACGCTTCGCGGAAAAGCTGGATTCCCGCGTGCGCGGGAATGACAGGGAGAGGAGCCAATCCTACCCCGCGAACAGCCGCTCCGCATGCCAGCGGATATGATCGTCCATGAAGGTCGAGATGAAATAATAGCTGTGGTCGTAACCCGGCTGCATGCGCAGCGTCAGTGGGATTCCCGCCTTTTCGCACGCGGCCTGAAGCAGTTCGGGCTTCAGCTGCTCGACCAGGAAAGTGTCCGCGGCACCCTGATCGACGAGGATCTCGGATATGCGCGCGCCATCCGCGATCAGCGCGGTCGCATCATAGGCGCGCCAGCTTGTGCGGTCGTCGCCCAGATAACCGCCCAGCGCCTTGTGCCCCCAGGGACAGTCTAGCGGCGCGCTGATCGGCGCGAAGGCGGAGACGCTGCGATAGCGATCGGGATGCTTGAGCGCGATGGTCAGCGCGCCATGCCCGCCCATCGAATGGCCGGTGATCGCCTGACGCGCCATATCGGCGGGGAAATTCGCCGCGATGATCGCGGGAAGCTCCTCGGTGACATAGGAATACATGCGGTAATTGGTCCGCCATGGCTCGGCGGTGGCGTCGACGTAGAAGCCGGCGCCCTTGCCGAAATCATAGCCTTCGTCGTCGGGCACGTCGTCGCCGCGCGGCGAGGTGTCCGGACAGACGATGATGACGCCAAGCTCCGCCGCCGCCCGGCGATACTCGCCCTTCTCCATGACATTGGCATGGGTGCAGGTGAGCCCCGAGAGATACCAGAGCACCGGCAGCTTCGCGCCCGGCGCCTTGGCCTGGGGCGGCAGGAACACCGCAAAGGTCATGCGCGTGCCGGTTTCGGCGGACGCATGGGCGTAGACGCCCTGCGTGCCGCCGAAGCAGGTGTTGGTCGAAACGGTTTCGAGCGTCATCGATCGGCCGGGATCAGGCGGCCGGACGGTGCAGGGCGCACAGCTTGTTGCCGTCGGGGTCGCGCAGATAGGCAAGATAGAGCTTGCCGAAGCCACCCTCGCGGAAACCCGGCGGATCCTCGCAGGCGGTGCCGCCATTGGCGACGCCCGCCGCATGCCATGCATCGGCCTGTTCGGGGGACGACGCGGCAAAGCCGATCGTGCCGCCATTGGCATGGCAGGCCGAATCGCCGTCGATCGGCGTGGTGACCATGAACACGCCGCCATTGTTCATATAGACCAGCCGGCCATGGTCATCGATCCGGGCCGGCTTGGCGCCGAGCGCACCCAGAGTGGCATCGTAGAATGTCTTGGATTTGCCGATGTCGTTCGCGCCGAGCATCACATGTGAGAACATGGCAGACTCTCCCTCTTGGTCTTCAGTTCAGAACACGACGACCGAGCGGATGCTCTCGCCGGCATGCATCAGGTCGAAGCCCTTGTTGATCTCTTCGAGCGTCAGCACATGGGTGATCATCGGATCGATCTCGATCTTGCCGTTCATATACCAGTCGACGATCTTTGGCACGTCGGTCCGGCCCTTGGCGCCGCCGAACGCGGTGCCCTTCCAGACGCGGCCGGTGACCAGCTGGAACGGCCGTGTGCTGACCTCCTTGCCGGCTTCGGCCACGCCGATGATGATGCTTTCGCCCCAGCCGCGATGGCAGCATTCCAGCGCGGTGCGCATCACTTCGGTGTTGCCCGTCGCGTCGAAGCTGTAATCGGCGCCGCCATCGGTCAGCTGGAGCACTTCGGCGATCACTTCGTCACGGCTCTTGCCCTTGCCGTTGATGAAATGGGTCATGCCGAACCTGCGGCCCCATTCCTCGCGATCGGGATTGATATCGACGCCGACGATCACGTCCGCACCCACCATCTTGGCGCCCTGGATCACATTGAGGCCGATGCCGCCCAGGCCGAAGACCACCACCTTCTCGCCCACCTGCACCTTGGCGGTGTTCACGACCGCGCCGACACCGGTGGTGACGCCGCAACCGACATAGCAGCTCGTCTTGAACGGTGCGTCCTGGCGGATCTTCGCGACCGCGATCTCGGGCAGCACAGTGAAGTTGGAGAAGGTCGAGCAGCCCATATAATGGAAGATCGGCTGGCCCTTGTAGCTGAAGCGCGTCGTGCCGTCGGGCATCAGGCCCTTGCCCTGGGTTGCGCGGATCGCGGTGCAGAGATTGGTCTTGCCGCTGAGGCACGATTTACACTGACGGCATTCGGGCGTGTAGAGCGGGATGACGTGATCGCCGGGGACGACCGAGGTCACGCCGGCGCCGACCTCGCGGACGATGCCCGCGCCTTCATGGCCGAGGATCGAAGGGAAGATGCCCTCGCTGTCGAAGCCGTCGAGCGTATAGGCGTCGGTATGGCAGATGCCCGTCGCCATGATCTCGACCAGCACTTCGCCGGCCCTGGGGCCTTCCAGGTCGACTTCGACGATCTCCAGCGGCTTCTTGGCT
>JASBTC010000378.1 GCA_030148625.1 Sphingobium sp. | reverse complement strand
CCTCCAGAACCTCGATCGAGGAGGCGTCGTAATTGCCGGTGGTCTGGGAAACGGAAGCGAACAGATCGTCGGACATCATGCAGCTATGATGGAGCAGAGTCCCGCTGGCAAGCCGCCGTCGCTCCCTTTGGCGACGCTTGCCTCGTCTCGGGCCGTCGCGATCCTGATTTCGATCGATCCATTTTTCCTCGTCGCCCGGGTTGTCGGATCAGGCCGATAATGGAAACGATCGAGCATGATTGTGGCAAATCTGCAACGTTTTGATAAAGATCGATCGGGCCGGGATCAATTGCTGCGCTGCACGCGTTTGGGTGGGGCTTTAAGCCTGTAAGGAGTAGCGTATGCGTACCCAGTTTCTCTCCGCCGTGGTGGTCCTCGCCGCGGCGGCTTCGGCCGCGCCCGCCTTTGCCCAAACCACCGAAGACAGTTGGACGGGTTTCTATGTCGGCGGCTCGGTCGGCGCGACCGTCCAGTCGAACGATCAGGGATCGTCGGTGCTGTTCGACACCAATCAGGATGGGGATTTCGACAACAACGTCAACACCTCTGGCGGCGCCAATGCGTTCTCGCCCGGTTTCTGCGGCGGTGCGGCCGATGGCACGGCCCCGACCTCGGGCTGTCGCAACGACAAGGACGGAATCGAATATTTCGGCCATGTCGGTTTCGACAAGCAGATGGGCAATTTCGTGATCGGTGCGGTCGGCGAGTTCGGCAAGAACGATATTCGCGACAGCACCAGCGCATTCAGCACGACGCCGGCATCCTATACGTTCAGCCGTACCCTGAAATATAGCGCCGGCCTGCGCCTGCGTGCGGGCTATACGCCCAATGGCAAGACGCTGTTCTACGCCACGGGTGGCGGCGCTTACGGCAAGATCCGCAATCGCTTCACCACCACCAACACCGCGAACAGCTTTACCGGCAACGGCAATTCCGATGCCTATGGCTGGAGTGCGGGTGGCGGCGTCGATCAGAAGCTCGGCTCGCACTTCTCCGTGGGCCTGCAATATCTGTTCACCAACCTGAACGATGACGATTATACGGTTCGTGCCGGGCCCGGCACCGCGCCGGCGACCAACCCGTTCCTGCTGGTGAATTCGAGCGGTACCGACATGCGTCGCAGCGACGACAAGTTCCGCTATCACAGCATTCGCGCTACAGCGTCGTTCCGTTTCTGAGGGTTTGCCGGGGTGCAAAGAAAAAGGCCGGCGTTTTCGCCGGCCTTTTTTTGTTCAGGGTCTGAATTCAGCGCACCCGCGGACCGCCAAAGGGCAATGGCGGTGGCGGACGGCGATCGCGGCGCGGCAGCTGCGCCTGATAGGCCTGGCCGCAATGCTGGACGCAATAGGGGAAGCCCGGGTTCACCTGGACGCCGCAAAAATGGAAATCGGGCTCGCCGGGATGGCCCATCGGCCATTTGCAGATCTTGTCATTGAGCTCGAGCAGGCTGGTCTTTCCCGCAACCTCGGCGCTCGGCTTTGCCGGAACCAGCCGGCGCGGCGGGGCGGGCGGAATCGGTGCCTGCTGATCTCCGGGGCCCTGGCGCAGGAAGCCGCCGGGGCCGATCGACCGTAGCACCGGTTCATTGGATGCCGGCAGTGTCGGGGCGGATGTGGTGGATGCGGAGGGCGCCGCTGCCGTGACCGGCGGGCGCGGGGCGGGTGCCGGACGCGGGGGCGGTGGCGCAGCGGGTTGCGGCGTCGCTTCCACCTTTCGGGGCGCGGCGGGCTTTTTGGCCGGCTGGCTGCCGTCCTTTTCCTTGACGGGCGAAGGGCGCGACTGGAGGCCCAGTCGGTGCGCCTTGCCGATGACGGCGTTGCGGCTGACACCGCCCAGCTCCACTGCGATCTGGCTCGCGGTCATGCCGCCTTCCCACATGGTCTTGAGCTGGTCGATGCGTTCGTCGGTCCAGGCCATGGATGCTCCTCAAAATCAAATCTCTCGCCCGTGTCGTCCGGCTTGCGGGCTGAATGCGAAGCCGATAGGCGATCAAGCGATGAACGACCACCCTGATTCAACGGCGGAGTCGGCCGGCGGGTTCGCGCCCGTGATGGGCCGCGAGCCTGGCGTACCGCTGATCCGCAACGTGAACTGGGGTGGACTGCGTGCCCTCTATATCAAGGAGGTGCGGCGTTTCTTCAAGGTCCAGCTCCAGACGATCTGGGCGCCGGCCATCACGACCTTGCTGTTTCTGGTGATTTTTTCGGTCGCACTGGGCGGTTCGGGCCGCACGGTGATGGGGGTTCCCTTTCCCGATTTCATCGCGCCGGGCCTGATCATCATGGGGATGATGCAGAACGCGTTCGCCAATTCCAGCTTCTCCCTGCTGGTCGGCAAGATCCAGGGAACGATCGTCGATTATCTGATGCCGCCGCTGTCGACGAGCGAACTGCTTGCCGCTTTGTGCGGGGGCGCGGTCACGCGCGCCGTGCTGGTGGGACTTGCGGTCTGGGGGGCAATGGCCCTGTGGCCGGGCGTCCACGTCACGCCCAGCCATCCCTGGGCGATCCTTTGGTTCGGCTTGATGGGCTCGCTATTCTTGGCGCTGCTCGGCGTGCTGACCTCGATCTGGGCCGAGAAGTTCGATCATGCCGCCGCTGTCACCAATTTCGTGGTCGCGCCGCTGTCGCTGCTGTCGGGCACTTTCTATTCGGTCGACCGTCTGGCGCCGCTGTTCCAGGGGATCAGCCACGCCAATCCGTTCTTCTACATCATCTCGGGCTTTCGCTACGGCTTTCTGAGCGAAGCCGATTCGCCGATCCTGTTCGGTGCGTTGCTGCTGCTTGGGCTCAACGCCGCGCTCGGCGCGCTTTGCTATGCGCTGCTGCGGTCGGGCTGGAAGATCAAAAGCTAGAACGGGCCGCCATTCGGGTGATGCCTTGCTGCGAACGGCCTGACCCGAATGGCGGCTTGTTCGATTGCCGCCGATCAGGAAGCCTTGGCGTCCTTGTTGCAGGCGGTGAGTTGTTCGCTGCCGAGCGTCATCCCGCCGACCGCGAGCGATTCGACCGCGCCTACCTTGCGCGCCAGATCCTTGCAGGCGCGCTCGACCGCGACGCGGCGCAGCTCGGCCGGACCCTGGCATTTCCCGTCGGCACAGCGCCACAGCTTGCCATCGATCACGACCTGCGCGGGCAGCGCGCCGCCGCCGAGCGTCGCCACACCCGTGGCTGGTGCCGCGAAAGCCGGCGTCGACAAAAGGGCCAGCAGGGGAAGGGATATAGAAGCGAGGCGTTGCATCGGAGAACTCCCAGGATTGCGGGTCAAGGCAATGGATAAACCCGGCAATACGCTTGCGATGATGGATGATCTATGGGTATAAACCCGTGTTTCATTGCCAATCGTCCAGGAGTGGTTCGATGGATGCGATTGACGACGTGTTCGGCGCGATGCGAACACATACCGCGCTCTATTGCAGGATCGAGGGGAGTGCGCCCTGGGGCGTGGCGTTCGTGCGCGGTCGCGCGGCACGCTTCGGTCTGGTCGTGCGCGGCGGCTGCTGGCTGACGGTCGATGGTGGCGAGCCGATCGCGCTGACCGCGGGCGATTGCTATGTCATCGCGCACGGTGCGCAATATGCGCTGCAGGACCGGCTCGATTCCCCGACCCGCTTCTGTTTCGATGCCCTGCGCGAGCACAGCCATCATGTCGTGCGGCTCGGCGGTGGCGGGGAGCCGGCAACAGTGGTCACCGGCTGGTTCATGTTCGACACGCTCGGCGCGAAACCATTGTTCGATCTGATGCCCGAACTGATCCTGACGCGGATGGACGATGATCGTTCGCAGATGATCCAGACCATCCTGCAGCTTTTCGCGATCGAGACCGGGCGGCGCGAACTGGGCACCTCGATCGTCGTCAGCCGGTTGGCCGACATCCTCTTCATTCAGGCGATCCGCGCCTATGCGCAGAGCGCGGGGGACGAGGCGGGCGGCTGGCTCGGCGCGCTGGGCGATGCCCGGCTGGCGCCGGTGTTCAGCGCGATCCACGCCTCGGTCGAACATGGCTGGACGGTGGAGGAACTGGCGGGGATTGCGGGCATGTCGCGTTCCGCCTTTGCCGCGCGGTTCCGCGAGCGCGTCGGATTGACCCCGCTCGATTATGTCACCCGTTGGCGCATGTTCCGCGCGGGCACGATGCTGCGCCGGAAACAGGGCTCTGTCGCCGAGGTGGCGCACCGCATCGGCTATGAGAATGAATCGGCTTTTTCGAAAGCTTTCAAACGGACGACCGGTGTGACGCCGGGCGTTTATCGCCGATCGGCAGGAGAGGCTGCGATCCGTCCGCCCCGCGCCGAACCGCATCCTCGCGCCGATGGGCGATCGGCCGCGCCGGCGGCGGATGCGGCGTGATCCCGTGCGGACCTGCACGTCGTCGTCGCATTGTGACGGCAATTGCCGTCAAATCGTCATGAAAGCGCAACCGGACTAACACCATCCCGCAATCGACCATGCCTAGGGCCCCCCTCGACTGAAAAGGGGTTTCCAAATGCGCATGATTCTTTCGGGCGGCGTTTCGCTGTTCGCGATGCTGATGGCCGCGCCTGCACTGGCGCAGGATGCGGGCGGCGAGCCGGCCGACGAGATTATCGTCACCGGCCAGCGCGCGCAGCAGGAGCGCTCGATCGAGATCAAGCGCGACGCGATCGCCATCCTCGATGTCGCCGCCGCCGACGAGATCGGCCAGTTGCCCGACCGCAACGTCGCCGAAGTGATCGAACGGCTTCCCGGCGTCGGCGTGCAATATGACCAGGGCGAAGGCCGCTATGTCGCGATCCGCGGCATTCCGTCCGATCTCAACAATTATACCGTGAACGGCTTCGAACTCGGTAATCCCGACGGCAATACCCGCCGGTTGCCGCTCGATGTGGTTTCCGGCCAGTTGCTCAACCGCGTCGAGGTGACCAAGGCCAAGACGGCGGATCTCGACGGGCAGGGGATCGGCGGCACCGTCAATCTCGTCACCCAGACCGCGTTCGACTTTCGCGAGCCCTTCATCGTCAGCGCCACTGCGCAGGTCGGCTACCAGACGCTCAACGACAAGGCGCCGATCCGCGGCGATGTCAGTGTGGGCGGCCGCTTCGGCGCCGACGAGCAGTTCGGCATCCTGGTCGGTGCGGCCTATTCGAAGCGCGATTTCCAGAGCTTCGGCCTTTTCCCCGATGATTGGGCCGAATATCCCGGGGCGAAGCGTGGCGGCATGCCGATCAACACCAAGTTCACCGACTATCAGCTCGAACGCGAGCGGATCGGCGCGGTCGGATCGTTCGACTGGCGGGTGAACGACACCACCCAGCTCTATGTTCGCGGCCTCTACAGCAAGTTCACCGAGAACGAATATCGCCAGCGCTACCGGCTCGACTTCGCGACCGTCGCCCAGCGTGCGGCAGGCACCGTCACGCTCAATCCCGACGGCGTGACCGGTGTTTCCACCGTGACCGAGCAGCGTTCGGACCTGCGCCTGGAATATAAGGAGAAATCGGTGCTGGTCGGTATGCTCGGCGGCAAGACCGAGCTCGACGACTGGATTTTCGACTATGGCCTGGCGCGCTCGCACAACCGGGTGATCGAGCCCAACGAGCTGTGGCAGTTCCGCGGCAATCCCGGCACCGTCGATTTCGATTTCTCCGACAGGCTGTTCACCGCGACGCCGCGCACGCCGCTGACCCCGGCCGGGCTCGGTTTCCGCCAATATACGGTGCAGGACGAAAGCGGCGACGAATATATCTGGACCGGCCGGCTCGACGTGACGCGCAAGCTTGCGCTGGGCCAGAACAGCTTCATCAAGCTGGGCGGCAAATATCGCGCGACCGACAAGGATTTCGATTCGAACAACACGGTCTATGCCCGTGGCGCCAATGCCGCGACGCGTTTCACGCTTGGCCAGTTCAATCTCCAGGGTGATCCGGTGACGTCCTATGCGCGTCGGGGGCGGGGATATCTGATCACGCCGACGATCGGCGCCGATGCGATCGCGGCCTTTACGAAGGATCCGGCCAACGCCAAATATTTCGTGCTCGACACCACGACCTCGCTCGCCAATGCGACTTTGCTCGACATCGATCTCGATGAGAATATCGCTTCGGGCTATGTCATGGCCAATCTCGATTTCGGCGCGATCACCGTCACGCCCGGCCTGCGCGTCGAGCGCACCGACCTGACCATCCAGGGCTTCCAGCTCCAGAACGGCACCAGCGTCGTTCCGGTCACCGCTCGCCGCAAATATACCGATTTCCTGCCGAGCCTGATCGTCCGCGTCGAGCCGGCGGAGGATATGGTGCTGCGCTTCGCCTATACGCGCAGCGTCGGGCGGCCCAATTATTCGGATCTGACCCCGGGCGGCGCGATTTCCTACGAGGACAATGGCGACGGCACTTTCGACGGCTCGGTGTCGCTCGGCAATCCTCAGCTCAAGCCCTATGTGTCCGATGGACTCGACGCGACCGCCGAATGGTATTTCTCCAAGGGCGGTCTGCTTTCGGTCGGCGTCTTCGCGAAATTCATCAAGAACCCGGTCTATCCCAGCAGCTTCACCTTGCTGAACACGCCCTATGGCGGACGGACCTATGCCATGCTCGGTTTCTCGCAGAAGCAGAATGGCGACAGCGCCGAGATCCTCGGGCTGGAAGCGGCCTATCGTCAGCAATTCGATTTCCTGCCCGGCTTCTGGTCGGGGTTCGGGGTCGAGGTGAACGTGACCTTCATCGATTCCGACCTGACCATTCCCGGCCGCACCGATCCCGCGGCGTTCCCCGAACAGTCCGAACTGCTTTATGGCGCGCAGCTCTTCTACCAGAAGGGGCCGATCGAGGCGTCGATCGCCTATCACCATACCGGCCGTGCGCTGATTTCGCTGGGGACCGGAGCGCTCACCGATCAGCATAATGACAATCTGCGGCGCCTGGATGCCAAGGCGAGCTTCGCGATCACCGAGACTACCAAATTATTCTTCGAAGCGCAGAATCTGACCGACGAGCCGACCCGCCAATATCAGGGCGACCGGCGCGACTGGGTCATCCAGAACGAGCGCTACGGCCGGACCTTCTATGCCGGCGCGTCGGTGCGCTTTTGATCGCCGCGGCGTTCCTTTCGCTTGCCGCCATCGCCGCGCCCGAAGCGGGGCAGGGCGTGGCGGCGGGCCCGGCCCATGTCTATGCGATCGACAATGCGGAGATCGGCAAATACGACAAAGGCAGCGGCAAAAGGGTGGCGCATTGGCGCGGCGATCCGGCGCTGTTCCCGCACATCAACAGCTGCGCGGTGGTGAAGGCGGAACTGGTTTGCGCCGCGTCCAACTATCCGGCCGTGCCGATGGCGAGCAGCGTCGAGATCTTCGATACGAAGACTTTGCGCCATATCCGCACGCACAGCCTGGGCCGCATGTACGGATCGCTGACCGTGCTCGACTGGCATGATGGCGCCTGGTGGGCGGTGTTCGCCAATTATGACGATCGCGGCGGTGAGCCTGGCCGCGACCATCGTTACACCACATTGGTGAAAATGGATGCCGCATTCCGCCCGCTCGAATCCTGGCTGTTCCCCGATGCCGTTCTGGAGCGCTTCGCGCCCAAAAGCTGTTCGGGCGCGGCCTGGGGCAGTGACGGGCTGCTCTATGTCAGCGGCCATGACCGGCCCGAAATCTATGCGCTGAAGCGTCCCGAGGCCGGTACGCGGCTCGAACTGGTCGCGACCCTGCCGGTGCCCACGCCCGGCCAGGCGATCGACTGGGATCCGGTGCAGCCGCGCACCCTGTGGAGCATCGATCGCAAGGCTGCTCGCATGGTCGCGACGCCGATCCCTGCGGTCCCCCGCTGAGCCCCGCGCGCAGGGGTTGTTGAGCCTTGCGCGCGCCTGTATAGCGCGCTTCGCGCCAGGCGACCGTCACGGGTCGCCTTTTTGCGTTTCTGCCGACCCTCGAGGAGGAGTACCCAAGCAATGACCATCACGCCTCTCATGCCCGTCTATCCGCGGAGTGAGGTGCGTCCGGTCCGAGGCGAGGGGTGCTATCTGATCGGCGAGCGCGGCGAGCGCTATCTCGATTTCGCCAGCGGCATCGCGGTGAACCTGCTGGGCCATGGCCATCCGCATCTGACCAAGGCGATCCAGGATCAGGCGGCGACGCTGATGCACGTCTCGAATCTCTACGGTTCGCCGCAGGGTGAGGCGTTCGCGCAGCGGCTGGTGGAGAACACCTTTGCCGACACCGTCTTCTTCACCAATTCCGGCGCGGAAGCCGTCGAATGCTCGATCAAGACCGCGCGTCGCTATCATTATGTCAACGGCAATAGCCACAAGCATGAGCTGATCACTTTCTCCAACGCCTTTCACGGCCGCACGCTCGGCACGATCAGCGCGACCAACCAGGAGAAGATGCGCGACGGCTTCGAGCCGCTGCTGCCCGGCTTCGCCTATGCCCAGTTCGACGATCTCGAAGGCGC
>JASBTC010000352.1 GCA_030148625.1 Sphingobium sp. | reverse complement strand
CACCAGCGGCGGCTCCGCCGTTTCCGCACCGGAATTCGGTCCCGCAGTCTCGTGACCGGGCAATTCGAAGGGGATTCGATTCATTGACATGCTCATTCAGAAGGGGCCACGGTGCAATATGGACCAAGATTACAAAGCATTGCTGCTAACCAGCGCTATGATCGGCGCGGTAATCAGCGAAGACGCCTCGATGATCCGCGTAAACAGCCTACGACCCGGCGAATCGCCGACCACGACGACATCCTTCGCGTAAAGTCGCGGATCGCTATAGTAACCACGACGGATCGCGGCGAGATTATAGAGCGCGACCATCCGCTTGTCGTTCACAGTGCGAAAGACGACGACATCGTCCAGCTTCGCGAATTCGGCGGGCCCCTTGGCGGCTGCAACCGCGCGCATCAGCGTCATGTCGCCGACCAGCGGATAGTTTCCGGGCTCGGTCACCTGCCCTTCAACCGTAACATACTGGCTCGTCGACTGGAACAGGTTGACCGAGACTTGGGGGTTCCGGATATGACCTGCCTGCATCCGCGCCGTGATGTCCTGCGCAACCTGACCCGGCGTTCGGCCGGCGGCGCGTACCGATCCGGCAATCGGAAATGCGATATTGCCCGCCGCATCTACCTGAACCTCGCGCTTGGCCAATTCTTCGAAACCGAGCACATCGATCAGCAAGCGATCGAACACCCCGATTTGGTACCCGCCTTCCATACCGGCGGTTGCTGGCGGCGGAAGCTCCGCTGCGTCCACGACCTGGATGGACTCGTTCGACTGAAGCGGCGGAACCGAGGCACAGCCACTCGCCATGGCGAGAACAACAGCCGCGAAAATAGCACGCATCATGGTCAAATTTCTCCGGTATCACGATGCCGATTCGGCGCGGCCTGGCGGTCGCGCGAAGAAACGTCCGTGTCTATCTTGCGGACACCGCTGAGGATGGCCGCACACAATACTCCAAGCACAGCCAGCGAGGGTGTCCGCGCCGGATACTCGGCAATGCTGCCTATGGCAAGCAACAGCAATATGGCGGCCGCGCAGCGGGCCGAAATCAATATCCGGCGACGCGACCGCCCCCGCTCCTTCTGCTTCAGCACCGCGACGACTGCGATGATGAACAGGGTGATCGCCATCGCCGCAAGCAGGACCGCCGGCAGGCCGCCCGTCATCACGATCTCCAGCCAGTCGTTATGCGCGCGATTGAAATAATTGGGGGACAGCAACTGCCCAGGCTCGTAGCGCCGGTAAACCTCGTCGAAGCTCCCCATCCCGCTGCCCCAGGGGAAGGTATCCCGGGCGATTTCGACGACGGTCGGGAACGCCTTCAGGCGAAGATCCTGCGAGGCATCGAGATTGACGAGCCGCTGGAAGGCGACACCCCGCGCCGCAAAGATAGTCAACGACGACAGGCCCACGAGCACCGCGACGACCGCATAAGGCGCCCATCGGCGCCAGCGCATGGCCGTCGGCTTGGCGGCCAGCTTCTCCGCGCCCCTGCCATAGACCCATACCGCCAGCGCAAGTCCGATGGCGCCGAGGACAAGGCCGTTTCTCGATCCTGTGACTAGGATCATGGGCGTGATGAAAGCGGCGGCCGCAATTGCAGTGGCGCGATGCAGCTGCAACCGTCCGCGCGAATTGTCAGCTAGCGAAGCGTACATCGCCAAGAGGGGGAAGAGGCTCGCCATCAGGACGGCCTGGTGATTGCGATTGGCAAAAAGGCCAACGGCCGCGCCGACGTTGGTCACCTTATAGAGATAGAGCGGCCCGCGCGGTGGACCGAGCATCTGCAGAAGCCCGACAAATCCGCTGATCAACCCGATTACCATCACCCATTTGAGCGCTCGAAGTCGGTCTTCCGGGCTGGCCGCGAGAGCGAATATCAAAGCCGCGACGGGCAGCATGAGGCTGAACAGGGCGTTCCATGCACCGACGGGCGACATCGACAACGGCAGCCAGGGCAGCGGAATACCTGCAACTTCAAATGTCTGGACCACGACATCCCGCCCCGGAAGCGCCGACCACACAGCGGGGGGCAACGGAACGACATGCGCGACGGCCAGCAGAACAACGCCCCCCGTCAACGCCATCAGCGATGGCGATTGGCGCCACGCCTCGGCGCCATAGCGATAGAGAGCATAAACCAGCAGCAACGCCGACAGGGGGCGTAGAATCAGCAGGGAAAGAATGTCGGCCCGCGAAGAACCTCCCAAAAGCATGGCGAGCAGAATCGTCGCTGGCAGAAGCCAGCGCAGCACATTGCGTTCGTCGTGCCGCGTGGGCGATATCGTCTTCGCAATCAGCATGGAATTCCGTAAAATGCTTTCTCGATTATCTTTTGAAGATGACCGGCGGGGGAGCAGGGAGGGGAGCCCTTAGGATATAGTTTCAGGGCGCGCTAGCGTGTTTTTGAACCACTTTGACGGGCCCTGAAAACCCGCCTGCCTTACCCTGCGGCCTGTATCACCGAATGGCCGACCGGAGGAGCATATTCAGGTACCAGCGCGCGGAGGATCTGCAGCGCCTCGTCAGCCTCCCCGCGTGCCAGATGACCCGCCAAGACATCGAGCGCGCGCTCAAGATCGTCCCAGTCTAACATCGTTTCGCTGGCGCGGATGATGCGCTCGTGCATCGTCGACTGCGGATCCTCGCCGATCAGCAGCTCTTCATACAGCTTTTCGCCTGGCCGCATCCCGATTTCGCGAATCTCAATGTCGCCGTCGGGATATGTGTCGTCGCGCACGGAAAGACCTGACAGCCGGATCATCGACGCAGCAAGGTCACGAATCCGAACCGGCTGCCCCATATCGAGTACGAAAACTTCGCCCCCTTTCGCCATCGCACCCGCCTGGATCACGAGTTGCGCCGCCTCGGGAATGGTCATGAAGTACCGCGTAACGTCCCGATGGGTGAGCGTAACTGGTCCTCCGGCGCGAATTTGCGCCATAAAGCGCGGAACGACCGATCCGCTTGATCCCAGAACGTTACCGAACCGGACCATCGTGAACACCGTCGAGCGCCGCTTTGCCGAGCGTGCCTGCAGGATCAACTCGCAGACCCGCTTGGACGCCCCCATGATGTTCGTCGGTCGAACAGCCTTGTCGGTGCTGATCAGGATAAAGGTGGCGACCCCGACCTCCTCGGCCGCGAGGCAGCTGAACAGTGTGCCGAATATGTTGTTGCGCATCCCCGCGACCGGGTTGGTCTCGACAAGCGGGACGTGCTTGTATGCGGCGGCGTGGAAAACCGTGTCCGGTCTCCAGCGCGAATAAATGCGTGAAATCGAATCGCGATCGGCGACATTCCCCAGCTCGGGAACGATGGCTATCGCCGGACCGTCAATCTGCGCAGCCGCAGCCGTCAGTTCATCGTCGATGGCATAGAGCGCGTATTCGGACTGGTCGACCAGGATCAGGCGATGTGGCCGAAAGCTCAGGATCTGGCGGCACAACTCGCTACCGATCGACCCCCCGGCACCCGAGACGAGAACGGTCTTGCCGACGATATTGCGTCCCATCAACAGCGCATTGGGCGCAACCGGGTCACGCCCCAGCAAATCCTCGATCTGCACGGCCCGCAGATCGTTGATCGAAACCTCGCCATCCATGATCCTGCTCAGGCTCGGCAACACGCGAACTTGCACCTGGAAATTCTGGAGTGCGTCGATGATCTCTCTGCGCCGGGCCCTCGAAATCCGCGGGAGGCCGATCAGTACCTCGTCGATCATCAGGGTCCGGATCGCCCAAGCGAGACGGTCGGACGAATAGATCGGAATGCCGTCGAGCCGCTGACCGTTGAGGCGGACATCGTCGTCGATATAGCCCAGAACCTGGACATGCGGTTCGTGACGAAGCGAAAGCGAAAGCTGCTGACCGGCCCTGCCGGCACCATAGATCAGCACGCGTCTCAGCTCGCGCCCGCCATTCGCCCGGTGCAGGATGTCGACAAGCGCAAAGCGGATCGTCAACCGACTGACCGACAGCAATGCAAGGAAAATGATCGGATGGAGCAGACCCATGGTGCGGGGAACCCCCGCGATGCCGACCACCATGAATATCAAAACCATCGGAATCGCGAATAGGGCCGACGCCACCGCTAAACCCATCATCGTCCGGCCGCCGGAAAAGCGGATGATCGACAGATAGATGCCCCACCGCAGCGCAATCGGGAACCAAAGGATGATGGCAACGGCCGACAGGATGAAGACTGGGCGTGTGAACAAATTCCACTCGCCTACGCGGAGCGACAGTGCGATCCAGACCGCAACCACGCACAGCACGGCGTCCATCATTATTGCCACTTGCTGGCGGCGCCGACGCGGCAGATCGGCGAGCCAAGCCAACCAATGCACGGCCTGGGCCATGGCGCGTTCGCGCAGCGCAAGTGCCTGACCGTCCCAAATATCCATTCTCAAACCTCTCGAGCGCGGCACGTCGCGGCGCGAATGTTCAGCTTGCGCAGGCGGTTGATAGCGACAAGCTGCGACATTCCCTATAACAAACATGATGACGGAGACGGTTCGGCAAATCCGTAAACCTTTGCGACAACCGGACCTTTGCCGGTTTCGCTCGCGCCTAGTGGCCGAAAGGCCGTTTCTCAAGGGCGAGGAAACGGCAACGAGCCGGATCGATGGAATGCCGCGATGAAAACCCGCCCACCCCCGTCATTCACCGTCCGTTTTCAAATAGCGGCGCTCGGTCCCCTCCAGAACAATCGCCGTAAGGACGCCGGATTTATAGGCGCCGGTGTCGATGCCGATGCGATTGGGCCACTCATCGACCTCATCGTAGATCGTGTGGCCATGCACGATTATCGCGCCGTGATCGCGCTCGTCATCAAGGAACTCTTCACGGATCCAGCGCAGATCGCCCAACGACTGCTTTCCGATCGGCACGCCGGGGCGAATGCCGGCATGAACGAATATATAGTCACCGATTTCGACGACATCCTCGCCACCGCCGAGGAATTGGACATGTTCGAACGGGACGATGGCCGGCAAACGCTCCGCGACCTCCTCGAAACTGGCTTCAACGAAGGTCGCTTCATCCTTCCAATAGCTTCGCACGGTCGCGTCGCCGCCGATCCGCATGAAATAGCGTAGCCGCCTGACGTCCCCAGTCAACGCCGCCAGGAAACATTCCTCGTGATTGCCGATCAACAGGCGCGTATCGGGAAATTCGTCCTTCAACCGGATCGCGCGCTCGACAACCTCTGCCGACTGTGGGCCTCGGTCGACAAGGTCGCCCAGCAGGATCAGCGTCACTTCGGCATGATCGCGCGCCGCATTGTCCGCGCGGATCAATCCAATCAGTTTGGCGAAAAGGTCGTCGCGCCCGTGAATGTCACCGATGGCATAGACACGCCGACCGTCGGGAATCGCAAAACTGTCGCGCATCGGAGGAGCAGGCTTGCTCTTACGCTTCCAGAACATGAAAAGAACCCAATTCGAAAACACCGCTACCGCGGGGAGGAGTCCGGACCGGCGGTCAAACGCCGTTCCCCTAGCCTCCCTCGCCTCGCGAAACAACAACGGCTTTTGCCGGGGAGCGTTGCATGACCGCGGTCAGAACCCGTTTCGGCCTGCGCTCCGAGACCTTAAGGGTGTTGCAAGCTTTGACGATTAATCGCGCATTAGGCACCGCACCGGCACGCGCCATGGACCGCGGACGCCGCTGGAGGACCAAAGCATGAAGGTAATGACCGTCTTCGGGACACGCCCCGAAGCGATCAAGATGTTTCCGGTCGTGCATGCGCTCCGTACCCGAGTCACGCTCGAGACACGCGTCTGCGTCACCGCCCAGCACCGAGAGATGCTCGACCGGGTTCTTGAAATCGGTCGGATCGTTCCCGACGTCGATCTCGACGTGATGACCCCGAATCAGTCGCTCGACGCCCTCCTCGCACGGCTCGTCACCGGTCTCGGCGATACCTTCGACCGCGAAAGGCCCGATCGTATTCTCGTCCACGGCGACACGCTCACGACGATGGCGGCGACGCTTGCGGCGTATTTCCGCAAGATCCCGGTCGGCCATGTCGAGGCGGGGCTGCGCAGCGGGAACATCTATCATCCCTGGCCCGAGGAAGTGAACCGGAAGGTTGCGGGCGCGGTCGCCGACCTGCATTTCGCGCCGACCGAAACCGCCGCTGCCGCGCTTCGCGCGGAAAATGTGCCGATGGAGCGAATTCACATCACCGGCAACACGGTCATCGATGCCCTGCTCGCAACCAGAGCGCGGATCGAAGAGGAACCGTCGCTCGCCGCCGGTCTCGATCCGCTTGCCGCGCGGTTCGCGG
>JASBTC010000346.1 GCA_030148625.1 Sphingobium sp. | reverse complement strand
GATCCGATCGTGATTGTAATGATTTGTTGCCTGGAGCCTGATCCAACTGGATCAACTCATCTTGTCATTCCCGCGAAAGCGGGAATCCCGCTTCTTCTTCTTTCTGATGCTTCACGGAAAAGCTGGATTCCCGCTTTCGCGGGAATGACAATCTAGGCGCGCGACACAGGTGGATTAAATTCTAAGAGCCTGATCGCCATCGGCGGAAGCGCTACGCGTTTCCGCCGATGGCGTTACGATGCCTTGGGAACCCGCCCCAGTCCGATCAGCGGACGCAGCCAGGCCAGCCGGCCACCCAGGACGTAGAACAGGACGCAGCTCGCGGTGGTGCCGGCGATGATGATCGCCGCTTCGGCCAGGGGCGTGAGAGCGAGCGGGAGCAGCCACCAGGCGATCAGGACGATCGCGGTCTGGTGGATGATGTAGAAGGGGAAGATCGCGACGCTGAGCGTCGCGCGCCAGCGATGGTCGTGATTGAGCAAGGCGGTCGCGGCGTGCAGCATGACCAGCGCCATGCCCCACATCATGCAGGCCAGCGCCGCACGGTTCGCGGCCATCGTTCCGTGCGGCGGCGTCATCTTGCCCGGATAGGCGATCTCGACCGCCACCAGCACCACGAAGCTCGCAAGCGCGAGGATGAGCGCCGGGCGCCAGACCCGGCGGATCGCGGGCCAGAGCGCGGCCGTGCCGGCGAGGCCGAAACCGAACAGGAAGGCCGGGAAATGGATGAGGTCGGTCAGCCAGTCGTTGAACAGGCCGTGTGATTCGCCGGTGGTGAATGTGATCGCGACGCGCACGGGGACGAAATAGACCAGCGGCACCCAGAGCAGGCGATATCCCGTGCCGAGCGATTCGAACATGCCGGCGATCCTGGCGCGGGTCTCCGCGCGCAACAGGACCAGGCCGGCGGTCAGGGCCATGGTGAAGAGCCACAGGTAGAAAACGAACCAGAGATGTTCCCAGCCCGGCAGGGTGACATGGTCATATTGGCCGAAGATCAGCCAGTCGTTCGTCATGAAATGGCTGAAACTCCGGGTATAGCCGTGGTTGAAGCGCAGATTGACCCAGCTTTGCGGCGGAATGATCACCGCCATCGCGAACAGCAGCGGGATGATCAGCCTTTTAGTCCGCTCACGCGCGAACAGGCCGGTGGTCTTCAGCTTGCCGAGCAGCGCGCGCGCGGCATAGCCCGAGACGATGAACAGCACCGTCAGCCGCCAGGGCGTGACGAACAGCATCGGATAGGCGAGCCACTGGATCGGCTGCGCCGTCTTCACGATCCAGTCCCCGGTCACGAAGACCATGCCGGCATGATAGAACATCAGCAGCAGGAACGCGCCGATTCGCAGCCAGTCCAGACCATAATGCCTGGGCACGGGAACGCTTGGCTGCACAGGAACTTCACTACCGGTCGTCATTCAAGCGCGCTATAGGGCATTGCCTCCTAACTGAAGAGTAAAACATGTCGGTCCGTCCCTGGCGCGATATCGCGCGCCGCCAATCCCGCCAGATCATGGTCGGCAATGTGCCCGTCGGCGGCGATGCGCCGGTCACCGTACAGACGATGACCAACACGCTGACCAGCGATGCGAAGGCGACGATCGACCAGATCCGCCGTTGCGAGGAGGCGGGCGTCGACATCATCCGTGTCTCCTGTCCCGACGTCGAGTCGACCGCGGCGCTCAAGGAGATCGTCCGTGCGGCGCGCGTGCCGATCGTCGCCGACATCCATTTCCACTATAAGCGCGCGTTGGAGGCGGCCGATGCCGGTGCTGCATGCCTGCGCATCAATCCGGGCAATATCGGCAGCGCCGATCGCGTGAACGAAGTGGTCAATGCCGCGCGCGCCAATGGCTGCGCGATCCGCATCGGCGTCAATGCCGGCAGCCTGGAGCGTGACCTGCTCGAGAAATATGGCGAGCCCTGCCCGGAGGCGCTGGTCGAAAGCGCGCTCGACCATATCAAGCTGCTCCAGGATCGCGACTTCCACGAATTCAAGGTGGCGGTGAAGGCGTCGGACGTTTTCCTCGCCGTCTCCGCCTATATGGGGCTTGCCGAAGCGGTGGATTGCCCGCTGCACCTGGGCATCACCGAGGCCGGCGGGCTGATCGGCGGCACCGTCAAATCGGCGATCGGCATCGGTAATCTGCTCTGGGCGGGTATCGGCGACACGATCCGGGTCTCGCTATCCGCCGAGCCTGAGGAAGAAGTGCGCGTCGGCTACGAAATCCTGAAATCGCTCGGCATCCGCACGCGCGGCGTCCGTGTCGTCTCCTGCCCCAGCTGCGCACGCCAGGGCTTCGACGTGATCCGCACCGTCCAGGCGCTCGAGGAGCGGCTCAAGCATATCAACACGCCATTGTCGCTTTCGGTGCTCGGTTGCGTCGTCAACGGTCCGGGCGAAGCGCGCGAGACCGATATCGGCATCACCGGCGGTGGCAATGGCAAGCATATGGTCTATCTGTCGGGCGTTACCGACCATCACGTCCAGGACGCCGACATGATCGAACATATCGTCAGGCTGGTGGAGGCCAAGGCGGCCGAGATCGAAGCCGAAAGTATCGACACGCCGGTGGCCGCGGAATGACGCTCGCCATCCGCACCGCCCGCCCGGGCGATGAAGCCGAGATATTGCGCCTGGTCCAGGCGCTCGCGGATTACGAGCGAGAGCCCGACGCGGTGAAGGCGACGGTGGCGTCGCTGCGCGAGACGCTGTTCGGCGACGTGCCGCGCGTCTGGGCGCATCTGGCGGAGATCGACGGCAAGGTCGTCGGGCTGGCCTTGTGGTTCCTCACCTATTCAACCTGGACGGGCAAGCCGACGCTCTATCTGGAGGATCTGTTCGTCGAAGAGATCGCGCGTGGATCGGGGGCCGGCCTCGCCCTGTTCAAGGCGCTGGCGACGGAAGCCAAGGCGCGCGATTGCGGCCGGATGGACTGGGCGGTGCTCGACTGGAACGACAACGCCAAGCGCTTCTACAGCCATATCGGCGGACAGCGCACGACCGGATGGGAAATCTGGCGGCTCGAAGGCGAGGCACTCGATCGGCTTGCCGGGGAATGAAGCCCGCGGGCGGTGCCGCCGCCTTTGCCGTCGCCATGCTCGGGATCGCGGTGTTCTCGGCGATGGACGCGCTCATGAAGGGGCTGTCGATCGAAATGGGCGCCTATAGCGCGATGCTGTGGCGCTCGATCTTCGGGCTGATCATCGGTGGGGTCGTATTCTTCGTCGGACGCCGCCGCTGGCCGGACCGGCCGGTGCTGATCCTGCATTTCTGGCGTGGGCTGACCGCCGGGCTGTCGGTGCTGCTGTTCTTCTGGGGGCTCGCCCGCATGCCGATCGCGCAGGGCGTGGCGCTGAGCTTCATCGCGCCGCTGATCGCCTTGTACCTCGCCGCGGTCATCCTCAAGGAACGCGTGGATCGGTCTGCGATCGCCGCGTCGGCGCTCGCATTTCTGGGCGTGCTGGTGATCCTGGTGGGGCAGGCGCGGGCGGATATGGGGCCGGAGGCGTTTCGCGGCGCGATCGCCGTCCTGATCGGCGCGGTGCTCTATGCGTTCAGCCTGATCATCGCTCGACGCCAGTCGCAGGTCGCCGATCCCTTCGAAGTCGCCTTGTTCTTCAACATCGTCGCGCTTGGCATCTACGCGCCGGCGGCGCCGTGGTGGACGGTGCTGCCGGATGAGACGCAGGTGCCGCGCCTGATCGTCTGCGCGGTCTTCGCCTTCATTTCGATCATGCTGCTGTCCTGGGCCTATGCCCGGGCGGAGGCCAGCTACCTCCTGCCCGTCGAATATACCGCCTTCATCTGGGCGTCGCTGCTCGGCTGGTGGGTGTTCGGCGAAACCGTATCGGCGATGACCGTCATCGGCGCGCTGATGATCGTGGCAGGGTGCCTGTGGGCGGCGCGGCGCAAGACGATCATACCGCCCGCGACCGAGGCGGCGCTATAGGCCCCGAGCGGACTTGCCCGCGATCATGGCCCATCGCCGCAACGAGCGTTTCGCGATCCGATCTCGCGCGCTATGACATTCGCGAAGCGTCCAATCGTGGTGGAGTATATGATGTTCCGAAGGCTCGATGACACGATCGCCGTGTCGCCCCAGATCACTCCGGACCAGGTGGCCGCCGCCGCCGCGCAGGGCGTGACGATGATCATCAACAACCGCCCCGAGGGTGAGGAAGAGGGGCAGCCGACCGGCGACGAGATCGAGGCTGCGGCGAAGGCCGCGGGCCTTGCCTATCGCGCGATTCCCGTCACGCATGCAGGCTTCTCGGCCAATCAGCTCGACGAGATGAATGCCGCGCTCGACGCGGCGGGCGGACCGGTGCTGGCCTATTGCCGCTCGGGCACGCGTTCGACCTATCTCTGGGCACTGGCCTCGGCCCAGCGTGGCGGTTCGCCCGATACGCTTTCCGAAACGGCGGCCGGCGCAGGCTATGACCTGGGATCGATCCGCCCGATGCTGGACGCGCTCTCGGCACGCGCATGAACTGGCTGCTGCTCGGCGGGTCGTTTGTCGGGGTGCTTGCCCTGGGGCTTGCCGCGCACCTGCTTGGGCTTGGCGCGGATATTCGTATCGCCGACGCGGCGCATGCCCGCATCCTGGCGGACGAAGCGCATTGCGGATTCGATCCGGTCGATGTGGTGGTTGACCGTGCCGGCCATGCCGCATTGCTCAAGGATGCCGATGGACGGCACATGCTGATCCGTGCGCACGGCAATCATTTTGCGTCGCGCCTGATCGAGCCGCCGTTTTTCGGCCGGCTCGATCGCCGGACGCTGACCATCGAGACGTCGGACCGGATGTTCGGGCGGGTGACGCTCGACCTGGGCGATCAGGCCGCGCGCTGGGCCAGCGGGCTGAGGGGCGCGCATGGCTGAGCTGCCCGATCCCGTCAATTTCGCGATTCCCGGCTTTGTCGCGCTGGTGCTCGTCGAAATGATTGCCGCGCGCGCCCGCGACAGGACGCGCTACAATGTACGCGACACGCTGACCTCGCTGGGATTGGGGCTGGGCAGCACGATCGCGGGCATAATGTGCGCGGGAGCGGTGGGGGCGCTGGCGATCTGGTTCTGGAACCATCGATTGCTCGATATCGGTTTTGCCTGGTGGGCGTGGCCGCTCTGCTTCCTGCTCGACGACCTCGCTTATTATGCGTTCCATCGCAGCGCGCATCGCGTGCGCTGGTTCTGGGCGAGCCATGTCATCCACCATAGCAGCCAGCATTATAATCTCTCGACCGCGCTCCGGCAGACCTGGACCGGCTTTCTGAGCCTGTCCTTCGTCTTCCGCCTGCCCCTGTTCCTGATCGGCTTTCCGCCCGCGATGGTGTTCTTCTGCGCTGGGCTCAACCTGATCTATCAGTTCTGGATCCACACCGAGATGGTGGGGCGGATGCCGCGCTGGTTCGAAGCGGTGATGAACACGCCTTCGCACCACCGCGTCCACCATGCGACCAATCCGCGCTATCTCGATCGCAACTATGCCGGCGTCTTCATCATATGGGATCGGATGTTCGGCACCTATACGCCCGAACTCGACGAGGAGCGTCCGCGCTATGGCATCGTGAAGCAGCTCGGCAGCTTCAACCTGTTCTGGGCGGCGTTCCATGAGTGGATCGGCATCGCCCGGGATGTGTGGCGGGCGCCGGGCCTTCGGAACAAGATCGGCTATATCCTAGCCCCGCCGGGCTGGAGCCATGACGGATCGCGCGACTCGAGCGAGACGATCCGTGCGCGCTGGCAGGCACGACAGGATGCGGCTGTGCCCGATCATGGCTGAGGCGATCAAGCTCGATGCACGCGGCTGGACCGATGTGGAATCCTTCTACGACGCATTCCTGGCCGCGGTCGACGCGCCGTCCTGGCACGGCCATTCGATCGATGCGTTGTCGGATTCGCTGATCGGCGGCGGAATCAACGGCGTCGAGCCGCCCTTCGCGGTCGAGATATTGTGCCCGGCGCGCCCGGCGCCCGAACTGACGGCTCTGTTCGACGCGCTCGTCGGGATCGTCGACGACGCGCGCGCGCTCAACCGGCCGATCGACCTGCGCTTCGTCCACATCTGATCGCGCTTGCCCACGCCTCAAATGACGTTAACGTAAACGCGAGATCGCCTGAGGGCGGCCGGGCAGGAGCGGGTGGATGGACGAGGTCGACATCGTCGTGATCGGCGGCGGATCGGGCGGCGCCGCGGTGGCGGGGCGGCTCGCGGCGGACAAAAGGTTGCGCGTTGCGCTGATCGAAGCGGGCGGCGCCAATACCGACTGGCGCATCCGGGCCCCGGGCATGATGCCATTCATTCCCGATGCGTCGAACTGGCGGTTCGAGACGGTGCCGCAGCCGGGCCTGAACGGGCGGCGCGGCTATCAGCCGCGCGGGCGCGGGCTGGGCGGATCGAGCGCGATCAACGCGATGCTCTATATCCGGGGCAGTGCCTGGGATTACGACAATTGGGCGGCCATGGGGTGCCTGGGCTGGTCCTATGCCGATGTGCTGCCGGTCTTTCGGCGCGCGGAGGATAATGAGCGCGGCGAGGATCGTTTCCACGGCACCGGCGGGCCGCTGGCCGTGTCCGACCAGCGCAGCGCCAATCCCGGCAGCCTGGCGTTCGTCGATGCGGCGGCATCGCTGCAATTGCCGCGCAATCCCGATTTCAACGGTGCGCAGCTCGACGGCGTCGGCCTCTATCAGGTGACGCAGAAGGGCGGCGAGCGCTGGAGCGCCGCACGCGCCTATATCGAGCCGCGCCGCGACCGCATCGACATCCGCACCGGCGCGCTGGTCGAACGTATCCTGTTCGAGGATGGCCGCGCCATCGGCGTCCAGTTCGTCCAGGGCGGTACCCGGTGCACCATTCGTGCGCGCGGAGCGGTCGTCGTCGCGGGCGGCGCGTTCGGATCGCCGCAGACACTGATGCTCTCGGGCATCGGCCCGGCTGCACATCTGCGCGACCATGGCATCGCGGTGGAGCGCGATCGCCCGGCGGTCGGTGGCGCATTGCAGGATCATGTCGACTATGTCGCGGGCTACGAGACCGACGGGGCGCCCTTTATCGGCCAGACGCTGCGCGGCACGATCAGCACATTGGGCGCGATGGTCCAGTGGTTCCGCTCACGCAGCGGCCCCTTCACCACGCCCTATGCCGAAACCGGCGGTTTCGCGCGGACGCGGCCGGACCTGCCGGCGCCCGACGTCCAGTTCCATTTCGTGCCTGCCTTGCTCGAGGATCACGGGCGAACCAAGGTGAAGGCGCACGGCTTTTCCTGCCATGTCTGTGTCCTGCGGCCGCATAGTCGCGGGACGCTCCGTCTCGCCTCCTCCGATGCGGCGGCCGCGCCGCTGATCGATCCGGCTTTCCTCTCCGACAGCCGCGACGTCGACACGCTGCTGGCCGGCGTGAAGCTGATGCGCCGCATCCTCGAGGCGCCGCCGCTCTCCGATTATGGCGGGCGCGACCGGCATATGGCGGGCATCGACGACGATGCGGCGATGATCGAGATCATCCGCAGCCGCGCCGACACCGTCTATCATCCGGTCGGCACGTGCCGGATGGGCGCCGATCCGGACTCGGTGGTCGATCCGCAACTCAGGGTGCGCGGGGTCGACGGGCTCTACGTGGCCGACGCCTCGATCATGCCGGCGCTCGTATCGGGCAACACCAATGCGCCGACGATCATGATCGGCGAGCGCTGCGCCGATTTCGTGAGGGCCGATCTCGCGCAACTCTAAGCCCCTCCCTTTCAAGGGAGGGTTTGGGGTGGGTGCGAGAGACATATGTCTCGAGCGGCGGTGCCGATCGCAAGCTTGATGTTCGAAAAGGCGGTCAGGAGACCCCGGCGTTCTTCGGGGTTATGCCATCGCGCCTTTGACGCGCCGGCATAAAAAAGGGCCGGCATGTTGCCACGCCGACCCAGTCTGTTCGCAGGAGGAACCCCGTGGGGAGGGCGGCTTCTTCGGCCGCCCTCCGATCGTGTCAGTAATTGTAGGCGCGCTCACCATGCTCGGCGAGGTCGAGCCCTTCCTGCTCGACCTCGGCGCTCGGGCGGAGCCCGATCGTCTTGTCGAGGATGAAGAACAGCAGGGCAGACACGCCGCCCGACCAGACGAGGGTCAGCGCCACCGCCTTGATCTGCGTGAAGACCTGCGCACCCATGTCATAGGCGCCGGGTATGGCGGGCGTGACGGTATAGTCGAACCAGCCCTGGCCGCCGAGCGACGGCGCGGCGACGATGCCGGTGCCGATCGCGCCGACGATGCCGCCGATGCAGTGGACGCCGAACACGTCGAGCGAGTCGTCATAGCCCAGCTTGTTCTTCACCGTGGTCACGAAGAAGAAGCAGACGATCGACGCGGCGAAGCCCAGCAGGATCGAGGTCATCGGTGCGGCGAAACCCGCAGCCGGCGTGATCGCGACGAGACCGGCAACGGCGCCCGTGGCCGCACCGAGCAGCGAAGGCTTCTTATGGACGATCTGCTCGATCACGGCCCAGGCCACTGCCGCCGCGGCGGTCGCGACATAGGTGTTGATGAAGGCGACCGTGGTCACGCCGTTGGACTCGAGGTTGGAACCGGCGTTGAAGCCGAACCAGCCCACCCACAGCAGGGATGCGCCGATCATGGTCATGGTCAGCGAGTGCGGAGCCATGGGCTCCTTCTTGAAGCCGATCCGCTTGCCGATGACGAGGCAGCCGGCAAGGCCCGCAATGCCCGCATTGATGTGGACGACGGTGCCGCCGGCGAAATCCAGTGCGCCCCAGCCATAGAGCAGGCCGAAGTCGCCCGGCTGGTTCGGCAGGAAGTCCGGGCCGGCCCAGTACCAGACCATGTGCGCCATCGGGAAATAGACGATGGTCAGCCACAGCACGACGAAGATGATCAGCGGCGTGAACTTCACCCGTTCCGCGAACGCGCCGACGATCAGTGCCGGCGTGATGCAGGCGAATGTCATCTGGAACACGATATAGGCATATTCCGGGATATAGACGCCGTTTGAGAAGGTCGCCGCCAGGGTCGACGCATCGACGCCCTGCAGGAACATCTTGGACAGGCCGCCGATGAACGGCGCGGTCGCGCCGCTGCCCGCGGTGAAGGCAAGGCTGTAGCCATAGGTGACCCAGATCAGGCTGGCGACCGAGACGATCATCAGCACCTGCATCAGCACGGAAAGCATGTTCTTGGTGCGGACGAGGCCGCCATAGAACAGCGCGAGGCCCGGAACCGACATCATCAGCACGAGCGCCGACGAGATCAGCATCCAGGTGGTATCGCCCTTGTTGACCATCTCGGCGGTCGGCGTGAAGGCGGCCGCCGCGGCAGGCGCCGCTTCGGTCACAGCGGCCGCGGCGGTGTTGGCGGCGTCCGCGACATTGGCGGCGGCGACATTGGCCCAGGCGGGCATTGCGGCGAACAGCGAAGCGCCGACCGCCCCCGCACCCGCCGCGATTTTCTTGGAAATCGTCATGGTTCCCCCTTTCTCGTTAGAGCGCGGTTTCGTCGGTCTCGCCGGTGCGGATGCGCACGGCCTGACCGATATCCAGCACGAAGATCTTGCCGTCGCCGATCGCGCCGGTGTTCGCCGACGCCTGGATCGCCTCGACGACGCGATCCGCGAGCGCGGTGGTGCAGGCGACCTCGATCTTGATCTTGGGGACCATGTTCGTGCTGTATTCGGCACCACGGTAGATTTCGGTCTGGCCCTTTTGCCGCCCGAAGCCCTTGACCTCCGTAACCGTCATTCCGGCGACTCCAAGCTCGGAAAGGGCTTCGCGCACCTCATCGAGCTTGAAGGGTTTGATGATAGCTATGACGAGTTTCATTCGGCCCCCTTTCCGCTTTTTGTCCGGAACGGATGTCAGCAAGGGGTGTGCCAGATTCGAAAATGGCACGATTCAGGCCGTATGCGCACGATCCGCTACGGCCATGGACGGCCCGAGATGCTAATTATTGTGCAGGTGCGAAGTGATGCCCGTTTTTTAGGCAGGTTCGATCAGGGGCCGGGCGCGATCGGCATCGTCGGCGTGAACCATCAGGCGAACCGGCGTCATGAAACCGAAACCCAGCCCGGCCATGCCGCCATCGAAAAGCACGGCGTCGATCCCTTCGGCGGCAAGCGCGATCCGCGCGACATCGGCGGCGATGCGATCGGGATATTCGGCGATCGAAACCAGCGTCATTCCGGAAGGCGCCGGCGGCCAAGGGGCGGGGGGCGTCTCGCCGCGATCTCGAAATCGGCCATGGCCGACCCTACCAGTCGGCGCCCTGCTTTGCAGCCTCTTCCTCGCCGGCACGCATTGCGCGGCCCAGCACGGTATTGCGATGCGGAAAGCGGCCGAATTTCGCGACGACATCGTGATGCTTATGCGCGAAATCGAGCGAGTTCGGGATGCCGAGCGCGGTGAACAGCAGTACCGAGCGCTGCTGGTCGTCGAGATCCTCGCTGTGCATGAACGGCATGTAGAGGAACGAGCGTTCGTCCTGGCTCAGCGCATCGTCCAGCCCGGCATCGACCGCACCCCTGGCGATCGCGATGGCGAGCGGGTCGGTGGAGAAGGCGTCTGCGCTGCCCCGGAACAGGTTGCGCGGGAACTGGTCGAACAGGATCACGCCCGCCAGGGCCTCACGCGCGGAGCCGAGGAAACTTTCGGGCGTGCGTGACCGCCAGTCGCTCCAGAGATCGAGGAACCGCGCACGGATCGTCTCGTCGGTCTCGTCCGAGCGCTTCCACCAGCGATCGGGGCCGAGTTCGTCGAACCAGTAATGCAGGATATCGTCGGTCCCGGTGCTCACGCGGCGGTTCCGCCGACGGTGAGTCCCTCGATCAGCAGGGTCGGCTGGCCGACGCCGGCGGGAACCGATTGGCCGGCCTTGCCGCACATGCCGACGCCTTCGTCGAGCGCGAAGTCATTGCCGATGCCGAGCACCTTGGTCAGTACGGTGGGGCCGTCGCCGATCAGGGTCGCGCCCTTGATCGGTGCGCCGAGTTTGCCGTCCTCGACGCGATAGGCCTCGGTGCAGGAGAAGACGAACTTGCCCGAGACGATATCGACCTGTCCGCCGCCGAAGCTTTTGGCGAAGATGCCCGATTTCATCCGCGACAGCAGTTCCGCCGGATCGTCCTTGCCGCCTTTCATGAAGGTGTTGGTCATGCGCGGCATCGGCGCGTGCGCATAGGATTGGCGGCGGCCATTGCCGGTCGGCGCGACGCCCATCAGCCGGGCGTTGAGGCGATCCTGCATATAGCCCTTGAGGATGCCG
>JASBTC010000342.1 GCA_030148625.1 Sphingobium sp. | reverse complement strand
GACGCTGCGCCCCACCAGCGCATACAGTGCGAAAGCCGTGCGGGCGAAAGGCGCACCTGCGCATATTTGAAGCCCTCGCCGCTCGCGCCGAGCATCTGGTCGGCGGGCACGCGCAGGCCGTCGATGGCGACGATCGAATGGCCGCCGGGCATCGAGCTGTCGATCGTGTCGAGCACGCGCTCGATCCGGATCGCGGGATCGGGCAGGTCGACGAGGAACATGCAAGCGCCCTCTTCGGCCTTCGCCATGACGATGCCGACCTGCGCACCCTGCGCGCCGGTGATGAACGCCTTGCGACCGTCGATCACCCAGTGATTGCCGTCGAGGCGACAGGTCGTCTTCATCATCGAAGGATCGGAACCTGCGCCGCCTTCCGCCGCCGGCTCGGTCATGAAGAAGGCCGATCGCGCGCGGCCCTCGACCAGCGGCGTCAGGAAACGGTCCTTGATCCCGGCGCTGCCGACCTTGCCGAGCAGATACATATTGCCTTCGTCCGGCGCCATCGTGTTGCAGGCGAGCGGCCCGAGCGGCGACAGGCCCGATTTGCGCAGCACCAGCGCGGTCTCGCGCTGGCTCAGATGGCTGCCGTCCGCCAGGATGTGCGGGGTCAGCACGCCTGCGGCCCGCGCCTTGTCGCGCATCTCGTAGAGCAGGGCATCGGTCGGCCCATGTGCGTCGCGCCGGGGATCCTGTTCATAAGGGACGATCGTCTCGCGGACGAACGCCTCGACCCTGGCCGCGATCTCCGTCGCCCGCTCCGTTGCTCCACCCATGCTCATCACCTCTCATATCCGTACGACGATCGTTTTTATGGCCATGCCGACTCGGCCGCTTCCATATCAGCTTTCCTGCGCTTGTGGACGGATCAGGATCTCGTTGATGTCGACATCGTCGGGTTCGTCGATCGCATAGGCGATGGCGCGCGCACGCTGTCGGCGGGCAATGCCATGGCCGCGGCGGGGACGAGGCGATCCCGGGTCGTCGGGTCGGTGATCGTGTCGAACAATTCGGTCTCGGTTGCGCCGGGCGAAACGATCGTGCTGCGGATGCCGTCGCGGGTGACTTCCTGGCGGAGGCTTTCGGCGATCACGCGCACGGCATGCTTTGTCGCGGCATAGACCGCAGCACCACCGTTGATGCGGTGGCCCGCGACCGACGAGATCGAGATGATATGCCCGCTCTTCTGCGCTTTCATCCGCGGCAATGCGGCCGCGATCGCGTAGAGCACGCCCTTGATATTGGTGTCGATGGTGCGATCCCAGCCGTCGACATCGAGCAGGTCGAGGCGCTCCACCGCATGTGCGACCAGCGCCTCCGAATCGGCGCGTCGGGTGACGTCGCACGCCATGACGACATTGCCCGTGCTCGGCGTGCCGGGCACCGACCGGCTGATGCTGTCGGAGAAATTGCTGTGGATGGTCCATAACCGGCTGATCGACCACGATGGCTGGGTGCAGCGTTATGGCGAGATCGCGGACTATCTGACCGCGCTCGTCGCCGAACGGCGCACCGCGCCGCGCCGCGACGACCTGCTGCAATGCCTGATCGAGGAGGAATTCGACGGGCGGATGCTGACCGACACCGAAGGCTATCAAGTGCTGATCCTGGCCTTGTTCGGTGCACTGGATTCGACCAGCTCGGCGATGAGCGGGGCACTCTATCATCTCGGCCAGAATCCCGATGACAAGCAGCGGCTGCTGTCGGGCGAGGTGCCATGGGAGGGCGCGATCGAGGAATTCCTGCGCTTCACCACGCCGATCCAGGCACTGCGCCGGACGGTCACCAGGGAAACCGAACTGGACGGCGGCGCGCTGAAACCCGGCGATTTCGTGCTCGCGCTGAACGGCGCCGCCAATCGCGACCCCGCCAAATTCGAGGAGCCCGATCGCTGCATCATCGCGCGCGACGCGCGCGACCACATGTCGTTCGGCACCGGTGCGCATGTCTGTATCGGCCGCCATTATGCGCGTGTGATGATCGAGATCTGCCTGAAGACGGTGCTGCGCCGCATCGGCGACTATGCAATAGAGAAGGGCTTCGAACCGTCCTACACGTCGAGCGAGGCGCGGGCGTTGAAGACCTTGCCGGTGGTGTTTGCGCCCCGGCCGGTGTGACGTCGCCCCATCGTCATTGCGCTCACTTGCTGAGCGCGAAGGGAACGGCCCGGCCGAATTGCGAGGGCAGGACCGAAAAATGGTCTTCCTCCGGGAACAGGTCGAAACGGACCTTCAGCCCCTTGTCGCCCAGGATCCTCGCCATATCGCGGGCATTTTCGACCATGTGATATTCCTGCCCCCGCCGGCGTGCCATGATCGCCTGGAGGCTGCCGCCGCCGAACGCCTTGGGATCGGCGGCAAGCCGGCTCCGCACCTCGGCCTCCATCTCTGCCTGATAGCTGGCGGACATATATTCCTCGGCCTCGCCGACGCCGATATAGACGCGCGCCGCGCGCTGCGCCGGGCCGGGGGACAGCGCCAGCGCCTCCTTGATCAAGGCGGCGTCGTGCCACCAGATCGACGGGCTGAGCGCGAGATAGGTCTGGAACCAGTCGGGATGGTTCATCAGCGTGCGCAGCGTGAAAAGGCCGCCCAGCGAATGGCCGGCCAGCGTCTGGCGCGTGCGGTCGATCGGGAAGCGTTTCTCGATATCGGGCTTCACCCGCTCCTGCACGAAGCGGATCATCGCTTCATAGCCGCCGCTGTTCGCCGGCACGACCTTGGTGGTGGGGCGCGGCCGATCGGTCGGGGTGGTCAGGTCGTGCGGGCGGCGCTTCATGTCGAAGACGCCCTCGATCGGATAGCCGATGCCGACCACCACCGCCGGCTCCACCTTGCTGCGCCCGCCGAAATCCAGGTTGGTGCGGATCACCTCCGACACCATCGGCGTCCAGGCATTGCCGTCCATCACATAGATCACTGGATAGCCCGCCTTGGGCGCCGGCCCGGCGGGCGACGCGACGATGATCCGGTAGGCCAGCCCCTCGGCGGAGGTCAGATCGTGCGAAGCCAGCTTCAGAAAGGGTTCGTCGGCTTGCACCGCGGTTGCCGTGGCCAGGTTCGCCAAGAGGCACAGCGCGATAAGTCCGATGCGTTTCATTCCAGAGCCTGCCTGATTTTCGTGAAGTCCCGGCAGGATCGACAATCGAGGCTCGGAAAGCCGTAATGTCCTGGGTCGTGGCCTCATAAAGCGGCCAGTCGGCTAGCGCCAATATTCGGTCATTTGGCCGATGAACGCTCGCAGCAATTGCAGGCATTTCGTCATCACTCCGCCTGATATAGGGTGCACGTAATTATCGGAGCGGCGGGCCCAGCAGACTTTGGAAAAGCTTAAATACCCGATCGGGCTGTGTCTGGCTGTCATCGCGATTCCGCAGGCGCATGCATGCGGTATTACGCCATCGTCGGCGCTGATTCACAGCGATCTCCCCCTACGGATTCCTGCGGGAATGTTCATAGCTTCGGTCGAGATCAAGGATCGCAAGGCTGACAATCTCTATCATCGAGGCCTGCGCGCTACCGTTCGTCAGGTCATTCGAGGTGAGGCTCGCATCCGCGAAATCATTCTCCGTAACCCGATTTGGTCAAGCTGCGACCGCCCTCTCGCGAACGGGCGCTCAGGATACGTCGTAGGTGTGCCCCACGGCATGCGAAAAGGTCGCCTTGTCGTCGAAGCGATATTAGTGAGCCGTTGGGACGGTTTTAGGTTGATGCCGAACGCATTTGATCCCCCGCTTCCCGTTGAAAACCCGGAACCGGGATCGCCACTCGCTTATCCATAAGCCACTTGTCCGGCGCCCACCCACTCCCAGTCGTTCGCCCGCGACCTAGCTCGAAATCCGGATCACCGCCGCATCCGCCTCCACCTTCAGCCCATAGGCGTCGCGCAGGAGTGCCACGAAATCATCCATGCCGGATGCGCGGAACGTACCGCCGATCCGGATATTCGCAGCCTCGGGATCCGCGATCTCGATGCGCTTCTGACTGTAGCGGTTGAACTCCGTGGCGGCTTCCGCGAGCGTTGACTGGTCGAAGGTCAGCATGCCGTTGCGCCAGGCGAGCGCGCTTTCCACGCGTTCCTCCGATCGCGCGGCAAGCAGGGTCGACGGGCCGCGCGCGATCGCGATGTCGCCGGCCTTCATGATCGCCGCGGGCACCGTCTGCGCGCTCGCATCGTCCACCCGCACCCGCCCTTCCAGAACCGACACGGTCACTTTCTCGCCGTCACGCCGCACCGAGAATTTGGTGCCGAGCACCGTCACCGTCCGGCTGCCGGCATGGACGATGAAGGGTTGTCCCTCGCGATGCGCGACCTCGAAATAGGCCTCGCCCTTGTCGAGCCAGACCTCGCGGTTTTCCCCGGTCATCGCGGTGCGCACCAGCGTCGCCGTATTCATCTCGATCCGGCTGCCGTCGGACAAGGGCACGATCCTGTGCCCGCCGACCGGTGTGGTGAAGCGCGCATCCGCGATGGCCTGCGGCTTTTCCGGTCCAAATCCATAGATCGCGGCGCCGGCGCCGACGACCACCAGCAGCGATGCGGCGATCGCGGTCCACCACACACGCCGGGGCCGTTCCCGCCGCGGTTCGAGGGCATGGACCGTCCCGCCGCCCAGCGCGCGCAGTTTGTCGGCCTTGCGCCAATGATGTTCGAGCCGCCAATAGGCTGCCTTGTGCGCCATCGACGCTTCGAGCCAGGCGTCGAGTTCGGCCTGCTCGACCTCGGACCAGTCGGCCTCTTCCCGGCGCATCAGCCACTGCGCGGCGCGATCCTCGATTTCGGCGGCGGGGCTCATGATTCACCCCGCTTCTTGGCCGTACGCTGGCGGTTTTGCCAGATGATCTTGCCCGTGCCCCCGGCCATGAAATCGACGAGCGCGCGCATCCCCATCACCAATTGGCGTTCCACCGCATCCTTGCCCACGCCCAGCCGCTCCGCCGCCTCGCGCGTGCTCAGCCCTTCCAGCTTTCTCAACTGCACCACCTCGCGGCAGCGTGGCGAAAGGCGGGCCAGCCCCTCCTGCGCGCGCCGCAGCTCGTCGCGCGCGGTCAGATGGCGCTCGGCGGCCAGCATGTCGACGTCGCGATCGACGCTTTCGAGATCGGCGACCAGATCGAAGGAAACGATGCGCGCGCGCTTGGCGGAATTGATCAGATGGTTGCGCGCCAATGTGTAGACGAAGGACGGCGCATTGGTCGGCAGGGCATTGCTCGCGCTGCTGAGCACGCGTTCGTAGATTTCCTGCCTGATGTCGATCACGTCGTCCGCCACTCTCCAATTGCGACGGATAAAGGCCGTCAACGCCCGTTCGAGAGGGAGCACCTCCCGGCAGAACCAGGCGTTGAGGGTCTCGTTGTCGATCATCCGCCGGTCGGGTTCCTCCAAACGCTTGGTCGCGATGTATGTGCTAAGACAATCGTGCGCCGAATAGCCGTAATGTCCAATTCGGATCGCGCCGCAACCGGCAGGGACATTACGGCTTTGCGATGCTCGATTGTCTTGCCCCCCGATGGACCATGGGAATGTGGCCGGCGAACGGGGGGTGATGATGATCAAGAGCATGGCAGCGGCATTGGCCAGTGGGGTTTGCATCGTGGCGATCGCTTCGCCTGCGCAGGCTCAGGCCCGCGAATATCGCGTTCCCGCGGGCAGCCTGAAATCCGCGCTCGATGCCTATGCCCGCCAGTCGGGTCTGCAGGTCATCTATAAGGTCGATGAGGTCCGGCGCGCGCGATCGGCGGGTGCGAGAGGGACTGTCTCGGCGGAGGCGGCGCTTGCCTCGATCCTGTCGGGTACGGGTTTCCGGGCGCAACGGCAGAGCTCGGGCGCGATCGCGATCGTTCAGGGGACTCCCATCGCGGCCTCGACGGTTTCGCCATCCGGGGAAACCGATAGCGAAAAGGCCGATATCGTCGTCACCGGATCGCGCATCGCCCGCGCGGGTTTCGACGCGCCGACGCCGACGACGGTGGTCAACCAGGCCGATTTGCGGCTAGGCAATCCGGTGAGTGTCGGCCAGGCGCTCAACGAGCTGCCGCAATTCCGCGCGACCATCTCGCCCTCGACGACCGGTGCCAACGCCTCCAGCGGCCGGGCGGCCGCCGATCTGCGTGGGCTCGACGATGTCCGCACGCTCACCCTGCTCAACGGCCACCGCTTCGTGGGCAGCGACGATCTGAACAGCATTCCGCAAAGCCTGATCAAGCGCGTCGAGGTGGTGACCGGCGGTGCCTCCGCCGCCTGGGGCTCCGGCGCGGTCGCGGGCGTCGTCAACGTCCTCCTCGACGACAGGCTGGAGGGCATCTCGATCGGCGCCCGAACGGGCATATCCTCACGCGGGGATGGCGCGCGCTATGGCGCCGAGATCAGCTGGGGGACCCGTTTGGCTGGGGGACGCGGGCATTTCATGGCCGCGGGCGAATATCTCCACGATGCCGGCATCTTCGGGCGCAACGACGGATCGCGCCCCAATCTCGACGCGAACAGCTTCACCCTCCCCAATGGGCAATTGCTGCTGGCGCGCGACGTCAATTTCGTTGACGCGACGCCCGGCGGCATCATCCGCAGCGGCGCCCTTGCGGGCATGACCTTCAATCCCGACGGCAGCCTGAGCCCCTTTGTTGCCGGCAGCCAGAGCAACAGCACCACGACGATCGGCGGCAATGGCCGTAGCGCCAGCGATTATTATCCGGTCAGCGCGCCCTATGAGCGCCTCAACCTGTTCGCGCGCACCAGTTTCGAACTGAGCGACGCCGCGAAACTGTGGGTCGATGCGAGCTGGACGCGGATCTGGACCGATGGCTACCAGATGTTTCCCGAGGCCTTTCGTGCCAGCGCCACCAGCGGCGGTTTCGCGATCTCGCGCGACAATCCCTTCCTCTCTCCTGCGCTCCGCGCGCAGCTCGCGTCCGGACCGGCGACCTTCCGGTTCGGCCGCATATTCGACGATATCGGCCCGGCGGGCGGCGTCAGCTACCGCTATCAGCGCGACGCGGTCGAAGGTGCGATCGGCATAGAGGGGGCGCTGGGCGGCGGCTGGAAATACAGCGCCTCCTATGATCATGGCGAATTGCGCAACGAGCAATATACCTACAACCAGCGCAATCTCCTCACCTTCAACAACGCGCTGGATGCCGTCCGCAATCCGGCCACCAATCAGATCGTCTGCCGGATCGCGCTCACCGATCCCAACACGCCCTGTCGCCCGCTCAACCTGTTCGGCCGGGGCAATGCCTCGCCCGAAGCCATCGCCTATGCCTTTGGCGGCAGCACAGTGATCCAGACCACCAAGCTTGACGCGGCGAGCGCGGCGCTGCGCGGCGATCCATTCTCCACCTGGGCCGGGCCGGTCTCGATCGCGCTGGGCGTGGACTGGCGGCGCGAGGAGATGAAGACCGACTACCGCGATCCGCTGACCAATGCGGGCGCGTTCCTCTATTCGATCGGCGCGCTCAACGGCAGCTTCACTGTCAAGGAAGCGTTCGGAGAGGTCGTCCTGCCGCTGCTGAAGGTGGAGGGGGTTGCGCTCGAGCTCAACGGCGCCGCGCGCTACAGCGACTACAGCACCAGCGGTGGCATCTGGACCTGGAAGGCGGGCGGCACCTTGCGCCTGTTCGACGATCTGCTGCTGCGCACCGTCTATTCGCGCGATATCCGTTCGCCGAGCATTTCCGAACTCTATACCGGGGTCAGCACCAGCACCGGGACGATCGCCGATCCGTTTCGGAACAATGTCTCGGTCTCCTATATCCGCTATACCGGCGGCAATCCCGATCTGAAGCCGGAAACCGCCAATACATTGACGATCGGCGGATCCTATTCACCATCCTTCGCGCCCGGTTTCAGGATCTCGGTCGACTATTACAGGATCGACATCGCCGATGTGATCGGCACCGTCGGCGCACAGGACCTGCTGACCCAATGTTTCAACGGCAATACGGCGCTGTGTGCGCTGATCGCGCGCGACGCGGCCGGAAACATCACGACATTCTACAGCACACGCCAGAATCTGGCGGCGTACAAGACACGCGGGCTGGATCTGGAAGCATCCTATGTCCTGCCGCTCGAACGGCTGGGTGGCGCCAGCGATGCCAGCATCCGCATCCGCGCGCTGGCGACGCACGTCTTCAAGCTGCAGATCGACGACGGCGTCAATGTCTATGACCGAGCGGGGGATGTCGGCGACAGCGTGGGTTTCACCACGCCGAAATGGAAAGCCTCGGCCAGCATCGGTTATGAAGACAGCCATGTCGGCGCCGATCTGCGGCTGCGCTATGTCGATGGCGGCCTGTTCAACAGCCTGTTGAACATCGTCAACAACCGGATCGCCAGCCGCACCTATGTCGATCTCGGCCTTCGTGCCACGGTCGACCAGTTCACGATCTTCGCCAACGTCAACAATCTGTTCGACAGGGCGCCCGCGCTCGCCAGCTACCGGAGCAACAATTACGATCCGATCGGGCGCTATTTCTCCGGCGGTGTGAAGCTGAAATTCTGATGGAACGCCTTTCCGCTTCCACAGCCGATCATCCAATGCATATCGGGAGGAAATCGATGCCCGCCAAATCGACGCGCGCGCTTGTCGTCGCCGCATTGTTCGCCTCGCAAGCGGTTCCCGCCGTCGCAGCCAGTCAGGCCGACACCGTCTTCCTGGAGGATATGACGACGAAGGAGGTGCGGGCGAAGCTCGATACGGGCTGCCCCGTCGGCATCATCTTCAGCGCGGGCGGCGAGCAGACCGGGCCGCATGTCGTGCTGGGCAAGCATCTCTTCCGCGCCCGGGTCTATGGTGAAGCGATAGCGCGCAACCTGGGCGACGCGATCGTCGCGCCCGCCCAGCCCTTCGCACCCAATCGCAGTCTCAAGGACGATGTCCATGCCGCATTTGCGGGCAGCATCGGCATCTCGGCCCAGACCTTCACCGCGCTCAACGAAGAGATTGCGCGCAGCCTGATCGATGGCGGTTTCAAGCGCGTTGCCCTGCTCGGCGATCACGGCAACGGGCAAAAGGAGCTGCGCGCGCTCGCCGTGAAACTCGATGCCGAATATGCGGGCCGGGGCGTACGCGTGTTTTTCGTCGGTGACGGCTATGATCGCGCACGCAGGCAGATCGAGGCGGAGAGCATGGCGGCCGGCATTCCCGCGGGCGGCCATGGCGGACTATGGGACACGGCCGAGACGCTGGCGGCCAAGCCCGGATCGGTACGGATGAAGCTGTTGCGCGCCGGGGACATTACCAATGGCGGCAACGGCAAGATGAATGCCGAGGGCTTTTCCGGCGATCCGCGCAAGACAACGCGGGCACTTGGCAAACATTATGCCGCAATCCGCATCCGTTATGCGACCGATGAGTTGCGCGAGTATCTGAAGGATGCGGGTGCCTGTCGTTGACAGCCGCCCGCGTAAAATCAGGAAGCGGGGCGACGGTCTCGGAAAACCGACCGAGACCATCGCCCTTCGTCCAGATCAGAAGTTCAGCTTCACACCGGCGGAATAATAACGTCCGATCACGTCATAGTTCGGGTTCACATATTGCGACTTGGGCGGCGCGCGATCCAATAGGTTGTTCACGTTCATGTAGAATGTGAAGCCGCCCTTGATCTTGAAACGAGCGCCGAGATCGACATAGACCCGCGCGCTGATGTCGTTGTTCAGCATCGTCTTTCCGTTCGGGCCGAGCTGCCGGCTGAATATGCCGCCATCGACATAACGGAGGCGCCCGTCGAGCCCGATCGTGTCATCTTCATAACCGACCATGCCGGTAACCCGCCATTTCGGCGTGGAGAAGGGCGTGTCGCCACCTACCACTCCGGCGATTTCCTGACCGGCCAGGTTCAGCGAGAACACATGGGTGGCCAGCAGGCGCAGGTTGAGCGCGCCCGAGCCAAGCGAGGTGCGATAGGCGGCTTCCATGTCGAGGCCGTCGGTCTTGTACTGGGCCAGGTTCGTGAAGGTGCGCGTCAATGTCGCGATCTTGCCGTCGGCGCCGCGCGTCAGCGCGCCGCCGCACAGATTGTCATTCCGGAATTCCTCATAGCAGCGATCCACCACCTGCTGGTTCGTCGGCGTGATGATCACGCCCTTGATATCGATCTTGTAATAATCGACCGAGAAGCGAAGCCCAGGCACGAAGCTGGGTGAATAGGAGCCGCCCAGCGTCAACGTGTTAGAGGTTTCGGGATTCAGCGCAGGGTTACCGCCGGTGAAGCTCATTACGTTCGAGGTCAGTTCTCTCTCGCGATAGGGATCGTTGACGGGGCCGAGATTGGTCGCGCGCCCGGTGTAGAGTTCGGCGATGCTGGGCGATCGGATGTCGCGCGAATAGACTGCGCGCAGCAGGATGTCGTTGACCAGACGCAGCGTGGCGCCCCCCTTCCAGGTCCAGATACCGCCGCTCGTACTATAGTCCGAATAGCGCGCGGCACCGTTGACTTCGAGCTTGGCCACGCCCTCCGCATTGAGCAGCGGCACGTTGATCTCGCCGAAGAACTCCTTGACGTTGAACCCGCCATTGGTTGCCGCAAAGCTCAGCGGGAGCAGTGCCCGCGCGAGCGAGAGCGGATCGACACGGCTGGTGACGAACTTCTCCCAGCGGAAATCGCCGCCGACTGCGATGTCGACCGGGCCGGCCCAGAGCGAGAAGGGCTGGCCGCTGAGGCTGAAACCTGCTGCGTCGAGCTTGGTCGTGGTGATGGTGCCGCCATCGCCGAATGCATAGGCGCGTGCGGCGTCGGAGATATTGCCATTGCCCAGCAGGTTGAGCGGTTTGCAGGCCGGATCGTCATTGGCCGTGCTCGCGTCGGTATTCACCCGGCAGGTGGGGACTCCGTTCACCAGGATCGAATCGACCGCCTTGTTGAAATTGGCCGCGATCCGCTGATTGCCTAGCGTCTGATTGTTCCGCAGCTCACCATGATTGTAGTAGATATCGTATTTCCAGCTGCCGCCGAACGATCCTTCCAGGCCCACCGCCGCTTCGATGTTGCGGCGGGTGTAGCTGTAGTTGAGAATCTTGTCGGGGCCGACATCGTCCAGAAGACGGCCGAGCAGGAATGGACCGGTCACGCCGGCCGCAGCGAGCTGGTTCTTGGCGGTCTGGGTCAGGAAGGCATTGTCGGGCATGATCAGCGCAAACGGCGTATCCGGGAAGAAGCCGAAATCCGCCTTCATCTGGTTGAAGCTGGCATGCGCCCAGACTTTCAGCGCAGGGCTGAATTCATAGCTGGCTCGTGCGAAGCCGTTGATCCGCTCATAAGGCGTGCTGACCGACAGATAGTCGTAGACGTGCTGGCCATTGCCGCCGACGGTCAACTGGCCGAACGTCTCGCTGCCCAGCGGCAGCGGGCCGACCGATCCGTCCGGGTTGAACACCAGATTATAGGGCACCAGCCCCGTGGTCAGGATCGAGCCGCCGCGGTTGAGGATCGTGTAGTTCACGTCGTCGGCGAGCACGAGCTGTTTGTCGGCGCGCTGGAACACGCCCGCCGCCATGTTGGGCCGCGACGCCCGATCGAACGCGCCCTTGTCGTTCTGATATTCGCCGGCGACCATGAAATGGCCGCGGCCGTCCGCGAAATCGGTGCCCCAGGCCAGGTCCGCGCCATAGCGATGGCCGTCGCCGCGCGACGAGATGCCGGTGTTGAGGCCGGCCTTCCAGCCGGTCAGATCGTCATCGAGGATGATGTTCACGACGCCCGCGACCGCGCCCGAGCCCCAGGCGGCAGAGGCGCCACCGGTGACGATGTCGACGCGCTTCACGACATTTTGCGGAATGGTGTTGAGATCGTTGCTGCCGGTGAAGCGATGTCCGTTGAGCAAGGTCAAGGTACGTCCGCCGCCGAGACCGCGAAGATCCGCCGAGGACGCCGCGGCATTGGTATTGCCGGTCGTCGTTTGCGGCGTGGCTGTCGGGCGGAATTGCGGAATATCGTTCAGCGCCTGCGCGATGCTCGGCCGGTCGCCGAGGCGCAGTTCTTCCTCACCGATGATGGTGGTCGGCGTCGGCAGGTCGAAGCCGCCGCGCTGGATGCGCGATCCGGTGACGATGATGTCGCTGCCGGTTCCCGCCCGCGCCCCCGTCTCCGTATCCTGCGCCATCGCCGGCATCGAGCCGACCAGTGCACACAGCGCCGCGCCGACATACAAAAATGTCTGATTGGATTTCATGATTTCCTGCCCCTTCCTTGGTTCGGGTGCAGACCATTCGATCCGGGCGTCCCTTGTCCCGGATCGTTGGTCCGATTCTCTTTTGCTACCCGAAGGGGATTTGATCTTGCCTTGGGTGAGAATGCAATCCCAAATGAGACATTTTTGTCATTTTAGAGAAAGGACTGTGTCATTCTCCTTCTGCGCTGAATCCGCAGCATTTTCCGGTGTACCGGACGGCTTGCGACATAAGGCAGGGCAGCGAAAGATAAATTCTGTTGCCCATCTGCCACATGAAATTCGACACGATCATAGGGACCGCCATCGCGCGTGGGTCACCCGCTCGCAGAGATTCGGCCCGATCCGCTTCCAATAGACCCCCGG
>JASBTC010000334.1 GCA_030148625.1 Sphingobium sp. | reverse complement strand
GCCGAAGGCGTGCCGGTGATCTACAGGAATTACGGATCGCTGACCCACGGCTTCATGCAGCATTCGGGCACGATCGACGACGCGGAAACCGCCTGTGTCGAAACCGCGAAGCTCATCGGAACCGGCCTGCGCGGCCACTATCGCGGCGTCTGGTACTGAACCGTGCCGCAATCCTCGCAGAGAGATACATAAGGGAGGCTGGAATGCGTACGATGACGAAGATCTGGTATGGTATCGGCGCTTGCGCGGTGATGAGCGGGGCGGCTTCGGCCGAGACTGCCGGTCCGCCGGCCGCGGCGACGATCGCCGCCACCGCGATGCAGGCTTTGGGCGGTGCACCGGGGGAGACAGGTAACGAGGCCGGCGCAGAGACCGGTACCGACGATTTCCCCGGCGGCTTCGACCGCGCGCTCGAAAAGGTGCTGGCCGGTGAAGGCGGCGAGGGCGGTCGTGGTTTCACCAAGATGCTGCCCAGCGTGACCTCACCCGCGCTTCACGCCTTTCAGGTGCGCAAGGCGCTGACCGGTAACACGCTTTATGCCAGCGGCGGCAGCGCGCTTCACTATGACAAGTCGGGCACGCTGTCCGGCTGGATGGGAAGCTGGGCAGTGATCTCACCCGGCGCCTGCCCCGCGGGCGTCAAGCTCGGCGAAGACCATTTCAATGGCTCCAAGGGGTGCTACAAGCTGACCAAATATCCGGCCAGCGGAAGCTGGGCGATGCAGGGGGACCAGATCTGCCGGTCGATCACCGCGAACGGCAAGACCGACAAGTCATGCAGCTATGTCGCGTTGCTGCTCGACAGCTTCGCGCTGTTCGACGGCGAGAAGGGCACGATGAGCGGCAAGGGTTACAAGCTGCTCGCCGGCAAGCAGGTGGGGTGACCCGCGCGCCCGAGCGCTGAATTCCGCGATGTCCGGTCGGGTGACCGCATTCGACCGGACATCGCTTTGAACACCGCAGTCATGACCGTGAAATGACTTCACGATCATGGTGCGGCACCAAATGAGCGCGCCATGATCCTTTGCATTGCCGACATACTGACGTCCGACGAACTCACCGATATCCACAAGATGCTGGCGCGCGAATCCTTTTCGCCCGGCGAAAAGACCGCCGGCTGGGCCGCGCGCGAGGTGAAGCACAATCTTCAGCTCGAGGCGGGCAAGCCGGTTCGCGACCGGTTGCAGACGGTGATCGCCGATGCGCTGGCGCGCAGCGAGCTGTTCACGCTCGCCGCCGGGCCGAAGACGATCAGCCCGATATTGTTCAGCCGCTACGAGACCGGCATGGGATATGGCGATCATGTCGACAATGCGGTGATGTCGGGCAAGCCGTCGATCCGCTCCGACTTGTCCTTCACCATCTTCCTCGGCGACCCCGAAGAGTATGACGGCGGCGAATTGTCGATCGAGGACATGCAGGGCACGCAGAGTTTCAAACTGTCGGCGGGGGCGATGCTGCTCTATCCGTCGACCAGCCTGCACCGCGTGGAAACCGTCACGCGGGGCGTGCGATCGGTCGCGGTTGGCTGGGTACAATCGCTGATCCGTAGCGCCGAGCATCGCCAGATGCTGTTCGATCTCGAGACGGTGCGCCGCGAAATGTTCCTGCGCGACGGCAAAACGGCATCGTTCGACACGCTGTCGAAGACGGTGTCCAATCTGTGGCGGCTATGGGTCGACCTCTGACCATGGCGCGATCACTGCGCGATCGCGCGCCGGTGATCCTGCCCTTGCTGCTGGCGGGTGGTGCGGCCTTGTGGGCGTTCGGGTTCGGCGCGCCATCGTCGCCGTCCCCGGCCGCCACGGGCAGCGAGATCCGCGTCGCGATCAATTCCGACATCCTCAGTACCAATCCGGGCGTGCTGCGCGACGGCAATACCGACATGGTGCTCTACCATATCGGGGAATCATTGGTCGGCTATCGTGACGACCTGACCGTGGGGCCGTTGCTCGCCGAGCGGATCGACGTCTCCGATGCGGGCCGGACCTATATCTTCACGCTGCGCAAAGGGGTGCGTTTCCACAATGGTGCGCCGCTGACCGCCGCCGAGGTGAAATGGTCGTGGGATCGGATGCTGCGCCCCGAAACCGGCTTTCGCTGCCGCGAATTCTACGACGGATCGGGGGCGGGGGGATTGAAGCTCGACGCGGTGGAGGTGCTGGCGCCCGATCGCATCGCATTCCGGCTGAACAAGCCGAGCGTGCTGTTCCTCGACCGGATGGCGAACCTCCAGTGCCAGACCGCGATCCTGCATCCATCCTCGGTCGCGCCCGACGGGACATGGCGAAAGCCGGTCGGCACCGGCCCCTATATGCTCGGTGCCTGGCGCAAGGGGCGCTCGGTGACGCTCACCCGTTTTGCCGGCTATGCGGCGCGCAGCGATCCGCCCAGCGGCGTGACCGGGCGGAAGATCGCTTATGCCGATCGCCTTGTCTTCGTGGTGACGCCCGATCGCATCGCTGCCAAGTCGGCGGTCTATGCGGGCAATATCGACCTGCTGTTCGCCGTGCCGCTCAGCGCCTATCGCGAAGTGAGTGCGCGCGCGAAGACGCGGGGCGATATCAACGTCTATCGCCAGCAGACGCTCGACTGGTCGGTGCTGTTGATGCAGACGCGCGATCCGCTGCTGTCCGACGTCCGCATGCGTCGGGCGATCGCGCATGCCATCTCGCCCGCCATGGTCACCACTTTCTCGACGGCCGGGCTCGCCGAGGTCAATCCGTCGGCGACCCAGCATCTCAGCCGCTATCACGCCCCGGTCGAGGACCGTTGGCTTGCCTATGATCCCGCGCTGGCACGACGCCTGGCGCATGAGGCGGGCTATCGCGGGCAGGTGATCCGCATCCAGGCCAATCGCAAATTCTCGTACATGTACGACAGCGCGGTCGCGGTTCAGGCGATGCTCGCGGCGGCGGGGTTCAACGCGAAGATCGAGATGTACGACTGGGCGACGCAGCTCCACAATTTCACGACGGGCAATTTTCAGCTTTCGACCTTCGGCTATTCGGCGCGCAGCCATCCCTCGCTGCTCTACGGCAATTTCATCGGTTCGAAGGCCGATCGCGCCAGCGTGCAATGGGACGATCCGACCGCGCGCGCGTTGGTCGCGCGGCTGGAGACGGCATCGAACGACGCGGAGATCCAGCAATTGCTCGATACGCTCCATCTGGAAATGGAGAAACAGGTGCCGATCATCGGCCTGTACAATGATCTGGTCGTCGATATCGCCAGCAAGCGGCTGGAGGGATATCGGCCCTGGGCCTTTGGCCGGCCGCGGCTATGGGGCGTGAAGGTGCGGCCCGAATGATGGGTTTCTTCATCCGCCGGCTGATCGGTGTCATTCCGACGCTGCTGATCACCTCGATCTTCATCTTCGCGCTGCTGCGCATGGTGCCCGGCGATCCCGCCGCGCTGCTGCTCGGCGATGTCGGCGATGCGGCGCAGCTCGCCGCGATCCGCGAGCAGATGGGGCTCGATCGGCCGCTGCCCGTGCAATATCTGATCTGGCTGAAAGCGGTGCTGACCGGCGATCTCGGCCAGTCGTTCATGACCGGCGATCCGGTGGGGCCGGCATTGCTCGAACATTTCTGGGTGACGGCGCAGGTGGTGGGCATCGCCTTCGTGCTGGCCGCGCTGATCGCCTTGCCCGCGGGGATCATGGCGGCGCGCTATCGCGGGCGCCGGCCCGACAATGCGATCGTCGCGGCGGCGACATTGTTCCTGTCGGTCCCCAGCTTCTGGGTCGGCATGCTGCTGATCATGCTCTTCGGCGAGGCGCTGGGCTGGTTGCCGACCATGGGCCTCGTCGATTTCTCGCAGCGGCCGTCCGAATGGCTGCTCCACATCGTCATGCCGGTGATCTCGCTGGTCTTCGTCGAGGCGGCGATCCTGACCCGGCTGATGCGCGCGAGCACCATCGAGGTGCTGGGCCAGGATTATATTGCCTAGGCCCGCGCCAAGGGCATCCCCGAGCGCGCGGTGCTGTGGCGGCACACGCTCAAGAACGCGCTGTCGCCGACGCTGACCATGCTCGGGCTGATCCTCGGCTCGCTGCTGAGCGGTGCCGCGGTGATCGAGACGATCTTCGGTCTGCCCGGGCTCGGCCGCTTCCTCGTCGATGCGATCTATGCCCGCGATTATCCGGTGGTGCAGGGCACCTTGCTGTTCATCGTGCTGATCTACATCGCGATCAATATCGTCGTGGATCTGATCTACCCGCTGCTCGATCCGCGCGTGAGGAACCAATGAAGGGATTTGTCCGCCAGATCCGGCGTTCGCCGACCTATGCGGCCAGCGCCTGCGGCCTCGTCGTCATCATCATCCTCGCATTGGTCGGATCGCTCTGGACCCCGCAGGATCCGCTGGCCCTGTCGGTCGCGGCGCGGCTGCAGCCGCCATCGGGCGTGCATTGGCTGGGCACCGATCCGTTCGGCCGCGACCTGCTGAGCCGGCTGCTGGTCGGGGCGGGGGTCAGCATCCGGATCAGCCTGGCGACTGTCACCGTCTCGTTGCTGCTCGGCATCGTGATCGGAACGAGCGCGGGCTATTTCCGGGGCGTCACCGACCGGATCGTCTCCGCCTTCATCGACGCGTTCCTGGCCATGCCGGGCATCTTGCTGGCGCTGGCGCTGATCTCGGTCATCGGCGCCAGCGAAACCGGCGTCGTGCTGGCGCTGGGGCTTGCCTATACCCCCAATGTCGCGCGCGTCGTGCGCGGCAGCGTGCTCTCGCTACGCGAAAGCGGCTTTGTCGAGGCGGCGCGGCTGTTCGGCCATCCGCACATCTTCATCATCCTGCGCCATATCGTGCCCAATATGGTCGGGCCGCTCACGGTCCTGGCCAGCGCCTATTTCGCGCAGGCTCTGCTGTCCGAAAGCGCGCTGAGCTTCCTTGGCCTGGGTGTGCCGCCACCCTATCCGAGCTGGGGCGGGATCCTCGCGGAAAGCCGGCAATTCGTGGCCGACGCGCCCTGGCTATCGCTGTTCCCCGGGCTCCTGATCGTCATTTCGCTGCTCTGCATCAACCTGACCGGCGATGCGCTGCGCGACTATTTCGATCCGCGCATCGCTCGCCACTGACCCTCAGCCACTGCCACCTCAAAGGTCGAACGGCGTGGTCTGGTAGATCTGGTTGATCCAGTTGCCGAACAGCAGATGCGCGTGGCTGCGCCAGCGATTCTCGGGCGTGCGCGCGGGATCGTTCCCGGGGAAATAATTGACGGGAACCGGCGTGCCGGGTGTGGTGACGCTGTCGCGATGATATTCGTCGGCCAGGCTGGTCGTGTCATATTCGACATGGTTGAACATGTGGAGCGAGCGACGCTGCGGATCGTCGAGCAGGCACAGGCCGGTTTCCTCGCTTTCGGCGAGCACGGTCATGCCGCTGCCGCCAGGAATGTCGGCGCGGCGGACCTCGGTCCAGCGCGAGACCGGAATCGAGAAATCGTCGGAAAAGCCGCGCAGATAGGGTGATGCCGGCTGGAGGTTCCGGTGCCGGAAGATCCCCGACGCCTTTGCCGGCAGTTCATATTTGGGCAGGCCGTGGAAATGATGGACCGCCGCCTGCGCCGCCCAGCAGATGTTGAAGCAGCTATGGACATGGGTCTGGGTCCAGTCGAGGATACGGCGCATCTCGTCCCAATAGGTCACCTCCTCGAAGGGCAGGCGTTCGACCGGCGCGCCGGTGATCACGAACCCGTCGAAGCGATGATCGTTCACCTCCGCCCAGGGGCGATAGAAGGACGCCATGTGGTCGGCCGGCGTGTTGCGCGCGACATGCTCGGTCAGGCGCACGAGCGTCAGTTCCACCTGGAGTGGCGTCGCACCGATCAGCCGCGCGATCTGCGTTTCGGTGCTGATCTTGTTGGGCATCAGGTTGAGCAGGCCGATGCGCAGCGGCCGGATGTCCTGGCGGATCGCGTCGGCTTCCCGCATGACCATCACGCCTTCCGACTCGAGCGTACGGAAAGCGGGCAAATCGTCGGGAATCTTGATCGGCATCGTCACGCATGTCCTTCAACTGAGAGGACAGACGCTCGTGGCTTGATCCGCTTGGTTGCCGGCTCGGCCACATCCTTCCTTGCGGAAGCGCCACCTTGCCCGGATAGGCAGGTTGGCGTTGGGCGTCGCCCCAACTCTTGATGTTGGCGCCTACTTAGGGCCGGATGTCCCGATTGGCAATCCGGTCAGGCCAGTGCCCCGTCGAATTGGAGTCGGGCCAGGCGGGCATAGAGCCCGCCCTGCGTGGTCAGGCTGTCATGATCGCCCTGTTCGACGATGCGTCCGTCGTCCATCACGATGATGCGGTCGGCGCTGCGCACGGTGGCGAGGCGGTGAGCGATGACGATCGTCGTGCGGTCGGTCATCAGCCGTTCCAGCGCCTGCTGGACCAGCCGTTCGGACTGGGCGTCGAGCGCCGAGGTCGCTTCGTCGAGCAGCAATACGGGGGCGTCGCGCAGGATGGCGCGCGCGATCGCGACACGCTGTCTTTGCCCACCCGAAAGCCGCGCGCCGCCTTCGCCCATGAAGGTGTCGAGCCCGTCGGGCAGCTTGCGCAGGAATTCGGCGGCATTGGCGGCTTCGGCTGCCGCCCATAACGCCTCGTCCGACGCGTCCCAATTGCCGTAGCGCAGATTGTCGCGCGCTGAGGCCGCGAAGATCACGGTTTCCTGCGGGACCATCGCGATGCGCTCGCGAATGTCGGCGGGGTCGGCATCGGGCAACGCCACGCCGTCGAGCAGGATGCGGCCCGCATCGGGATCATAGAAGCGCTGGATGAGCTGGAACAATGTCGATTTGCCCGCGCCCGACGGGCCGACCACGGCGACGGTCTCGCCCGGTGCGACGGTCAGCGAGAAATCGGCGAGCGCGCTGGTGTCGCGGCGGGTGGGATAACGGAATTCGACATGATCGAAACGGATCTCGCCGCGCGCCGGCTCGGGCAATGCGCGGGGCTGTGCCGGTGCGGCGATCCCAGGCTGCTGGGCGAGCAGTTCGGCGAGTCGTCCGGCAGCACCCGATCCGCGCAGCAGGTCGCCATAGACTTCGGTCAGCGCGCCGAAGGCGCCGGCGACGAGCCCGCCGGTCAGCACGAAGGCGGCGATGGTGCCGCCGCTCATCCGGCCGGCGGCGACGTCGAGCGCGCCTTGCCACATGACGAGCGCGATCGCGCCGAAGATCAGGCCGATCACGGCCGCGGTCATCACCGCGCGCAGCATGATGCGTCGTCGCGCCGTGCCGAACACCGCTTCCACTGCCTGGCCGAACCGGCTGGCTTCGCGATCCTGTTGTCCGAACGCCTGGACGATCTTCATCGCGGCCAGCACCTCGCTGACCATCGCGCCGACATCGGCGACGCGATCCTGGCTGCTGCGCGAAATGGTCCGCACGCGGCGGCCAAGGATCACGATCGGCATGATCACGACCGGAATGCCGATCAGCAGCATGCCGGTCAGCTTGGGCGACAGGCTGAACAGATAAGCGATGCCGCCGATGCCCATGACCAGGTTGCGCATCGCCACCGAGATGGTGGTGCCGACGAGCTGCTCGATGATCGTGGTGTCGGCGGTCAGCCGCGATGCGATCTCCGACGGGCGATTCTCCTCGAAGAAGCTCGGCGAGAGGCGCAGCAGGTTGCGCTGCACCGCAAGGCGCAGGTCTGCGACGACGCGTTCGCCAAGCCAGGAGACGAAATAGAAGCGGAAGGCGGTCGCGATCGCCATCACCACCACGATCAGCAGCAGATATTGGAACCAGCGACCGATATCGCTGCCGCCGCCCTGAACGAAGCCGCGGTCGATGATCAGCCGGAAGCTGCTCGGAATCGCCAGCGTCGCGCCCGCCGCGATGAGCATGGCGAGCGCAGCGGCCGCGATATGGCCCGGATAGCGTACCGCCATCCGCCAGACCATGCTGAGATCGCCGAGATTGCGGCCCGAACGCGGCTGGGCCGCGTCATCGGTCGCGTCGGCTTTTGCCGGACTGCTTGCCCGTTCGCTGCCCGTTTCGCTCATGGCGCGGCCCTAGCAGCCCGAACCGGCGCGCTCAATCGAAGCTTTGCGCTTTTGCATTGCAGCAAAAGCTCCTACGTAAAGTGCGACACAATGTGAAAGTGAATGAATGCTCTATAACGCCTATGAGATGCAGCGCTCGTTGCTGGCCGGGGCCAGCGCAGTCGCGCATATGAGCGCGGAATTCCTTCAGAACCCGGCAAACCCCTTTTCCTATTTCGGCGGCGGCCCGATCCTGGCCTCCGCGCTGGACGTGTTCGCCCACGCTTCGGCGCCGCGCGGCAAGCCGGCATTCGGCCTGATCGAGACCGAGATCGACGGGCGCAAGGTGGCCGTGACCGAGCAGATCGTCCTGCAAAAGCCGTTCGGACAGCTCAAGCGCTTCGTGCGCGAGGGCGTCGAGGGCGGCCCCAGGCTGTTGATCGTCGCGCCGATGTCGGGCCATTATGCGACCTTGCTGCGCGGCACGGTCCAGCGGATGCTGCCGAGCTGCGACGTCTATATCACCGACTGGCGCGACGCGAAGATGGTGCCGCTGTCCGAGGGCGGTTTCGATCTCGACGACTATATCGATTATCTGGTCGCGTTCCTCGAACATATCGGCCCCGGCGCGCATGTGCTCGCGGTCTGCCAGCCCTCGGTGCCCAGCTATGCGGCGGTCGCGCTGATGAATGGCGACAAGCATCCCTGCACGCCGAAAACGCTGACGATGATGGGCGGGCCGATCGACACGCGCGAAGCGCCAACGGCGGTCAACACGCTGGCGACGCAGCGGCCCCACGCCTGGTTCGAGCAGAATGTGATCGCGACCGTGCCGATGCATTATCCGGGCGCCGGGCGTCAGGTCTATCCGGGCTTCCTCCAGCTTGCCGGCTTCATGACGATGAACCTCGGCGATCACCTGATGAGCCATTGGGAGATGTTCAAACATCTCGTTCAGGGCGACGAGGAAGGCGCGGACGCGACCAAGCGCTTCTATGACGAATATCGTTCGGTCTGCGACATGACCGCCGAATTCTATCTCCAGACCATCGACGTCGTCTTCCAGACGCACGCGCTGCCCAATGGCGAATTCAGGCATCGCGGCAAGCTGATCGATGCCGCGACGATCACCGACACCGCGATCCTGGCGATCGAGGGTGAGCGCGACGATATTTCGGGGCTCGGCCAGACCAAGGCGGCGCTGACCATCGCCACCAAGCTGCCCGACGCGAAGAAGAAATATTTCATGGCGCCGAGTGTCGGCCATTACGGCATCTTCAACGGCAGCAAATGGCGCAACACGATCGCACCCGTGCTGGAGGCGTGGATCAAGAAGTTCGATTGAGGGGGCGACCCGAGCTTCATTTCGATCATTCTCGCCGAAGCCCTTCGGGGTCATTCCCGCGTACGCGGGAATGACGGGGTAAGGGGCTACCGGGCCTCGCCCCGTAGCGCTATCCGGCACTCCATCGGGTCAGGCATAGCTGACGATCTCGAACTCGATGCCGTCATGGTCGAGGAAATAGAAACGACGGCCGGGTTCATAGTCGCCATGCGAGAATGGCACGAGGCCGAGCGCGAGCACGCGTGCCTCGACCGCATCGAGATCCGCGACCTCGACACCGACATGGTTGAGCGGTTCGCCCTTGGGATAGCGGGCATCGGCATGGATCCCGTCCGGCCCGGTATAGAAAGCGAGATAGGCCGACGCGCTGCCGACATGGATGGTGAAACCGCCGTCGCGCGCCGCGCCGCGCCAGCGTTCCTTCCAGCCGAACAGCGTTTCCACCATGCGCGCCGAGCGTTCGGGGTCGCTGACCGTCAGGTTCACGTGTTCGATCGTCGCGTGCGTCATCTCTGGCTCCTGGATCCGGGCCGATTCGGCGGCCGGGCGGGTTGACGCATCGCTTCTGCAACCTCAAGTTAAGTTGAGATCAAGCTTTTTCTCTAGGGTGGAAACGATGCGGGCGAGCGATGTGATCTCGATCGGCGATCTGGCGGCGCGGACGGGCGTCGCGGTGTCGGCGATCCGTTTCTACGAGGCGAAGGGGCTGATCCATCCCTATCGCAATGCGGGCGGCCAGCGGCGCTTCCTGCGCTCGGATATCCGTCGGCTGTCCTTCATCCTGATCGCGCAGCAGCTTGGCCTGTCGATCGAGGCGATCGGGACCGAACTGGCGAAGTTGCCCGATGGGCGCACACCCAATGCGGCCGACTGGCGGCGGATCAGCGTGGCGATGCGCGGCCTGCTCGATGCGCGGATCGCGCAGCTGGTACGGACGCGCGAGCGGTTGGACGGCTGTATCGGATGCGGTTGCCTGTCGCTTGCGAACTGTGCGCTGTACAATCCAGGGGATCGCGCGGCCGCGCGCGGCGCCGGGCCACGCTATGTGCTCGAGGATGAAGCGCCGACAGTCTGATCCATAAGCCGCCCGGCTGAGCCTGTCGAAGCCCTGTCCTTCTTCTGCGCCGAGGCAAGGGAAGGACAAGGGCTTCGACAAGCTCAGCCCAAACGGTCGGAGAGCAAGCCTAGTCTGGACCTGCCGTCGCTCAGAACACCTCGAACAAACCGGCCGCGCCCATGCCGCCGCCGATGCACATCGTCACCACGACATGCTTGGCGCCGCGGCGCTTGCCCTCGATCAACGCATGGCCGACCATGCGTGCGCCCGACATGCCATAGGGGTGGCCGATCGAGATCGCGCCGCCATTGACGTTGAGCAGGTCATTGGGGATGCCCAGCTTGTCGCGGCAATAGAGTACCTGCACCGCGAACGCCTCGTTCAACTCCCACAGGCCGATATCGTCCATCTTCAGGTCGAAGCGCTCGAGCAGCTTGGGGATGGCGAAGACCGGGCCGATGCCCATCTCGTCGGGTTCGGTGCCGGCGACCGCCATGCCGACATAGCGGCCGAGCGGGTTGAGCCCCTTCTTTTCGGCGAGCTTGGCTTCCATCAGCACGCTCGCGGACGATCCGTCGGAAAGCTGGCTGGCGTTGCCGGCGGTGATGGCCATGCCGGGGCCCATCACGGGCTGGAGCGCGGCGAGGCCCTCCAGCGTCGTTTCCGGCCGGTTGCCTTCGTCCTTGGCGAGCGTCACGTCCTTATAGGTGACTTCGCCGGTTTCCTTGTTGGTGACCGCCATGCTCGCGCTGGTCGCGACGATCTCGTCGTCGAACTTGCCGGCGGCCTGGGCGGCGGCGGTGCGCTGCTGCGACTGGAGCGAATATTCGTCCTGCGCCTCGCGGCTGATGCCGTAGCGCTTGGCGACGGTCTCGGCGGTGCCGAGCATCGGCATGTAGATATCCTTGTGCAGCGCCTGCAACTCGCGATCGGGGGCGACGCGCATCTCCTTGGTCTGGACGAGCGAGATCGATTCGAGGCCGCCGCCGATGCAGACGTCCATCCGGTCGACGACGATCTGCTTGGCCGCGGTCGCGATCGCCATCAGGCCCGACGAACATTGCCGGTCGAGCGACATGCCTGCGACGGTGACGGGCAGGCCGGCACGGAGCAGCGAGGTGCGTGCGATATTGCCCGCCTGGCTGCCCTGCTGGAGCGCCGCGCCGAAGCAGACATCGTCCACTTCGCCGCCGTCGATCCCGGCGCGCTCGACGGCGGCGCGGATCGCGTGACTGCCCAATGTCGGGGCGGCGGTGTTGTTGAACGCACCGCGATAGGCGCGGCCGATCGGGGTGCGGGCGGTGGAAACGATGACGGCGTCACGCATGGGAGTCTCCTTGATCCCCTTCCGCCTGGCGGGAGGGTCGGGTGGGATTGAACAGAATATAGGGTGGCTCGACGCCACCCGTCATGGTTCACACGAAAAACTGGCCGATCCATTCGGTGATCAGCGCCGGCTTGTCCTCGCCTTCGATCTCGACGACGACTTCGGTGGTCTGCTGCCATTGGCCCGGACGCTTCTCGTCCAGTTCGAGCAGCTTGAAACGGCCGCGCACACGTTTGCCCGACCGGACCGGGGCCAGGAAGCGCGTCTTGTTGCTCCCATAGTTCACGCCCATCTTCACGCCGTCGATCCTGGGGCTGTCCGCTTTCTGCATCAGCATGGGCATCAGCGACAGCGTCAGGAAGCCATGGGCGATCGTGCCGCCGAACGGCGTCAGCTTCGCCTTGTCGGGATCGACATGGATGAACTGATAGTCGCCCGTGGCCTCGGCGAATTTGTCGATCATTGCCTGGGTGACTTCGACCCAGTCGGAGACGCCGATCTCCTCGCCGATCCTGGCCTGCAGCTCCTGCGATGTGACGGTGCTCACGCTTTTCCTTTCCTCCGGCACCGATGCCGGCCGCGCGGCATGCCTGTGCGACCAGCCCGGTTCGTGCGGGAAAATAGGGCGCGCCATGGCGATGTGTCAAAAGCCGTGGATTCCGCAACGTCGCTTCCGCCACGCCCATCATATGTTCGTAGCGCGCGTGCGCGATGCCGATCGAATCCGTCGGATTCGTCGATTCTGGAGATGTTTGAGGCTTGTGACAGGGCGCGATTATGTCATGCTCGCCGCCGCAAGGGGTCGGGGCCGGAAAATAGGGGGATATCATGCCATGCGCCAAGCATTGTTGAAGTCGTTCGTCGCGATCGGTCTGGTCGCGGCCGCTCCCATGTCATGGGCTGCGCCGCCCGCTGCGGCTGCCGAAAATGCCGCCACGGAGGCGGCCGGCGCACGTTTCAAGGCGCTGCTCGACTCGTTGCATCCCGTCGATGGGCAGATCCGGATTCCCCAGGCCCAGGCGGCGCTTGCGCTGGGCAAGGATTATTATTTCCTCCCGGCCGAGGAAGCGAAACGTGTGTTGACCGACGGCTGGGGCAATCCTCCAGACTCGGTGACCGATGTGCTCGGCATGGTGTTTCCGGCGGGCAAGACCTTCGTCGATGCGCCCTGGGGCGCCGTCATCACTTTCGAGAAGACCGGCTATGTCGCCGACGACGACGCCAAGACCGCTGATTACGACGCGGTGCTGACCCAGTCGCGCGAAAGCGAGGCGGCGATGAATGCCGAGCGGGGCAAGGCGGGCTTTGGCGGGCAGCATCTCGTCGGCTGGGCGCAGCCGCCATCCTATGACGGTGCGCAGCATGCTCTGGTCTGGGCGCGTGAGATCAGGTTCGACGGCGAGCCGGTGAACACGCTCAACTACGACGTCCGCCTGCTCGGACGGCGCGGCGTGCTGAGCCTGAACATGGTGGCCGGCATGCCGCAGCTTCCGCAGGTCCGCACCGCCGCCGCTTCGTTCAGCAAGGCGGCGATGTTCGAGCCCGGCTCGCGCTATGCCGATTTCGACGAGGCAGTCGATGAAAAGGCCGAATATGGTCTCGCCGGGCTGGTTGCCGCGGGCGTCGGCGTGGCCGCCGCGAAGAAGCTCGGGCTGCTCGCGATCCTGCTCGCCTTCGGCAAGAAGTTCGTCGTCCTGATCATCGCCGCGCTTGGCGGCGCGGTCGCATGGTTCCGCAAGCGCCGCGCGGGGGACGAAGCCGAAAGCTGATTCAGGCGCTCTTGCCGGAGCGCGGCTTCCGTTCGGATGCCGGTGCCGAATCGGGGGCGACCAGCTTGGTCTCGCTGGGATAGGGCATGATCAATCGTCCGTCGGGCGCGGCGGTGAAGCTGGTCTGGGTGGGATAGGCGAATTCGATGCCCTCGGCGTTGAAGCGCCGGAGGATCGCGATGCACACCTTGCTGCGCGCGTCGAACACCTCGTCATAGACTTCGGACAGCACATCGAACTGCACTTCATAATCCAGGCTCGACGGGCTGAACGCCGTCATGCCGCAGCGGATGAGCTGGCATTTGGGATGCGCCTCGACGATCTCCTTGATCATCGCCGGGATCTCCGCGCAGATTTCGGGCGGCGTCTGATAGGTCACGCCGATCGTCAGCACGTGCCGGCGGCGATGGAGCCGCGCCATATTGTGCAGTTCCTTGTTGAGCAGATTGGCGTTGGAAATGATCACTTCCTCGCCGCTGATCGCGCGTACCCGCGTGGTCTTGAGGCCGATCTGCTCGACGGTGCCCGATGTCGTATCCCATTTGATCGCGTCGCCGCGCCGGAAGGGCTTGTCGAACAGGATCGAAAGCGCCGCGAACAGGTCGGAGAAGATGCCTTGTGCGGCCAGGCCGATCGCGATGCCGCCAATGCCGAGGCCTGCGACCAGGCCGGTGACGTTGACGCCGAGATTGTCGAGCACGACGATGATCGCCACCGCGAACAGCACCACCGTGACCAGCAGCCGGATGATGCCCATCGCGCTGCCCAGTGCTTCGGCGCGGTTCGCGTCGGTGCCGGCGCGATGCTCGATGACGCCCAGCACGATCTCCCGCGCCCAGATCGCCGCCTGGAACACGGCGGAAACGGTGAAGAGGAAATTGATCGTCCGCGCCACCATGTCGGGCGTCTGTGCATAGCCCGAGACGAGCTTGGCGGAGACCATGACCATGAAGAAGGTGCCGGTGCGCGAAACCGCGCGGCCGATCACGGTGCGCCAGCCGGTCTGGTCCTCCTTGTCGCACAATTTCATGCCCAGCCGGCGCAGGCCGACCAGCGCGAAGAAGATGCCGGTCGCGATGGCGACGGCGATCACGATCTGCAGGCTGTGATTGTCCAGCCAGCGCAGCCCGTCGGTCCAGAGCTGGGTGACCGATGCGCGGACATCGACGTCTGGCAGAGTCGCGGGTGCGCTCTTGTTGGTAGCGGCCATCGGGGACTCCTCTTCAGGCGGCGCGTTTGGCCGGTGCCGCGGACAGGCAGTCGAGATAATCGATCAGCCCGCGTTCGGCGCGGCTCAGATACCGGGTGGCGCGGGGGAGATGCAAGGGCAGCGGATTGCCCTCCTTGCTCGCGGCCAATTCGGTCAGCGCGGGATGGACATAGGATTTGCGCGCGATCGCGGGCGTATTGCCCAATGCGGCGCAGACGGGTTCGAGCAGCGCCTTGAGCGGCATCCGGGCATCGCTGGCGTGAAGCGCGGCAAAGGCGAGCACGCTCGCCCCCCAGGTCCGGAAATTCTTGGCGGTGAAATCCTCGCCCGATGCGTCGCGCAGATAGTCGTTGACGTCGCTCGAGGTTACCGGATGGGCGGCGCCGTCGGCGTCGAGATACTGGAACAGATGTTGTCCGGGCAGGTCCTGGCAGCGTTTTACGAAGCGCGCGAGCGATCCGTCGCTGATCTTCATCGTCACGTCCTTGCCCGATTTCGCACGATATCTGAGCTGCAATGTCGTGCCTTTGACGCTGGCATGGCGGTTGCGCAGCGTGGTCGCGCCGAAACTCCTGTTCGCCTTTGCATAGGCTTCGTTGCCGACGCGCAGATGGCCGAGGTCGAGCAGGCGGACGATGGCCGCGACCGCGCGCTCCTTGCCGATTGCGGTGCGGCGCAGATCGCTTTCCACGCGTGCGCGGATCAGCGGCAGCGCACGGCCGAAATCGGCGCAACGATTATATTTCTCGCTTTCTTTCCGCGCACGGAAATCGGGGTGGTAGCGATATTGCTTGCGGCCCTTGTCGTCATAGGCGGTCGCCTGGATATGGCCGTGCGGCGACGGGCAGAACCAGGCATCGACATAGGCAGGCGGCAACGCGATTGCGTTCAGGCGATCGATCTCGTCGCGATCGGTGATCCGTTTGCCTTCGGGATCGAAATACGCCCAGGCCCGGCCGGTCTTCCTGCGGGTGATGCCGGGCAGGGCATCGTCGACATAACAAAGTTTGGGCACGCACCCTCCGGGATGGTTTCGCCTTTTCCAACCCACGGTCCACCCGATCGTTCCGGAACGATGCATCGACGGAGCGGGTTCTTCGCCACGACCGATCAACCCATGGGAGACATGCATGCCAAGCATTTCCGACGCCAGGATCCTGATCCTGGCCACTGACGGCTTCGAGAATTCCGAGCTGTTCGAGCCGCGCCAGACGCTGATCGAGGCGGGCGCGACGGTCCATCTCGCATCGCCCAATGCCGCGCCGATCCAGGGCAAGAAGCATGATCGGCAGGGCGACCGGATCACGCCCGACCTGGTGCTCGACGAGGTCGACCCCAATGCCTACGACGCTCTGCTGCTGCCCGGCGGCGTCGCCAATCCGGACAGCCTGCGCATGGAGCGCAAGGCGATCGACACGGTGCGCGACTTTGCCCATGCCGAAAAGCCGATCGCCGCGATCTGCCACGGCCCCTGGCTGCTCGTGGAGGCGGACGTGATCCGCGAGCGCACCGTGACCGGCTGGCCGTCGGTGCGGACCGACCTCGCCAATGCCGGGGGAAAAGTGGTCGACCAGGAAGTCGCGACCGACGGATTCCTCATCACCAGCCGCCAGCCCGACGATATCCCCGCCTTCACCGAAGCGCTGATCGAGGCGATCGAGCGGCGCTGAGGGTATCCGCCACCCTATCGTCATTCCGGCGAAAGCCGGAATGACAAGGGAGCGATGGAAATTTCATTAGGTTAACGAACTGCCTATCCTAACCAATTGGTGACGCATCGCGATTATGCAGCGCGGTATCGCGGCGATTCTGCGTCGCGCCGGTTCTGGAGGATATCGATGCGCCTTCCCGCGCTGTTCGTCGTCTCATTCGCCCTTGCCGCGCCGGCCGCGTCGCAATCGGGCACTGCACCCTTTACCGTTGCCGAGACCGGCCGGTCGTTCGCGCGGCTGCAGGATGCGGTCTCCGCGATCGGCGACGGCACCGGCACGATCCGGATCGCGCCCGGCCGTTACAGCGATTGCGCGGTGCAGGAGGGCGGACGCGTCGCCTTCGTGGCCGCCGAGGCGGGCAAGGCCGTGTTCGAAAACGCGATCTGCGAAGGCAAGGCGACGCTGGTGCTGCGTGGCGCCGCCGCGCGCGTCGAAGGGCTCGTTTTCCGTCACAATTTCGTGCCCGACGGCAACGGTGCCGGCATCCGCATCGAAAAGGGCAATCTCGACGTCGTCAACGCCATGTTCCTCGACAGCCAGTGCGGTATCCTGTCGGCAACCGATCCGTCGAGCGCGATCCGCATCGTCCATTCGACCTTTGCCGGGCTGGGCAAGGATCCGACGGGCAACGGCGCGCATGGCGTCTATATCGGCCATTACGGATCGCTGAGCATCGAGAAATCGCGCTTCGAACGCGGCACCGGCGGCCATTACGTCAAGAGCCGCGCCGCGCGCATCGAAGTGCGCGACAGCAGTTTCGACGACAGCCTGGGCCAGCACACAAATTATGCGATCGACCTGCCCAATGGCGCGACCGGGCGGATCTCCGGCAACACCTTCGTGGTCGGGCCCAATAAGGACAATTACTCGACGATCATCACCGTCGCACCCGAAGAGCGCGAACGCTCGTCGACCGGCCTGATCGTCGAGGGCAACACCGCGACGCTGGCGCCCGACTTCAAGGAAAGCACGACCCTGGTGGGGAACTGGACCAAGGACACGATCATGGTCCGCGGCAACACTCTGGGTCAGCGGATCACGCCCTTGGCGTCACGTTGAACGCAGGTCGTCGACTTTGAAATTTCCGTCATTGCGAGCGAAGCGAAGCAATCCAGCGGCGCCGAAGCATTGGATTGCCGCGGGACTTCGCCCCTCGCAATGACGATCCGACTTTTGAAGAAGGCTCGGGTCTCGAACAACGGTAGCCGCTAACGAATAAGGTTCACCCCGTCATCCGCGATCCCAGATGCGTCGCGAGATATTCCAGACACGCGATCCGGCGCCACATGCCGCTGTCGGTGATCGCATCGATATTGAAGAAACGCCGCATCGCCGGAAATTCGAGGTCGATCACCCGGCGCATATAATCGGGTTCCAGCAACCCGCCATGCTCGTCGCCGATCGGGCCCAGCCGGCGGCGGATCGCATAGCTGCGTGCGCGCACCCAACTCGGGCGGATGCGCGACGACCATTCCTCGAACAGGTGATGGCGGCTGGGCGGTCCGGCGAAATCATGGCCATAGGCGCTCATATGCCGCGCCAGTGCGGGATCGATGGCGTTGAGCAGCATCGCCTCGAAACGGCCGGCATGTTTCAGCCGCATCGGCAGCGTCATCGCTTCCGCCACGAGCTGGTGATCGAGAAAGGGCATCAGATAGGCGCCGAGCCGCGCTTCCACGCCGATCTCGCGGCCGAACAGCGCGCGGCAGCGGACGCGCGGATACACCTGTTCGATCAGCGCGCGGGGCACTTTCGCATCGCGTGACGGCGCATCGATCGCCTCGGCGATCTTGTCGCCGATCCGCGCCAGGAAGGTGCGGGCATCGAACGCCGCCGTAGCGTCGCCGGGCGCGAAGCGCGCGAAAAAGGTCCGCGCGACCGCGAGCGGGCTGGCGGGGCGGTCGGCGAGGAAGAAGAAATCGCGGAAGATCTCACCGCAGCCCCCGGATGCGGCCAGCCTGCCATCGGCATGGCGGGCCTGGCGGGCGTCGCCATAGCCGCCTTCGTCGAAGATATTGCCATAGGTGGGCAATGCATCGAGATCGTGGAAATTGCTTTCGACCAGCGCGGGGAACGCGTCGGGCTCGGGCGGCGGGCGGCCCTTATCGACATAATCGACCGTGAATCCCTCGGCCGCGCCGATCGCCAGTGCGACATCGACATCGGCGTCGCCGGGATCGCCATAGACATAGATATAGGGCGTGGACCCGGCCGCGCGCAGCGATGCGAGCAGCAGGCGGGAATCGAGACCACCCGACAATGGGCAATTCACCTGGTCGCCGAACTGGCGGACATGCGCGCCGACGATCGACTGGAGCCGTTCGACATGGCGCGGCAGCCGCTCCTCCACGCTTTCGTGCGACGCGGCGGCGGGCAGGGGCTTGTCGATGGCATGGCGGACGACGCCGTCGGCGGTCAGCTCGATCATCCGGCGCGGCGAAAGCGTCTTGAGATCGGCGAAGACGGTGTCGTCGCCCACCGGCACGACGTTGAACGCGAATTCGTAGACACCCTGGTGGTCGAAGGCGAGGCGCGGCAGCGCCTTGGCGGTCGCGAGCAGCGAGGTGGAGAAGACGCGATGGTCATTATCGTGGAACAGCTGGAACGCCGCGAAATAATCGGTGAACAGGAATGTCCGTCCGTTCTTGCGCAGCAGCGCGACGAACTGACCGCCGATCCGCGACCAGTCGAGCGCGGGCGGGGCCGCGTGATCGAGAAGCGCCGCGAGCGCGGCGCGGCCCATCAGTCCGTCGACGACGAGCGTGCCCGCCACCGCGACCATTTCATCGCCCCTGGCGAGGAAGGTTTCCGGTCCGCCATGGACATAGGGGCGGTGGAGCAGATGCCAGCCGGGCAGCGCCGCTTCGCCGCCGCCGGTGAAGCCGTGCAGCGCGAATTGTGCGCGCGCTTCGGCCAGCGCGGTTTCGGCGAACGGACTGCCGTCCGCCTGGACGAGGAAGATGCCGGCCATCAGCTCTCCGAGACTTGGGGCGTGGACGTTGCGCGGTTGCGCTTCGCCACCGGCACGAACGCCGCTTCGCGTGCGCGGCGCGTGACATAGGTGTCGAACCCGATCTGGATCGCGATCAGCATCCAGATAAAGGGCTGGAAGGCGATGCCAACGAAGGTCGCGCCGACCAGATAGATGATCTGGGTATGCTGCAGCCCGATCGCGAGCGGTGCGATCCAGCGCTGATGCTCGGCCGTGCTGTCCTTGTAGCGGCGACGGATCACTTCCATCCGGAACAGGCCGATGCCCTGGATGAGCAGCCACAGCGCGAGCCCGGGATAGCCCTGTTCGCCCAGCATCTCGAAATAGGCGCTGTGGAAGGCACGGCCCTCGTCGGTCTCCTGCTCGGTCGTGACCGTGGTGTTCGCGCCCGATTGCGTCGTCTTGACGGTCTGGAACGAGATCCTGTTCTCGCGATAGGAGTGGAATCCTCCGCCCATCGGATGATCCTTGGCGTAGTTCCACGTCCAGCCCCAGACCGCGAGGCGCGTGCCGGCACTTTCGTCGGCCTTATATTCCTTGATGGTGTCCATCCGCTGGGTGAAGCTGCTGGGCAGCAGCGGCAGCGCGATCAGCCCGGCCATGCCCGCCAGGCCGATCCAGACCATGCGCCGCTTGCTGAAGCGCAGCAGCAGTACCGCGAGCACGCCGATGCAGACCAGTCCGGTGCGTGCTTCGGTGCCGATCGGCATCAGGAAACAGGCAAAGCAGAGCGCTGCACCGAACAATGTGACGCGCCATTCGGGCGGAAAAATCGTGCCGTGCTTCATCATGTACAAGATCAGCGGGATGATCGCGATCGCCACGGTCGAGATGATGCTCGATTCGTAGAGCCCCGAATTGTTGCTGACCATCAGGTTGAGCACGCCATAGCCACCGCCCGACATAGCAGTCTTGAGTCCGCCTACGATGATGATCGATCCGGCGCACAGGATCAGGGTGAGGATCAGCGCCTCGATCCTGAGCCGGGTATGGAGGGTGAGTGGCAGGAACGCCGAAAATGCCAGCCCCTTCCAAACCCAGTCCCATTTCTCGGCGGCGTCGAGCGGGAAGTTCGACCAGGTCATGGTGATCCCGCAATAGACCATCAGCAGCAGGATCAGGCCCTGGCGTGGGGCGACCCGGGCATTCGCCTTGTTGTCCGCGATCACCCAGCCCATGATCGCAAGCGCCGCCGCGATCATCGAGATCGGGATGGCGTTGAGCAGGTAATAGGTCAGCCGCTGCGGCGAGACGATGTCGATATAGGCATAGACGAGCACGAACAGGAACGGCCGCCGAAAGCCCAGCGCGATGAATGTCGCGAGGAAACCCAGAAAGACGAGATCACGCACCGAAGCGTTTCCCCGGCGGTTTTCTGGTTCCGAATTTCGGCGTCGGCGCTTCCTCGGCCGGCGGTGGCGGCTCGCTGTCGAGGTCGGCGCGGAACAGCAGCCGCCACGCGACGAGCAGCAACAGGCCGTGAGTCAGCGCGAGGGAGAAATTGTCGATCACAGGCGTCGGCCTAGCGTAATGCGGTTGACGTCGCGTTAAACCTTGCCGTGCAAAAGAGCAGGTGAAAACGACCTGGGGAAGACTCTCGCGCGTGCGTATCCTGCACATTCTCGACCATAGCCTGCCGATGCACAGCGGCTACACATTCCGCACGCGCGCCATATTGAAGGCGCAGATCGAGCGCGGCTGGACGGTCGCCGGAGTGACGGGGCCGCGCCACAGTGCGGCGGGACCGGAGCGGGAAACCGTCGACGGGCTCGATTTCTTCCGCACCGTCGCGCGTCCCGAGGGGCCGAGTCCCTTGCGCGAATGGCGCGAGATCGGCCTGTTCGCCGACAGCATCGACGCGGTGGTGCGCGCATGGAAACCCGATATCCTCCACGCCCACTCGCCGGTGCTCAATGCGATCGCGGCGCAGCGTGTCGCCGACCGGCACGATCTGCCGCTGGTCTACGAGATCCGCGCCTTCTGGGAGGATGCCGCGGTCGGCAATGGCACCGGGCGCGAGGGATCGGCACGTTACCGCGTCACCCGCGCGCTGGAGACGCGCGCGGTCAAGCGGGCGGACGCGGTCGCGGTGATCTGCGACGGCCTCCGCCAGGATCTGATCGCGCGCGGCGTCGATGCTGCCAAGATCATCGTTTCGCCCAACGGCGTCGATCTGGCGCTGTTCGGCGATCCGCCTCCGCCCGATGCCGCGCTGGCGCGCACCCTGGGGCTGGACGATGCCGAGGTGATCGGTTTCATCGGCAGCTTCTATGATTATGAGGGGCTGGACGATCTGATCGCCGCCATGCCGATGCTGGTGGCGGCACGGCCGCGCGCGCATCTGCTGATGGTCGGAGGCGGGCCGATGGAGGACGCCTTGCGTGCGCAGGCCGAGGCATCGCCGGTCGCCGACCGTATCCATTTCGTCGGCCGTGTGCCGCATGAGCAGGTCGAGCTTTATTACGGGCTCGTCGATATTCTGGCCTATCCGCGCAAGGCGATGCGCCTTACCGAACTGGTCACGCCGTTGAAACCGCTGGAGGCGATGGCGCAGCGGCGGCTGGTCGCGGCATCGGATGTCGGCGGGCATCGGGAATTGATCGAGAATGGCGTGACCGGCACATTGTTTCCACCCGACGATCCGCGCGCGCTTGCCGATGCACTGGCCGCGCTGTTCGCCGATCGCGCCGACTGGGAGGTGCGCCGCGACGTCGCGCGCGCCTTTGTCGAAAGGGATCGTAACTGGTCGTCAAACATTTCGCGTTATCACCCTGTTTACCAACGGCTGGTCGGCCGTACGCTCTGAAGGATGACATGATGGCGAAAGCCTCCGCCAAGCGACCGATTCTCCCCATGCCGCTATGGATGGGCGTTTCTTGCGGTATCGCGGTCGGACTGATCGTCATGATGCTGCCGCTGACCATGCTCGAATCGATCGTCGAGCAGACCGGTCTCGCATCGGTGCTGCCCGCCGCCGCGCCGCCGCTCGGCCAGACCGCGCGCGGCTTGCTTGCGGCGATCTGCGGCCTTGTCATGGCGGTGTCCTGTTTCGTGCTGCTGCGTGCGCTGGAGGGGCTGCCACCCATTCGCATCCGCGCGCCGCGTACGCGGCGCAGCGCGGACGAAGTGATCTTCGATACCGCCCAGCCCGATGAAATGCCGGAGCACGATCAGGTCGAGGACCTGCGTCGCGGCCCGATCATGGCCGCACGCGACCTGGGTGCGCCGTTCCACAGCATCACCGCCGAGTCGGCCAAATCCCTGGTCGCGCCCGATATTGCGCCCCAGCCGCCCCTGATCCTGGAGCCGCCTCTGGTCCTTGAGCCGGAAATGGTCGCGCCGGCGCCCGAACCCGTGGCGGAATGGGACGAGCCCGTATCCGAGCCGGCCTATGCGCCGTCCGACGCGCCCGACGAGATCGCCCCCGTCGCTTTGCCCGAAGCCTCGGTCACTGTGCCGGAAGCGATCGCTCCGCTGATACTCGATCGCGAGCCCGGTTTCGCGGATCCGGCGCCAATTCCGGTATCGCCGGCACGCAGCGCGATCGAGGGCAGCATTCCCGCGCTGGTCCGCCGGCTCGAGACCGGCTTTGAACGCCGTCTGGCGGGCCGCGAGACTCCGCCGCCCTCCGAGCCCGGATTTACCGATCCCCAACCCGATATTGACGTCGCATTGCGCGATGCGCTCGGCACCTTGCAGCGCATGAGCGCCCGATCGCGCTGAGCGGTCGCGCGTTACAATCGCGCTTCCACGGTCAGCGCATCGACGGTGAATCCGGCATCGCCGGGCGACAGTGCGATATCCGCGACCAGATGATCGGGAAGGTTGATTTCCGCTTCGTCGAGTTCGCGCGCAAGCGCATCGATGCCGTCGCCGCCGGCATCGCGCGCGCATATGAAGTTGAAACTGTGCCGGGCGCCCGCAAAGGTCGAGCTCGCCCAGCGTTCGCTGCGGCTCGATTCGAGCATGGGGGCGATTCCGGCCGCGCGAAAGCGGACATCGAGCGCGCGCAGCAGCCCGCCATGAGGATCGGCCATCCGCGTCACTCTGCCCTCGCTTCGGCTTCGCGACGGTCGATGAAACGCGTGATCCGCTCCACCATGCGCGGCCCCGGTTCGCGTCCATTGCGCATATCGAGCACCAGGCGGGGGTCGCCGGCCGCGTCCCGACCGAACCGTGTCGGCGCAACGTCGAAGCGCCGCAGGTGTCGCTCGATCCGTCTCAGCATATGCATATTCACCCTCTCGACTCGCTCACTAGGAAGTTTCCTACCGTGATAGGAAATTTCCTACATTGCAAAGGAAACTTCCTATTGCTATATGTCCGAAATGGAGACGATCGATCCCCGTGACGCACTCGATGCGCTGATCCGCGAGAGGGGCGACGATATGGCGTCGATCTCGAAAATGATCGGACGCAACGCCGCCTATATTCAGCAGTTCATCCGCCGGGGAACGCCGAAGCGGCTCGCCGAGGAAGACCGGCGAACGCTGGCGCGTTATTTCGGCGTGACCGAAGAGCGGCTGGGTGGCCGGCCCGTCGATCCGGCGCCGGTACCGGTGGAAACGGGGCGGGTACCGCGCCGCGGGCTCGTCTCGGTACCGCGGCTGGAGATCGGTGCATCGGCCGGGCCGGGCGCCTTTGCCGGCGACGAGCGACCGCGCCAGCATGTCGCGTTCGAGGCGGAATGGCTGCGCACGCTGGTCGGCAGCGGCCTGGCCGACTTGTCGATCATTCAGGTGGCGGGCGATTCCATGTCGCCCACGCTATCGAATGGTGACGAGATCCTGGTCGATCGCGCCGACGCGGCTGCGCGACTGCGCGACGGCATCTATGTGCAGCGCATGGACGATGCGCAGCGGGTCAAAAGGCTGGCGCTCAACCCGGTCGGTCCCAGGCTGGCGGTGCGCAGCGACAATCCGGCCTATCCGAGCTGGCCGGATTGCGCGCCCGACAGCGTCGAGATCATCGGCCGCGTGGTCTGGGCGGCGCGGCGCATCGCCTGACGGCTTTCGCGTAAAACCCCTTCGGCAATAGGGCTTTCGGACTCGGTATCCGCTGGTTCGAGTGCCCGGCGTTCGGGATCAACCCCGGCGTCGGTCGAGCGCCCAGAGCGTCAGCGCGATCGCGCCGCCGCTCGCCAGGCCGGCGAGCAGGCCGATCGAGGCCTGACCATAATGATTGCCGATCACCGCACCGGCCAGCGCCAGCAGTGCGATCGCTGCGCCACCGGCGCGCGGGGAGCGTTGGGAGCCTTGCATCCGCGCCGCATGCCACGTCGCGCCGCCATGCGCCAGCGGTTCCGGCGCGTCCGCATCCGCCCCGAACCGGTGCAGCCGAGTCCCATAACGGCATGCCGATCCCGTATCGGCACATTGTAAGCCTTTGGTGACCATCATGTTAGGCGTGTTTGCGTGGTGCTTCATTTGGCACGGATCGTGATGGAGAGTGCTGACCAGGGGGAAATTTGGGGGAACATCGTTATGGCGTCCACGCCTTTCGTGGATCGCGCGTCATGGGAAGACGCCGCGCGATTAATGGCAATCCATGGCGCGAATGCGGGATTCGAGGCGGCGGCGCTCGCGAACCGCAGTCGCGATATCGGCAATGTCCGGCATTTCTGCCGTTGGCGGCAGATCGAACGGTTGATCGTTTCGCTGTCGCGTCAGACCGCGGACGGGTCGCGCCACTGACCAGTGCGGCGGAATTCGCGCCGAACCATTGAAATTGCGCGCTGATCACGCTGGCGAGCGTCATCAACTCGGGCTAGGGATCGGAGATGCGTTCCGGTCTTCCGTTGTCCCGTGCCTTGGCTGTCCTGGCCTTGCTATGTGCGGGCCGGACTGCGCCGGTGTTTGCGCAGGACACTGTGCAACCGCCGCCCGTGACGGTCGCCGTGCCGCCGCCGCCGGGTGAGGCCCCGCTCGATCCCGAGGCGCCGCTGGCGGATCTTCCCGAATTCGGTGTGGACTGGCCCGACCTGACCAAGGATGCCGACTTGCCTGCCGATCCGTCGGCGCCCGGCCCTGCCGTGCAGACCGAGGTCGAGGGCGACCGGCGCTATTCGGTGCGGCTCGACGGGCTGGATGGGGTCACCGCGCCGCAACTGCGCGAGCGGTTCGATGCCTTGTCGGCGCTCGAGCAGAATGAAGGCAAGGCGGCGAATGTCGCGCAGATCGACCGCCGTGCGCGCGAGGACGAGGAATTGCTCGCCACCCTGTTGCGCGCGGCCGGCCATTACGACGCCCAGGTCGAGACGCGTGTCGAGACGCAGACGGACGGCCGCATCCTGGTGGTGCTCGATGCCGAGCCCGGCCCGGTCTATCGCTTCGCCGGCGTCGAACTGCGCGGGGTCGAGCGCGCGGGCGACAAGGCCGATGCCCTGCGCAAGGCGTTCGACGTCAAGGCCGAGGATGCGGTGGATGCCGACAAGGTGTTGGCCGGCGAAGAAGCGCTGAAGCTCAAGATCGGGCGTGCGGGCTTTCCCTTCGCCAAGGTCGGCGAGCCCGAGGTCGTCGTCGATCATGACGAACGCACCGCGACATTGGTGATCGATATCGATCCCGGTACGCCGCGCACCTTCGGCCGCGTCACCATCGCCGACGATCGCGTGTTCAGCGCACGCCATGTGCAGACGATCGCCCGCTTCGATCCGGGTGATTCCTATGATGCCGCGATGATCGACGATCTGCGTCGCGCGCTGATCCAGACCGGCCTGGTGTCGCAGGCCAAGGTCGAAACCGTGCCCGGCCAGACGCCGGAGACGGTGGACGTCGCCGTGACGCTTGAGCCGGCACCGCCGCGCACCATCGCGGGCGAACTGGGCTATGGCACTGGCGAAGGCGCGCGTGCGGAGGTGAGCTGGACGCATCGCAATTTCTTCAAGCCCGAAGGCGCGGTCACTTTTCGCGGCGTTGCCGGCACCCAGGAACAGCTGATCAGCGCGACGCTCCGCCGCAGCAATTTCCGCGCGCGCGATCGCGTGCTCAACGCGCAGATCGCCGCAAGCCATGTCAATCGCGATGCCTATGAAGCGAAGACCTTTTCGCTGTCGGGCAGCCTCGAGCGGCAGACCAACATCATCTTCCAGAAGAAATGGACCTGGTCGATCGGCGCCGAGCTGCTCGCGTCGCGCGAACGCGGGATCATCGGCAACGGCGTCGTTCCCGTCGACCGCACTTTCTTCATCGGCGCGCTGCCGGCCACCCTGGCCTATGACGGATCGGACGATCTGCTCAATCCGACCAAGGGTTTCCGTCTGAGCGGCCGCGTCTCGCCCGAGGGATCGTTCCAGTCGGGTACCTTCGGCTATCTGAAGGCACAGGTCGACGCGAGCGGCTATTTCCCGGTCAGCGACCGCGTCGTGCTGGCCGGGCGGACGCGGCTGGGCACGATCTATGGCGCCTCGCGCGATCGCATCGCACCGTCGCGGCGTTTCTATGCGGGCGGCGGCGGCTCGGTGCGCGGCTATGGCTATCAGTCGATCGGGCCGCGCGACGTGAACAATGATCCGATCGGCGGCCGCAGCCTTGCCGAATTCTCGCTCGAAGCGCGTGTGCGCTTCGGCAATTTCGGGATCGTGCCCTTTGTCGACGCGGGCAATATCTCGGCTGGCGGCATCCCCAAATTTAACAATCTGCGGCTCGGCGCGGGCATTGGCGGTCGTTACTACACCAATTTCGGGCCGATCCGTGTCGATGTCGGCACGCCGATCAATCCACAAAAGGGCGATCCGCGCGTCGCCGTCTACGTCTCGCTGGGTCAGGCGTTTTGAAGCGCGTCGCGAAATGGGTGGGCGGCGGCGTCCTGGCGCTGCTGCTGCTTGTGCTCGCCGCGATCTGGGCGATCGATACCGGCCCCGGCCATCGCCTGCTGATCGACCGGATCGAGCGCATGGCTCCCAAATCGGGCCTGCGCATCCGCATCGGCCGGATCGACGGATCGATCTTCGGCGAAGCGCGGCTGCGCGACCTGCGAGTCTATGACGCCCAGGGCCTGCTGCTCGATTCCCCCGATGTGCGGCTGGACTGGCGGCCGCTGGGCTGGCTGGCCAACCGGCTCGACATACGCTCGCTCCATGCGCCGCTCGCGACGCTGCACAAATCGCCCAAATTCAATCCGTCCGAGAAGAAGGGGCCGATCCTTCCCGGCTTCGATATCTCGATCGGCTCGCTGAAGATCGACCGGCTGCGTTTCGAACCCGCCATTGCCGGCCAGCGCCGGATCGGCCGCCTGACCGGCGCCGCCGATGTCCGTGCGGGACGCGCCAAGGTGACGCTCGATGCGGCGGTCGAGGGTGGCGGCGACCGGCTGGTGCTGATGCTCGACGCCGAGCCCGATCGCGACCGGTTCGATATCGAGGCGCGGCTGCGCTCGCCCGAAAATGGCGTGTTCGGTGCGATCCTGGGTATGAAGCGCGCGATCGCCGCCGATGTGACGGGCAATGGCACCTGGACGGCATGGAAGGGCGAGGCGCGCGCCGACCTGTCGGGCAAGCGCGGCATCGATCTCGATCTTTCCGCCGACAAGGGTGTCTACGGGTTGCGCGGCTTCATTGCGCCGTCGTTGATCAGCCAGGGCAAGGTGATGCGGATGACGCAGCCGCGTATCGCGATCGATGCGCGCGCGACCCTGGTCGATCGCCGGCTCGACGGCAGCGTGTCGCTGGGCTCGCACGCGCTGTCCGTCCGCGCCGAAGGCGCGATCGATCTGGCGCGATCGGCCTTCGACAATGTCCGCGTCACCGGGAAGCTGCTCCAGCCCGCGGCGCTTTTCCCCAATATGACGGGGCAGAATATCCAGCTTAGCGCGATGTTCGACGGCGGGTTCGATACTGCGCGCTTCGAATATCTGCTGACCGCACCGCGCGTCGCATTCGACCAGACCGGTTTCGAGAGCGTGCGCGCGACGGGCAAGGGCCGTTTTGGCAAGCAGCCGCTGCTCGTCCCGCTCAACCTGACCGCGCGGCGGGTGACGGGCGTCGGCGATGTCGCCGGCGGCATCCTCGCCAATCTGCGCGTCGACGGGCTGCTCAAGGTGACGGCCAAGACGCTGACCGGCGACGGGCTCAAGCTGCGGTCGGACAAGCTGACCAGCACCGTGTCGCTGTTCGTCGACATGGTGAGCGGACGCTATGAGGTGACGATTTCGGGCCAGCTCTCGCGCTACCTGATCCCGGGGCTCGGCATCGTCGACGTCAAGACCAGGCTCAGCGTCGTGCCGGGGGCGGGGGGCAAGGGCACCCGCGTGGTCGGCCGGGCCCAGGCCTGGGTCCGGCGCTTCGACAATGCGTTCCTGCGCGGGCTCGCCGGCGGACTGCCGATGATCGATACCGGGCTGGAGCGCGGTCCCGACGGCATACTCTATCTGCGCAATCTGCGCCTGACCGCGCCGGGCATCCGCCTGACCGGCAATGGCTATCGCCGCAACGACGGCAGCTTCCATATCGAGGGCGCCGGCACCCAGTCGCAATATGGCGCGTTCCGCATGACGCTGGACGGCGCGATCGACCGGCCGAAGATCGATCTGGTGCTGGCGCGGCCGATGGATGCGCTGGGGCTGAGCGACGTCCGGTTGCAGCTCGATCCCAATGCACAGGGTTTCGCCTATCAGGCCGCGGGTGGTTCGACGCTGGGGCCGTTCACCAGCAATGGTGCGATCCTGCTGCCTTCCGGCCAAGCCGCGACGATCGCGGTGGCCGAACTCAAGATTGCCGGCACGACGGCGAAGGGCGCATTGCGCAGCCTGCCCGGCGGTTTCGACGGGCGGCTCGATGTGGTTGGCGGTGGGCTCGACGGATCGCTGACCTTCAATCCGGTCGACGATATCCAGCGGATCGCGATCGCGTTGACGGCGAACGGCGCCCGTTTCCCGGGGCCACCCGAACTTTCGATCCGTCGCGGCCGGCTGGAGGCGGTGGTGCTGCTCGATCCGGCGGGCACCACGATCGATGCGACGGTCAATGCGCGGGGGCTGAGGCGCGGCAATATCGTGCTCGCGCGACTGGCCGGCAATGCGAAGCTCAAGGATGGTGCGGGCCAGGTCCGCGCATCCTTTGCCGGCGCGCGCGGCCGGGCATTCGATCTGCAGACCATCGCCGATATCTCGCCCGATCGCATATCGCTGGTGGGGGAAGGGACCATCGATCGCCGCCCGGTCAAGCTCACCGGTCCGGCGGTGCTGACGCGCGATGGCGCCGGCTGGCGGCTTGCGCGCACCGGCCTGGAATTCGCGG